>JAJYLL010000034.1 GCA_021787735.1 Acidobacteriota bacterium | reverse complement strand
TACCTGTTCTTCCGCAATAGCGCGCGCATTCGGCCGATGCCGCACAGGTAATTCCAGCGCGATGCGCGGCCGTCGATGAACAGCGTGTCAAACTCCACGCCGAACGGCCGCAGCGATTCCATCTGCGTCTGCACAAAGCTGCCGTAGCCCGGATCAGACTCCGTGGGCCAGAGATTGCTGACAACGAGAACGCGATATGACTTCATGCCGCATTATTCCTGTGACCGCTTCCGGCGTCGCACGCGGCGTCAGTCGGGCGAGGACTGCAATTCACGCCAGTCAGGGTTCTGCCGGGTGGCGCCACAGCAATTTCACTTGCGATGGCGACAGGATTCCCGTCACGGTCAGCACCAACAGGTAAACAACGCTGCCCGCTCCGCAGGTGACGCACAGGTAAACGAAATTGCCAAGCCCGCTTACGGGGGCAGCCATCCACGCGCGCAATGCCCATACGGCAACGGCAGCAAGGGCGCATCCAGCCGCAACTTTCAGCGTGAACCATCCGAGCAACCGGTCAATAGCTTCGCGCACGTTGCCCATGTTCCGCTGCCATGCATAACCGCAGGCGGCAACGACGGCGGTCAGCATCCCAAGCGGGATGCCTTTCGCCCCGGTGTGCAGAACACCAACATAGAACAAGTCAAAGCTGATATTCAGCAAGTACTGAAAAATAGCCAGCCTGAAAAAGGATGAAGCTTCATTGCACGCGAACAGGTAGAAGTTCATCAGCCGCACTGCGGCGAAAGGTACCAGCGCCAGGGAGTAGTAAAAGAAGACCAGCGCCATCAGCGATGCGGCTTCATGCGTAAACCGGCCGCGCTCAAAAAACAGGCGAATGATGTTGTGACTGAGCATCAGGCAGAACACCATGGGAGGCGCCACCAGCGACAGGCTGATTTCCAGCGTATCGCGCAACGCACCGCGCACTTCATCAACCGCCTTGCGGGCCACAGCGCGTGAGATCCTTGGCAGGGCGGCCGTTCCGGCGCTGCCTGCCAGAATTTCAGAGATGGTGCTCATAATCTTGAGCCCGTAAGCGAGCGCCGTGAGTGTGCCGGGCGGGAGAAACGACGCGATGATCCTCTCGACAACCACTACGCCCTGCCACGAGACGGCGGTTGCCATCTGGGCCAGCCCTGCTCCGTGCAGATTGCGGAAAGCTTCTCCCGAACCGCGAAAGCTGAGGGAATAGCGAACGGGAAACGAAACAACAAGCTGCGCGCCCAGCACCGCAAATTGCAGCAGGTAGCCTGCCATGTATCCAAAAATAATGCTGTAGTAATGGTAGCGCCGAAAGCCGAACAGAACGCTGAGTACCACGGTGGCGTTGCGGAAGAAATTGGCCGAGGACGGGACCGCAAAGCGGTGCTGGCTGAACAGGAATGAGCGAATGATTTCCGCCACTCCAGCCGGAATGATGATGATGAAAAGCCAGCGGGCCAGTTGAGCGGCAACCTGCTCTTGCTCGGGAGTAAATCCGGGCGCTATTCCCCGCACCAGCCACGGCGCCGACAGAGCGCCCAACAAGGCCAGCGCCGAGAGCCCGACGAAAACAACGTTGGTTACGTAACTGAACCCGCGCCAGATTTCTTCTTCAGGATGTTGCGCATCCAGCGAGGAGAAGAAGGGCACCAGAGAAAACTGGCCGGTGGCAGAAATCAGATTCGTAATGATGTAAGGAACCGTGAAGGCAACGTAAAAAGTGTCGGAGGCCTTTGTCAGCCCCAGGTTGGCGGCGATGCTGATCTCCACCAGAATGCCGGTCAGGCTGCCGAGGAACGAAAAAGTCCCCACCACCATCGAACTGCGGAACATTTGGCGCTTGGAAGTCATGGATCATCCAGGCAGAAAAGCTTGGGCTTGCAAGGGCGCAAAGCCGGGAAGCGCGGAAACGTGCGCTCGAAATCAGAAGTCCGGCAGGTCCTTGCCGGCGAAGGTTTCAATTTGCTCCACCACAAAGGGGGTCGCAACGACAAAAAGGAAAACCATCAGCACAGGAGAAGTGCCGAAGTTAAATTCAAAGAATCCTTCCACCACAAAAGCAAGCCAGCCGGCAATGGCGCCCTCAATCATCCATCGTCCGGTTTTGCACCTTCCGCGGACCTTCCACATTTGCCAAAGCAGCGCGGCCATCAACCACATCCAGGCGAAGAGGCACGGAAGCCCGCGCTCCGCTGCGAACTGGATGAAGTTGTCATGCAAATGGTAATGGTAGCCGGCAAGGGGCGCACGCCCTTTGGGAAGGTAAAGATCATACACCTGGGGAATGTTATTGGGCCCGACGCCCACCCAGGGATGGGTCCTCACCATGTTGAGCCCGACCTGCCACATTTCAAATCGGATGGCAAGCGCCGGGTCGTCTGTGGGGTGGAGTGCCAGCCAGAGCCGTTCATGGACTACGCGCGGCGCAAAAAGGTAAATCAAAACTGCGAGCACGGGCAGCGCCAGAACCCATTTGGGTTTCCAGAGCCACAACAGGTAAACGGCGGCGCAAAAACACCCCAGCCAGACCCCGCGCGTCAGATTAAGAGCAATCGACAGGGCAACAACCCCCGCTACCGCCCACCACATCGGCCGCACCCTCAAAGCCAGAAGCAGGAAGGCCGCAAGCATGATGAATACCAGCATCTGCTGGCCGCCGAAGTTCATCCAGTCACCCATAAGGCCGGTAATGCGCGTGGTGATCAAGTAGGGGTAAATGTGGTGCGGGTGCTCGGCACTGACCATCCGATATTGCCGCACAAATTGCCCCGCCGCGATCAGGCCGACAATCGCCGCCTCAATCGCTAGTCCTTTCCACAACCAAACCAGGTGCCTCCGGCTCGTAATCAGATTTATGGCCAGCAGGATAATCAGAAACAAGACCAGTTTCCGGACCGCAAACCACCCGGCGGCCTGGTTGGTGGCCCAGAAGACCGAGATCACCGTGAACAGGCAGAAAAGCAGCAGCGGCAGCTTGATCCGCGGGAAGGCGATGCGCGGCGGGTGGTTCCGCAGCAGGTGTGCTGCGTAAAGAAGCCCAGCCAGCGCCAGAAACGCCTGCGTGACGGCAATAGAAACAAGGTAAGTGAGGACGGAAAGGCTAAGGAAGACCGATGCCCATCGGGCAAGGCCTGCCTGGGGAAGTTCCGCGCGAAGTGCAATAGCAAGATTTCTAAAGTTTTCCACTCAAGAGTTGAGACTGTATTCAACTCCGGCGATAATTTCAAGAGGGAACATGGTTGAAGTCGAAAGAACAAGGTATTGGGATCTTCGGAAAACCCGAAAGGGCGCAGCCTGCGCAAGGCTCTACCGACCGGTTAGAAGGCGGAAAGTAAGTGCTTGGTTTGCCAGCGTTTCTTGACAGGAATGGCCCGCAGGCTATAATTGTAATTTTGGACGTGTGAGGCTGAAGTGTTTATCACCCTCCAGGAACTGGAGCTTCACCGAGTAAGCGTATCGGAAACCTACCTGCCCGGCGCTCTTGATTTCCAGGAGGCTGGGTTCAGGCAAACTACGCCGCTCGAGGTGAGCGCCGAGGCCGAACTGGCCGGGAAAGAAATTCGGATTCGCGGGCATATCTCGGGAACTATGGAAGCTGCCTGCGACCGATGCCTGGAGCAAACCGAAATACCCATCAACCAGGGTTTCGATCTGCCTTGCCGGCCAATGGAAGAGATTGCCCACGAAGAAGAAGTCGAAGTCGGCGAAGACGAATTGAAGGTAGGCTTCTTTTCGGGCGATGGTGTGAATCTGAGCGACGTGGTCAGGGAGCAGGTGCTCCTGGCCGTTCCCATTAAGGTCGTTTGCCGGCCTGATTGCCGGGGGCTTTGTCCGCTGTGCGGGGCGAATCGAAACGTCAGGCAGTGCGGTTGTTCGCCGGAGCACGAAGATTCACCTTTTGCTTTCTTGAAGAAAAAGTAGTTCAGGCGACGGGCTGTATTGGAAGGCACGGATTGGTGTGTGGGCTGCCAACCGATCGGGTCCGGCGCCCACGCGAAAAAGAATCCGGCCTTGCAGGGCAAGCCAGACCGCAAGGCAACTTGAAGCGAAGGAAACTGTAATAAGATGCCAAATCCGAAACGACGACATTCAAAGGCGCGGCGCAACCGTCGGCGCGCCCATGACCACCTGAAACGGCAGTCACTTTCTGAATGCCCCAACTGTCATGAATCGAAGATGCCGCACCAGGCCTGCCCCCGTTGCGGTCAGTACAACGGACGGGACGCAATTCTGGTGGAAGAGACGGTCTGACGGGCTTGAGATGAAGCCAGCCGTTACCCGGTCCGGCTTACTGCAGGTCGTCCATCGGGGGCACTTTTAGGCCATGCGCGCGATTGCTGTTGATGCAATGGGATCGGACACGGCTCCCCTGCCTGAAGTCGAGGGTGCCATTCAGGCCGCGCAAGCGGGACACGCCGAAGTCCTTCTCGTAGGCCCTCAGGACCTGCTCCATCGCGAACTGACGAAGCGGGGCGCAAAGGACCTCAGGATTGAAGTGGTCCATGCCTCAGAAGCCGTCACGATGGAGGATGAAGCCGCCAAAGCTTTCCGCCGCAAGAGGGACTCTTCAATTCGTGTGGCCGCGCGGTTGGTTCGCGACGGAAAAGCAGACGGTCTGATCAGCGCCGGAAACACGGGCGCAGTGATGACCACGGCGAAGATCCTGCTGGGCACGTTGGAGGGTGTGGACAGGCCTGCACTGGCGCAGGTTTTTCCATCTTCGCAAAACGGCAAGGCGTCTGTTCTGCTGGATGTGGGCGCCAACGTGGATTGCAAGCCCCTTCACATGCAACAGTTCGCGGTGATGGGAGAGATTTATTACCGGGTGATTTTTGGCGCCGATAAGCCCCGGGTCGGGCTGCTCTCGAACGGGTCGGAATCGCATAAAGGCAATGAAGTAACACGCGAGGCCCTGGGTCGTCTAAACGAGTTGAGCCTGAATTTCATCGGCAACGTGGAAGGACGCGACTTGTTTAACGGCCGCGTGGATGTAATTGTTGCAGACGGCTTCATCGGGAATGTCGCGCTGAAAATCAGTGAAGGGATCGTCGATACGTTTTCGGTCCTGCTGAAGGAAGCCCTTTCGAGCACGCTGAGCTCGAAACTGGGCTATCTGCTTTCACGCAGGGCATTCAACCGGCTGAAGAAGCGACTGGATTACTCCGAGTACGGAGGAGCGCCGCTGCTGGGCGTCAAGGGAGTTTGCATCATCTGCCATGGCGGTTCCAACGCCAACGCCATCAAGAACGCCATTCGCGTGGCGGCGGAATTTTCCGAAGGCCGGGTGAACGAAAAAATTGAGCGCGAGCTGGCCCTTGCTTCACTCAGCAAGAATTAACTGGGCATCTCAGGAGCAATAATGGTAGCTACAGGAATCTTGGGCACGGGTGCAGCCCTGCCCGAGAAGGTCATTACTAATTTCGACCTGGAAAAAATGGTCGATACCTCCGATAAATGGATTACGGAGCGCACAGGCATCAAGGAACGGCGCCAGGCCGCTCCAAATGAAACCACGTCCACCCTCTCAGTCAAAGCAGCGAAAAAGGCCCTGGAAATGGCCGGCATCGAGCCGGAGCAACTGGATCTGATCATCTGCTCAACCATTTCTCCCGATATGCCGTTGCCCGCCACGGCCTCGATCATCCAGCGCGAACTTGGCGCAGGGACCTGCTGCGCGTTTGACCTGGCGGCGGCCTGCTCGGGATTTCTGTTCGGCATGACGGTGGTGGACCAGTTCGTCAAGACGGGTAAGTCAAAATATGCGCTGGTGATCGGCGCTGAACTTCTTTCGCGTTATCTTGATTATCAGGACCGCTCCACCTGCGTGATCTTCGGCGATGGGGTCGCAGCCGGCGTGATGGGTCCTGTGAACTCATCCTCCGGGATTCTGGCCTCCGAAGTCCACACGAACGGCGCCTTCGCGGACCATCTCTATATCCCCGCTGGAGGGACGGCGCGTCCTGCAACCTGTGAAACGGTCCAGGCGCGCGAGCATTTCATCAAGATGCGCGGGAACGAACTGTTCAAAGTAGCAGTGCGCAGCCTGGAAGAAGTTTCGCGCCGGGTCATGGAGCAGGCTAATGTCCACGCTGGCGATGTCGATCTGTTTATTCCCCACCAGGCCAACCAGCGCATCACAAACGCGGTGTGCGAACGACTGGGGTTGCCGGCTGAGAAGGTCTACTCCAACATCAATCGCGTGGGCAACACTTCATCGGCTTCCATTCCGATCTGCCTGGATGAATGCGTGCGCAGCGGCCGTATCAAGAAGGGTGATTTGATCTTGATGTCCGCCTTCGGCGCGGGCGTAACCTGGGGATCGGTTTTAATGCGCTGGTAGTGGCGGGCGACGCGTTAGTTTTGCGCCCGGCCGCAGCCTGGCCGTAGAGGAGATTTCTTTTTGTCTGAAATAGCATTTCTTTTTCCGGGACAGGGTTCACAGGCGCCCGGGATGGGATTGGAACTGGCGGAAAATTTCAGCGAAGCCCGCGAGGTTTTTGAGGAAGCGGACGCCGCGCTGGGATTTCCTCTCTCCAAGCTCTGCTTTGAGGGAGCGGCTGAGGAATTGCAACTGACAGCCAACACGCAGCCTGCCATTCTGGCTGTCTCGGTTGCGGCAGCGCGGGTGCTGGAGGAGAAAGGCATCCGGCCCGATTACGTGGCCGGGCACAGCCTGGGAGAATATTCGGCGCTGGTGGCCGCCGGCTCAATTGCATTGGCCGACGCCGTTCGGCTGGTCCGAAAACGCGGCGAGTATATGCAGGAAGCCGTTCCCCTGGGCCAGGGAGCGATGGCGGCGTTGCTGGGACTGGAAGCAGGCGCCGTGGATGAAGTTTGCCGTGAGGCCGCCGGAGACGAAGTAGTCTCCGCGGCCAATTTGAATTCGCCGGCGCAGATTGTCATCGCCGGACACCGGGTGGCGGTGGAAAGGGCCGTCGAGCTTGCAAAAGCCCGCGGCGCAAAACGTGCGATCCTGCTGAATGTCAGCGCGCCGTTCCATTGCAGCCTGATGAAACCTGCCGCTGACCGGCTGGCTGTGGATCTGGACGCGGTCGCGATCGGCAACCCGCGGATCCCGCTGGTCAACAACGCCGATGCAGCGGTTGTTCGCACGGCGGAGGCGGTTCGCGACGGTTTGAAGCGGCAGGTCACTTCGCCGGTCCGATGGACGGACTCGATGCTCGCCCTGCGGCGCGAAGGCGTAAACCTGTTTATCGAGGCAGGGCCCGGCAAGGTGCTCTCAGGGTTGATTCGGCAGATCGACCGGGAGGCTCAGACATTGCGCGCGGGCGATCTGGCGTCGCTTGATGAAGCGGTTGGTGCGGTGCAACAGCAGTAAAAATTCGAGGCCGGGCGGATACAAGCGTTTAATCCCCCGGTTCATTTATTGTAAAAAGGACTGACCAATGAATTTAAACGAACGCGTCGCCGTAGTAACAGGAGCTGCCCAGGGAATCGGACGGGCGTGCGCGCTGGTGCTTGCCGAAGCAGGCGCCGACGTCGCAGTGGCCGACCTTAACATGGAAAAGATGGAAGCCGTCGCAAAGGAAATCGAAGCAGCAGGACGCCGGGCAATGGTGCTGAGCGTTGACGTTTCGAGCGCCGAATCCGTCAAGGCCGGGTTTGGCAAAGTTTTGGAAACGTGGAAAAAGATTGATATTCTGGTGAATAATGCCGGCATCGTGCGCGACAACCTGATCCTGCGGATGAAGGATGAGGACTGGGACACGGTGTTGCGCGTAAACCTGGACGGCGCCTACCATTGCATCAAGGAGGTGCTGTCGGGCATGGTGCGCCAGCGATATGGGCGCATCATCAACATCAGTTCGGTGGTGGCCCGGGCGGGAAATGCTGGCCAGGCCAATTACATCGCGTCTAAAGCGGGGCTGATCGGACTAACCAAGGCCGTGGCTTCGGAGGTCGCGCGAAAGAACGTCACCGTTAACGCCGTCGCCCCCGGCTTTATTGCAACCTCCATGACGGAGAAACTGCCGGAAGAAGTGCGCCAGAAGCTGCTGGCTGTAATCCCGGCGGGCAGAATGGGCACCGACATGGATATTGCCTATGGAGTTCGCTTCCTCGCATCGGAAGAAGCAGGTTACATTACCGGCCAAGTGTTGGACATTAACGGCGGGATGTACATGGCTTGATTGATTTTTGCCCGAAATCAGCAAGGCAAGGGTTTCGAGACAGTTCGGGGCGAACGGTTTTTGTATTCAGCGCTGCACCGCCGCCCACTACGAAAGGGGAGCTTGACGCCCCCGCAGCGCAAAGTTAGAATAGCCAACCCCATGTAGGGTCAGGAGGATATATCAATGGCTTCACCTGAAGAAAAGGTTAAGCAAATTATTGTTGAGCAGCTTGGAGTCGATGAAGCAGAAGTTACCCCCACGGCGCATTTTGTGGATGACCTTGGTGCCGATTCGCTGGATATCGTGGAGTTGGTGATGGCATTCGAGGAGGCGTTTGAGATCGAAATTCCCGACGAAGACGCCGAGAAAATCCAGACCGTTAAGGATGCCGTCGACTACATCCAGGCCCACGCCAAGTCGGCAAAGAACTGACGGCACAGGCCCACAGGAGGACAGAACTTGGCCCGTAGAGTCGTCGTGACAGGGGTTGGCCTGGTCAGCGCCCTGGGAGTGGGAACCGAAGTGACGTGGCAGAATCTGCTTGCCGGGAAAAACGGCGCGGCCTCGATCACTCACTTCGATACCACGGGCTTCCCCGTCACATTTGCCGCAGAAGTCAAAGGATTCGATCCGCTTCGTTACGTTGAAAAACGTGAATTGAAGAAGATGGGACTGTTTATTCAGTTCGCCATGGCGGCGTCGGAGTTTGCCATGGAGCAGTCCGGCCTTAAAATCACCCCGGACATCGCGGTACGTACCGGCGTCTACATCGGTTCAGGCATCGGAGGGTTCGATGTCATTGAGCGCGAGCATACGGAGCTGATGAAGGGCGGACCACGAAGGATATCTCCCTTTTTCATTCCAGCGTCTATCGTCAACCTGGCGTCCGGCTTTGTATCCATTCGCTGGGGAGCCAAAGGACCTAATTCCGCCACATGCACTGCCTGTTCGTCCAGCGCGCACGCGGTGGGCGATTCCTTCAGGCTGATTCAGCGCGGGGACGCGGACGTCATGATTTCCGGAGGCGCCGAAGCCGCCATCACCCCGATGGGCGTCGGCGGATTCGCCTCCATGCGCGCCCTTTCTTCGCGCAACGATGAGCCCGAAAAGGGCAGCCGGCCGTTTGACCGTGACCGTGACGGGTTCGTCATCGGAGAAGGATCGGGCATCCTGATCCTGGAAGAATTGGGCTTTGCCCTCCAGCGCGGAGCCACGATTCTGGGTGAGATTGTCGGTTACGGCATGTCCGGTGACGCCTTTCACATCACTCAGCCCTCCGAAGACGCCGACGGCGCCATTCGCGTCATGCGCAACGCCTTGAAGGACGCTGGGATTGAGCCCGGTCAGGTGGACTACATCAACGCTCACGGAACGTCCACGCCTTTCAATGACAAGCTGGAAACCAAGGCCATCAAGGCGGTCTTTGGGGACCGCGCTTACCGGTTGCCGATCAGTTCCACCAAGTCCATGACCGGCCATCTACTGGGAGGAGCTGGCGGGCTCGAGGCAGGAATCTCAACGCTCATCCTGCGCGACCAGATTATTCCTCCAACTATCAACTACGAGAATCCGGACCCTGAATGCGATCTGGATTACGTTCCAAACCAGGCCCGCCGGGCGGAAATCAACTGCGCACTTTCAAACTCATTCGGGTTCGGCGGCACCAACGCGGCTCTAGTCTTTAAACGCTACTCGAAATAGTACAGCCAGGCTCGCGCCGGATTGAAGCTTTCTGTTGGGAGGAATTTCCCTCATGAAGATTCTTGTCTGCCTTAAGCAGGTCCCTTCCCGCGACGCTATCCTCAGGGTGAATGCAGCGTCAACATGGATCGAGGAAGCCGATATCGGATACGAGGTCAACGAGCCCGACGTTTACGCGCTTGAAGAGGGACTGCGGCTGAAAGAAAAACTGGGCGGCGAAGTTGTCGTCTGCACTCTGTGCCCTGCCCGCGCCGGCCAGGCCATCAAGGAAGCTTTGGCCAAGGGGGCCGATCGCGCCCTGCACCTTGAAGACGCGGCTTTTTCCAACCTGGACGCGCATGCTACAGCCAAGGCGCTGGCTGCTGCCATCCGCAAGGAAAATCCCGACCTCGTGCTCACCGGACTTCAATCCGACGACTTCGGCTTTGCGCAGACCGGCGTCATCCTGGCGGAAACCTTGGGACTGCCGCACTCAACCATCGTCATGGAGATACAAACGGAAGGCGACCGTCTGAAAGTGAAACGCGAGCTCGAGGGTGGATGGTTCCAATGGATTGAAATGCCGCTGCCCGCCGTGGTGACCATCCAATCAGGCATCAACAAGCCGCGTTATGCAACCCTGAAAGGCATTATGTCGGCGAAAAACAAGCCCCTCCAGAAGCTGACCGCACAGGACCTTGGGCTCGACGCCGAGGCGCTCAAGCCGCGGCAGGTGATTTCCCGCATTTACATCCCGGCAAAAACGGCGCAGACCGAGTTTATTGAAGGGAGCCCCAAGGAAATCGCCGAGCGGCTGGTAGATAAATTGAAAAACGAGGCAAGAGTGATTTAGCAGGATGGCAGGCGGAATAAATTCCCGACGTGGAAAGTGAACCGAACCATGGCAGATGAAATTCTTGTCTACGCAGAACATCAGGAAGGAAGGCTGGCGCGCCCTGCATGGGAAGCTGTGGCTGCGGCACAGCAACTGGCAGGGGAATTGGGAGCGGACTGCGTTGCCGCGCTGCTGGGAGACAACATCGGAACTCTGGCCGCAGAACTGGCTGGCGCCGGAGTCCAGGAAGTTCTGACCGTCGAATCGCCGCAGCTTGCCACTTACACTCCCGACGGTTACAGTCTGGCGCTTCGTCAGGTGATCGAGAAACGGCAGCCTCGTTATGTGGTCTTCAGCCATACCTACCAAGTGCGCGACTTTGCGCCCAAGCTGGCCGCTTCGCTGGACCGGGCGCTCGTTGGAGACTCGCTTGGGTATCGTCGCGAAGGCGACCGAACGATCTTTGTCCGGCAGGTTTTTCAGGGCAAGTTTTCGGCTGACGTTGAGTTTTCCGGCGAGCCCCCGTACTTTGTGTCATTCCAGGCAGGAGCTTTTCGCGAGGATTCGGTCAAACGCGGCTCCGCCCAGGCAGCCGTTACTCCCGTTGAGATCAACATTCCTCCGGAAGCCATCCGCACCCGGCCACAGGAGAAGTTTCGAGAAGCCAAACAGGCCGTCGATCTGAGCCAGGCCGAAATCATTGTTGCCGTAGGTCGCGGCATCAAGAAACCCGAAAATATGGAGTTGGTTCAGAAACTGGCCGAGGCACTGGGCGGAGAAATCGGCGCTTCGCGGCCCATCTGCGACAGCGGCTGGCTGCCCATGGACCGCCAGATCGGCAGCTCCGGCCAGACGGTGGCTCCCCGGCTCTACGTTGCCTTGGGAATCTCCGGAGCCATTCAGCACCAGGTAGGAATGAAAGGCTCGCGAACGGTGGTAGCCGTCAACAAGGACCGCGAAGCACCCATCTTTGACATCGCAACTTATGGAATTGCGGGCGACCTTTTCGAAGTCGTTCCTCCGCTGATTGAAGAAATCAAGAAGGCGAAATCGGAATAACCTGTCACTATTTCGCCGGGACCCACTCAAAGTCTCCCCAGCCGGCTTCAATCACCTTGCATCCGCCGCAATCGAATTTCTTGAGCGTCTGCGCGCGGCCGGTAATCCGGTCCTTGCTGACGGAATCGATTTCGATTTTCAGGTTCAGGTGGCAGGTGTTGGCAATTTTCGCGTTCTTTCCTTCTCCAACCACGCAGGGCATGTAGATGTCGGAGTTGCCGGTGTATTTGGCTCCCTCCAGCTTGCACGCCGAGTGGATGTATGCGCCGTGCTGCGCCGCCTCTGGCGGAAGATTGACCCATTGCGCGTAGAGGTGGGTTTTGTCCGTCCTGACAAAATATTCCTTCCCCGTCGTCAAGGACTTCCAGACGTCGGGAAGTTTTTCTGCCTGCCCGGCAACAGAAAACCGCTTCGGAGATTTGTCGCTGATCGCGCTCGAGCAGGCCCAGCCAACAAGGGCAAGCCCGCAGGCAAGCATGGCAATTTGAATTTTACAGACTCGGTTCAATGTCTTCTCCTCAATGCTTCTATCGGCGGTTTCGCCTTGTCCCTGTACGTTTGTGTATGAATGGAAGGTACCATGCAGAGGGATCATCTTGCCACGATACCCCAAATCAAGCCACCCACGCCTGCCCGCCGAACTTCGCGTTTGCGCCACCCCTATGTTACGATGAGAAATTGATCTTTGAGCAGGATAGCGGGCAGGTTTCTGTCCTTCTGCGGAACAAATAACAGGGACTCCATCATATGGTACAGGCTGAAAGCAAGCGGCCGCGGGTGCTGAGTGGCATGCGGCCAACGGGCAAATTGCATCTGGGCAACCTGGTGGGTGCGCTCCAGAACTGGGTCAAGCTCCAGGACAAGTATGACAGCTTCCACTTTGTAGCCGACTGGCACATGCTGACCACGGAATACGCCAACACATCGGAATTGCAGTTAAACATCCAGGAGATGGTGACCGACTGGCTGGCCGTAGGACTCGACCCGGGAAAAGCCACCTTCTTTGTGCAATCGCGCCTGCTTGAGCACGCGGAGCTGTATCTGATCTTCGGCATGGTAACGCCGCTCGGCTGGCTGGAGCGCGTGCCCACTTACAAGGAGCAGCTCGACAATCTGCAGGGACGCGACCTGCACACTTACGGCTTTCTGGGGTATCCGGTGCTGCAGGCCGCCGACATTCTGATCTACAAGGCCGGGTACGTTCCGGTGGGCGAAGATCAGGTGCCACACGTGGAGTTGACGCGCGAAATCGCGCGACGGTTCAACCAGTTTTACGGAGAGATTTTCCCGGAGCCGCAATCACTTCTAACGCCCAGCCCCCGCCTGCGCGGCACAGACGGGCGCAAAATGTCGAAGAGTTATGACAACGCCATCTTCATCTCCGACCGTCCGGATGTTGTCGATAAGAAGGTTCGGGGCATGATGACCGATCCCGCCCGCAAGCGGCGGCATGATCCCGGCGATCCGGAGAAATGTCCGGTCTTTGATC
Organism: Acidobacteriota bacterium; assembly: GCA_021787735.1. Lineage (GTDB taxonomy): Bacteria > Acidobacteriota > Terriglobia > UBA7540 > UBA7540 > SCRD01. The sequence goes on along the minus strand of JAJYLL010000034.1, from coordinate 29,274 downwards.
ACCACAAGATTTTTTCAGCCGCAGACGTGATCGAACGCGTTGACCGCGAGTGCAGGACGGCAGAAATCGGCTGCGTTGAATGCAAGAAGATGATGGCCCAAAAACTGAACGAATATCTCGCGCCCATTCAGCAGCGCCGCAGCGTTTACGAACGCGACCCGCAAAAGGTCTGGGATGTGCTGGACGCCGGCACTGCAAAAGCCCGGCGGGTTGTGCAGGAAACCATGAACGAGGTGAGGACCGCAACGAAGCTGGCGTGAATGATGGATGACAACCGCCAACCCAATCCGGGAGTACCGGAAGAAACTGAGCAGGCGCAGGGACCTGAGGCCGGGCCTTCCAGGCGGACCACGCGCGCGGACACGCCGGCGCCGCCGGTCAAGCTGGAGGCCTACGAAGGCCCGCTGGATCTGCTGCTAGACCTGATCCGCAAGCAGAAGATCAACATCTACGACATTCCCATCGCCAAGATCACGCGGCAGTATCTCGATTATCTTCGGCTGATGAAAGAATTGAACATTGATGTTGCGGGCGAGTTTGTCCTGATGGCGGCGACGCTGATTTATATCAAGTCCCGCATGCTGCTGCCGCCGGACCCGACGGCACCTGCCGAGGAGCAGCCGGAGGACCCCCGTGCCGAGCTGGTGCAGCGCCTGCTGGAGCATGAGCAGTTCAAGAACGCTGCCGAAATGCTGAAGTCCAAGCAGACGGTGGAAGAAGCCACATGGTCGCAACCCGGAATCGACGAGTTTACTGAGGCGGAGGACGAGCCCGGACTGGCAGTCTCGGTATTTGATCTGATCTCTGTTTTCCGGGAGATCATCGAGCGCGCGAAAAAACGCCCGCAGATTCACATACGCCGCGAGCAGATCTCCGTTCGGGAAATGCTTGAGCACGTGAAGCAGGTGATGCGCGAGCGCTCGGGACCCGTCCCAATTGAAGACCTCGCCGCCGGCTATGTCTGGCGGCAGGCGCTGATCGCGCTACTGCTGGCCCTGCTGGAATTGGTGCGGCTGCACGCCATTCAGCTTCGGCAGGACGATCTGTTTGCTCCCATCAGTGCAGTGAAGAGCAAGCGTTTTGAAGAGATCGTCGATTCGGTGAACGCCGCGGACCTGGAAGAGAGTCTGGGCGAAATCTAAGACTGGTAAAACATGTTGAAGGATGAAACACTCAAAGCACTGATCGAGGCCATTATCTACGTCGCGCCGGAGCCCGTCTCCTTGGACGCTATCGTCAAGGTGCTGGAGGGCGAGGAGCGCGACAGGGTAAAAGCGCAGATTGAACTCTTGATCCAGGAGTACTCGCAACCCAGCCACGGGGTCGAAGTCAGGCAGGTCGCAGGCGGATACCGCTTCTCGTCCAAGCCGGAACACCACGAAGTGCTGCGGAATTTTGTCAAAAGCCTCAAGCCGCTGGTGAAGCTTTCAAAGCCTGCGCTCGAAACCTTGGCGGTGATTGCCTATCGTCAGCCCGTCACTGTTCCGGAAATCGAGGAGATCCGCGGCGTCGATTGCGGCGGAGTCATTCACACGCTACTTGAGAAGAAGCTGGTGGTTACCGCAGGGCGAAAGAATGTGGTGGGCCGCCCCATCCTCTACCGCACATCAAAGGATTTTTTGGTCCACTTTGGTCTGAAGGATACCAGTGAATTACCCAGCCTGAAGGAATTTGAAGAACTCGCGCGGCAGGCGCTGGGTTCAGACCTGCCCACTGAGCAGGAGCCATCAGCAAGCCTAAAGGCAGAAGAACCGCCTGCGGCCGGAAGCGAGGAAGCAGCTACAGAAAACGCCGAGCCAGCCGAGGCAACCGAAACGAACGAACCTGAACTAGCCACTGCAGGCGGGCCCGAAGAAGACGCAGGAGAGGTGGCAACGCTGGATCCTGCTGCGGAAAACAACGAAGAGGGCGAAGACAAAGCCTCGCCCGACGAAACCAGGTCCTAACGGCATCAACCATGGAGGAGCGGCTACAGAAAATCATTGCTGCAGCAGGCATCACCTCTCGGCGCAAAGCCGAAGAACTGATTGTGCAGGGGCGCGTCAGCGTCAACGGCCGGGTTGTTCGAGAACTCGGATCGAAGGCTGATCCCGACCGCGACAAGATCCGCGTTGACGGCAAGCCGCTGCCAGGAAGTCACGGCCATCTGGTGATTCTCCTGAACAAACCTACCGGTTATGTTTCAACCGTGCACGATCCGCAGGGCCGCCCCACGGTCATAAAACTTCTGGAAGGCGTAAGGCAGCGTGTCTATCCCGTCGGCCGCCTGGATTACAATTCTTCCGGCCTGCTGCTGCTGACCAACGACGGCGACCTAACGAACTCTCTAACTTCCCGTACTTCCCGGATTCCGCGCACGTATCGCGTCAAGCTGGAAGGCCAGCCGGCGCCCAAAGACCTTGCCCGGCTCGAACACGGCATCGTGCTGGATGGGCGGCCCACAGAACCCTGCAGGATTCGCATGGTTTCCGAACGCGAAAAGCCGTGGTATGAAATTACCCTGGTGGAGGGACGCTACCACCAGGTGCGCAGAATGTTCGAGCGCGCGGGCCAGCGCGTAGTCAAGCTGAAGCGGGTTCGCTTTGCGTTTCTGACGGACCGCGGTCTGGCGCCAGGACAGTTCCGTTACCTGAGCGCGCCGGAAATTGAACGTTTACGACACTGGAAAACTGAAGCCGGTCCTGAACGCTGAATGTTAGAATTTCAATTGACGGCGCCGCAGCAATCGGCGTTCGCGTCCTGAGACTCTGCGATCATTTCCTGCCCTGATCCCGTATAATTGCACTTCACCGAGAGACCGGCCATGAAACAGCGATTTTCAATCAACGAACTGCTCCCGCCCTGGGTCACACGCATTCGACCCTACCCTCCCGGCAAGCCCATTGAGGAGGTGGAGCGCGAACTTGGCCACTCGGCCATCAAGCTTGCCTCCAATGAAAATCCATTGGGCCCGTCGCCCAAAGCGCTGGAGGCCGTGCGCCAATCAGTCGACCGGGCCAACTTCTATCCCGACGGCGGCGGCTATTATCTGCGGCAGAAGCTTGCGGAATTCCAGCAGCTTGAAATGTCGCAGATCATTCTGGGCGCCGGGTCCACAGACCTGATTGAGCTCGTGGCACGGACCTTCCTGACGTCCGGCGACCAGGGCATCACGTCGCAATCCGCGTTTTACATTTACCGCCTCGCCATCGAGGAGATGGGCGCAGAGCTTGTTCAGACGCCGCTGCGTGAAAACGCCTTCGACCTGGCGGCGATCGCACACGCAGTAACACAGCGGACCAAAGTCATCTACATTGCCAACCCGAACAACCCCACCGGACGCATGGTCACCGCCGACGACATGGACCGCTTTCTTGCCGCGCTGCCACCACGCGTGCTCGTCGTTCTGGATGAAGCGTATTACGAATACGTCCGGGACCCCGACTATTCCCACTCGCTCGATTACGTTCGCAACGGCAGGAACGTCCTGGTACTGCGCACGTTCTCCAAAGTGTACGGGCTGGCAGGACTGCGGCTTGGCTACGGCATGGGCAATCCCGACCTGATCGAAGCGCTCAACCGTGTCCGCTCGCCATTCAACGCCAACAGTCTGGCACAGGCCGCCGGGATCGCGGCCCTCGACGATCAGGAGCACGTGGCGCACTCGGTGGAATCGAACGCGCATGAAATGAAGTTTGTTACGGAAGAGTTGGCGCTGGCCGGCGTTCGCTACACACCTTCGGTGGGAAATTTCCTGCTGGTAGATACCGGCCGTGACTGTGAAGAAGATTTTATCCGCCTGATGCATGAAGGCGTGATCGTCCGCCCGATGAAGCTCTACGGCTTCCCGACCTCGCTGCGGGTGACCATCGGCAGGCACGAGGACAACGAAAAATTCCTGGAGTCTCTTGCTCAGGTAGCCAGGGCGCCGGCGCGTGGGATTAAGCGGTAAACTGAAGGTGTGGAGCAGGGTCCACGGACAAACTCAACGCCACCGATTTCAGGCTTGAGGGTTTGCCATGCCAGACACAATCCAAACCATTCTTGAAACCTGCAAGACACTGGCCGTCGTCGGCCTGTCTTCCAAGCATAACCGCGCCAGCTATGGCGTCAGTTCCTACATGAAGTCACACGGCTACCGCATCATTCCCGTCAATCCCAACGAAGTTTCCGTACTGGGTGAAAAGTGCTACCCGGCACTCGACGACGTTCCGGAAAGCTTCGATGCGGTCGTCATCTTCCGCCGGTCGGAATTTGTGCCGGAAGTTGTGGAAAGCGCCATCCGCAAAGGCGCCAAAGTCGTCTGGATGCAGGAAGGCGTCCAGCATGAAGAAGCTGCCCGGCGCGCCCGCGAAGCAGGTCTGGAAGTCGTCCAGGACCGCTGCATCTTGAAAGAACACGCCAAACACTTTGTGTGTGAGGGAATTTAACAGCAGCGTCAACTCACTTCTCGGACCAGAGGAATCGCCCGCAGTGTGCCCAAGAGCTGCGAGGCCGACAAATGGGCTCTGGCCACGTGACCCCGTACCTGTTACACTATGCAAAATGTTGTACGTCGAACTCCTTATCGCGCTAGCAGCTTGGGCGGGCGTCGTGGTGACGTTTCGAATGGCGCGCCAGCAAACAGACATGCTCCGCACCGACATTAAACTCAGGCTCCAGCTGAAATTGTCGGATCGATTTGACGACGTCAGAATGATGCGATCCCGCAAACGCTTGGCAGAGCAGTTGCTTCGCGATGCACCCCACGAAGACATACGTGAAGATGTAATGAATTTCTTTGAGGACATGGGTTTGTTCTTCGAGTTGGAGTATTTGGACGAAAGGTTCGTGTGGGGGACGTTCAGTTTCTACGTGACGCGATGGTGGAGCGCATGCAAGGACTACATTATCGAGGAGCGGATAAGGCAGAACTCAGATCAAAGCTTGTTTTCGAAATTTGGGTGCCTAGCGGAGCGTGTTTACGAAATTGGGGTGAAGGAGCTAAAAAGAACCAGAGCCGAGCAGGAGCCCAGCCCGGACGAAATCAGGGATTTTCTCCTGGACGAATCCAGGCTCGCGTAGTCAAGCCCTGCCTCGGATCGCTGGCCGAAAACGTCCCCCCTAGCCCGCCGCAACATCGAACCAACCGCGAACGCCTCCCGCGTCCCCCTGACGCCTCGGTTCAGAAAACCCGTCCGGCCAGGCAAAGGCCACCGCAGTCATTTGACGATTTGGAAGTCTAAGATCCTGAACTTCACTTTGGTCGACGGAGTAGAGGATTTGAAAGCGGTGGTAAGTTTCTGAATACTGCTGTCCACGCTGCTTGTTACTCTCGCCGCCAAACCTGGAGGGATGATACCTGAATAATGGACGACATCAAAATCAATGGGATGTCCAGAGGAGTCATAGAACACCACAATGCAATAGACGTTCTTCACTGTTTCACCCAATTCGTTGCGCAGTGAGAACGAGTAATCCCCTGAGAGACCAAACCCGTACGTCCATACCACCTCGCCGCCAACAACCCCTTCAGTATTTGATCCCCCAAGCTGACTGAAGACCGAGACTCGCCGCCCGATAGCCGAAGCTTGCCGCAGGGGAATGGGCGCTTTGGGAGAGGCAATGAGCGTTGATAGATAGGCGGAGGGAATCGCAAAATTTAGGTTTTGCCCACCACGAAACGTGGCTACGGCTACTCCGACGACCTTCCCATTGGCATTGAGGACAGGTCCCCCGCTGCTTCCGGGTGAAATTGGGGCCGTAATTTGCAGCAGCCTCTCACCCCCTATCTTGCGGATACCGCTCACTATGCCATCGGAAAACGTACCTTCGAGCCCTTCCGGGTTGCCAACCGCATACACCTCGTCGCCAACATGCATAGATCCGCTGTCGCCGACCGAGAGGGGCGGCGCCGCGCCTCCAGCTATAGAAAGCAGTGCCAGATCGTGCGCGGAGTCGAGGCCTACAACACCAACGATTTCGAGCTTTGTCTCCCGTCCTATGAGCTTTGCATATCCTGTCGCTGCACCCCTGATCACATGCACGTTCGTCGCAATTATCCCTGGACGAACGAAGAAACCGCTTCCGAGAGCAACGGGCTGATGGTGCTGGTCCTGCATAACGAGCAGGACGACGGAGGGAAATGCCTTTGTTGCCACACTTCGAGCAACCTGCGCCAAACCAACAGAGGCAAGGAATATCGGAATAAACAGCAGGCTCACTGAAACTCTCGCACACGCACGCCGCATTCGAACCACCTCCAGCATCACATCAGACCCGAGCTCGCAGCAGGGAGCGGGCGACCAATTCGCGGATGGCCCGTGCAAAAGGTCCTTTGTGGGGCGCACATTCACCGGCCTATAACCGCGAAACTAAGACCACTAATATATACATCCCACGCAGTTTCAAATGCAAGCAGGGGGGGATAGCCCGGCGGGCGGAGGCTGCACAGAGCGTTAACGAGCCAGAACAGGTCACTGCCGCGCCTCAATCAGCCGTTTATCCGCGCTCACGAAGGTGAGGTCCCGCACTCGGGTGGTTGCGGCGAGAAATGTTCGGTGGCCCTCTCTAGTCGGTTTCTTCACTTGCGGGACATACAATGTCACCCACGATGCGCCCCGTCCCGGCCAGTGAACCCAGCCAGTCCTCCGGTTTTGCGCCGGGAGTCGGCGGGACAACCTGAGCGACGGGCTTACCAAAGCGGGTAATGAGGACTGGCTTTTTTGTACGCCGGACATATTCCAAAATCCCCGAACAAGTCGCCTTGAATTTTGATATCGGTATCTTTTCCATGCCGTCGCACCTACTCTCCCCGCCGCTTCCGTTTCCATTCTTCAATCGCCTGCATCTTTTCTTTCAGCCGTTTTTCGAGGCCCTGGTCGGTGGGCTGGTAATAACGGCGGCCTCGGAGATTTTCCGGCAGGCATTCCATGTCGGTCAGTTTATCCTCGGCGTTGTGGGCGTACTGGTAGCCTTTGCCATAGCCCACATTCGCCATCAGCCCGGTGACGGGATTTCGCAGGTGCAGAGGCACGGGCTCCGCCACGGTCTTCTGCGTATCGCTCTTCACCTCGCCGTAGCCCGTGTAGAGCGCATTCGACTTGGGCGCGAGCGCAAGATAGACCGCAGCCTCGGCCAGCGCCAGATCACCCTCCGGCAGTCCCACAAAGTGCACTGCCTGCATGGCGGCCACGGCCACCTCCAGAGCTTTGGGGTCGGCCATGCCCACATCTTCCGACGCCATGCGGATCAGCCGCCGCGCAACGTAGAGAGGGTCCTCGCCCGCCTCCAACATGCGTCCCAGCCAATAGAGTGCGGCGTCCGGATCGGAATTGCGCACCGATTTGTGCAGCGCGGAAATAATGTTGAAGTGCTCTTCGCCCGCCTTGTCATACAGCAGCACCTTGCGCTGGATAGCGTCCTCGATCAGCTTTTCGGTAATGCTCGCGCGTCCCTCGGCGTCGCGGGACGCGGCTGCGACAGAGGCCTCAAGCGTGTTATAGGCAGCACGCGCGTCTCCGTTTGCAAACACCGCAATCTGCCGCAACAATTCGTCCAAGATCACAACCTTCTCGCCGCCCAGCCCGCGTTTCTCGTCCTGCAAGGCGCGCCGGAGCAGCGTTACAACCTCATCTGTCGAAAGCGCCGACAGCATGTAAACCTTGGTGCGTGAAAGCAGCGCCGCGTTGACCTCGAAGGATGGGTTCTCGGTTGTCGCGCCGATCAGCACAATGTCTCCGCGCTCGACGTAAGGTAGAAAAGCGTCCTGCTGCGCTCTGTTGAAGCGATGGATTTCGTCCACAAAAAGGATCGTTCGCCGGCCGTAGCGGCGCGTCTTCTCGGCGGCGGCCATCACATCCTTGATTTCGCGGATTCCGGAAAGCACGGCGCTGAAGCGAACAAAATCGCTCTTCGTTTTGCGCGCCACAATCATCGCCAGCGTCGTCTTCCCTGACCCGGGTGGTCCCCACAGAATCATTGAAGCCAGTTCGTCGCGCTCAATCTGCTGCCGTAACGGTTTCCCGGGCCCCAGGATGTGAAGCTGGCCAACGTATTCCTCAATCGTTTCAGGCCGCATGCGGTCCGCCAGCGGGCGGCGGCCCTGCTCCTGCGCTTCGGGAGGTTGTGTTTCAAAAAGGCTCATGGCTGAAATTGAAATTTACGCTGGCGCGCAACCTCGTAAAGGAAAATGCCCGCAGCCATCGCTGCATTCAGCGAGTCTGCCTGTGCGCGAATCGGGATGCTGAGAAGTTTGTCCGCCTCGCGTGAAATTTCAGCAGGCAGGCCTGCGGCTTCCTGCCCCACCAGCAGTGCAATCGAACCGCGCAAGTCCACAGTGGATAGAGCGACGGCGCTGTGTGGATCGGTCCCCAAAATGCGAACGCGCAAGTCACGCAGGAGCTTGAAAACCGTCTCGGGTTTCAGGCCAGCAAACACGGGCATCCGGAAAATGGAGCCGACACAGGACCGCACAGCTTTGGGGTTAAACGGATTCACTGTCCCCGCCAGCGCAATGACGGCCGAGGCTCCCAGGGCGTCGGCGCTGCGAATGATGGTCCCCATGTTGCCCGGGTCCTGAAGCCCGCAGGCGATGACAAGAATAGCGTTCCGGGATGCAGCCACAGTCTTCAGGTCGAAAGCGGGCATTTCAACAATCGCCGCGACGCCCTGCGGCGTGCGGGTCCCGGCGATTTGATGAAAAAGCCGGTCAGGAATTTGCGCCAGTTCCGATTCCGCCGGAAGCCGGTCGAGCAACGGCCTGTGCTTTTCCGCGGCCTCGGCTGAAACCAGAACGCTGCGAACCGTCGCCCGCGAGCCGGATTTCAAAGCCTCTTCAAGAAAGTACGGACCCTCGCCGCAAAGCCAGCCGTCACGCGTAAGGCCTTCGGCAAGCGCGCGGCGAAACACTTTCACCAGCGAATTGGTTGCGCTGGTCACTTCGCGCACTTTGAGGCCCATGGACTGGTGTTGCGTCTTCATCGGTTATCAAATGGAGCTTCACGCGGGCGGCGGTGCAGGCCAAAGTCGTCCCGCCGCGCCCTGAAATGAGTATAAACCACCCGCGGCAGGTCGGGACGGCCGATGCGCGTTTCCCCGCGTCCTGTGATAGAATCGCGCCGCACTCATTTTTTCCAGACTTCAGCAGACTTGGAGGAACCGATGCGGAAGGCCGTACCCTTGATCATTATGCTTGCCTTGGCGATGCCTGCCATGGCCCAGAACTTCAGCGACTGGCTGGGACAACTCCCTGAGCCGCACTCCTACGTCCTGAAGCGTGTCTCAAGCTATGACCGCACGGGCGGCAACGCCGACTACCGCCACGTGGCCCCGGGAGAGACTTTCACCGTCCTCGACGAATCCGGCCCCGGAGTGATCACTCACGTCTGGTTCACCATTGCGGATGCCGAGCGCTTTCACCTGAAGAAGATCGTCTTGCGCATGTACTGGGATGGCGAAACCAATCCCAGCGTTGAGGCTCCCATCGGCGACTTTTTCGGCCTCGGTTTGGGCGATTACTTCGCTTATCAGTCGGTTCCGCTGGCCGTAGGAGAGGCCAAGGCTCTCAACAGTTTTTTCCCCATGCCATTCAAGAAGCACGCCCGCATCACCGTAACGAATGAGGGCAAGGAACCCATTCAAGCTCTCTATTTCAACATTGACTACCGCGCGTATTCAAAGCCCTTGCCGGAAGATACGCTCTACTTCCACGCGGAATATAACCAGTGTGCTCCGTGCACGGCTGTCACTAGCGATGGAAAGAACCTGGACGGCAAGGACAACTACGTCTGGGTCAACGCGAAGGGTCGCGGGCAGTTTGTCGGCGTTACCATGTCAATCCTTGAGAATCAGGATGGCTGGTGGGGCGAGGGCGACGATATGTTTTTCATCGACGGCGAGAAACTGCCCTCAATTAACGGCACCGGAACGGAAGACTATTTCCTCGGCGCCTGGGATTTTGGCGGCAAACCGTTTGACTACGGGCTGTTCGGGGCCCCGGTGGTGGGGCCGGAACTCGAAGGGTCCCGGTGGTCGGTCTACCGCTTCCACCTGGATTCGCCGATAACCTTCACCAAATCTTTGCGCGCAACCATCGAGCATGGGACGGCCAACAACCGCGCTGACAATTATTATTCCGTGGCCTACTGGTATCAGACCGAGCCGCACGCGCCATTGCCACCCCTGCCGCCGGTGGACGCACGATTGCCCCGTGTGCACCCGGCAAATCCGTGACCTGTTTTCGCGCCAGATTTCAGCGGGAGGTCTTCACCTTTGAATGGGTGTGCTTTTGCGGCCCCTGCAAGACATTCAGGAGGGGCTTCCCTGCCGCCAGGCGATCAACGTTTTCGGCGACCAACTGAAGCCGCTTCTGGCGCGTGCCCAGCATCCAACCCGAAACGTGCGGGGTCATTATCAGGTTGGTCAGTTTGTGAAATGGAAAACGCGAAGGGAGGCAGCGCTTTTTGTCTTTCGGATAACGATACCAGACGTCAAGGGCCGCGCCCGCAATCCGGCGTTCTTTAAGCGCGCGATATAAAGCCTCTTCCTCAACCACCGCGCCGCGCGCCACGTTGATGAGAAACGCGCTGTCCTTCATCTGAGCAAATTCTTCCGGCCCGATTAGGCCGCGCGTATCCTTGTCCAGAGGGCAGGCAAGAACAAGGTAATCCGATTCTCTCAAAAGCTGTGGCAGCGTCGCTGGGCCTTTCCAGAAATCGACATCTCGCGGCTTTCGTTTTGGCGGGTGAGCGCTGATGATCTTGATAGACATTCCCAGCGCACGAGCACGCGTCGCCACTTCGCGTCCGATGGTGCCATAGCCGATCAGCCCCAGGCTCTTCCCTAGGACCTCCTCATCGGGCGGCTCACCCCCGATCCAGGAGCCCTCCCAGTTCCCCTTCCGGAACCTCGCATCAAGATTCAGCAAGTCACGACTCAGGGCAAGGATCATCATCAGCACGTACTCTGCAATGGCCGGCCCGTGGAAATAAGCATTGGCGACCGAGGTGTGAGGTGAAAGCAGGTCCGTCCTGAAGGAATCAATGCCCGCATTAGGGGCTTGAAGCAGTTTAAGGTTCTGTGCCGAGCGGGCCATGCTCTCCGTAAAAAAGTTTGCGATCACCACATCGGCAGCAGAAATTGCTTTGAGTATTCTGGGATTTTCACGACTAACGGGAAAGGGATAGAGTGTCGCAGGAGTCTTGATCAGGGCGGCCAGGTCTGTCGCCCCCTTCGCGGCGACATTCCCCGCCAGGACTACTTTGATCGTCGGTTTTTCGCTTTTTTGCCTCCCGGGCATTCTATCCGCCGATTTCCTTTTTCCGATTCGAGGCCTGGAATCAACCCTCAGTGCCAGGCGCTTCAGCCCCGTGGTTTCGCAGCCGGCACTGCGGCAGATCTCTCACCTGCGCGTTAACGAGATGCACCGGAAACTCGTTCCGCAGGATCTGGGCCGCCTGATCTGACACGCTTCGCCGCAGATCGGCATAAGCCTCAAAGCTGCACGAGGCATAATGGCACGTCACCACGACGTTGTCGAATTCAAGTAGCGGATGAGGAATCAGCGGAGGCTCGCGATCGAGAACATCCAGACCCGCCCCGGCCAGTCGGCCGTTCGCGAGCACTTCTTCAAGGGCTACTTCATCCACCACCGAACCACGGGCCGTGTTGATCAGGATGGCGCTGCGTTTCATCAGCGCAAAGGCGTCCGCGTTGATCAGCGATCGAGTCTCGGGTGTAAGTGGAACGTGCAGGGAGACAATGTCGGCTTGCGGCAGCAAGTCCGCCAATGGCAGAAGTTCTACGCCGGCGGCTTCCGCTTCTTCCTGAGAAACATAAGGGTCTGCCGCAATAACCCGAAGTCCCAGGGCCTTGGCCATGCCAGCCAGCTTCCGCGCAATGCGGCCAAAACCAACCAGCCCCAAGGTCTGCCCCTTCAGCCGCCGCATCGGGAGCATTTTCTCCTGGATGCCGACGGCCCACTTGCCCTGGCGGGTCATACGGTCCGCCAGAACGATCTTGCGGGTCACTGACAGCAACAGGCCCAGAGCGTGCTCAGCCACCTCGTCCTGGCAGAATTCCGGCACGTTCGCCACCACAATTCCAAGGTCAGTGGCGGCATCGAGGTCGACGGAATCCACACCGATTCCCAGCCGCACAATTCCCTTCAATTGTGGAAGTTCTCCAAGGAATTCCCGCGTCATCCCGGCCGAACTGACAATTAGCACCTCCGCGGGCCTGGCGAGTGCGATCCGCTCATCCAGGCTGCCCGCCTTTGCATAGCGAAGGGAGCCGCCAGCCGCACGGATCACTTTCTCGTCGAGCCCACAAACAGGGCCTTCCTCCCTCTCGGTGAATACAACCAGACGCGATGGGTCTGCGTTCACGCTCACTCCTTATATCGGCAAAAACAGCCCTATAGAGTACGGGTTGCCGAAGGCGAAAGCAAGACGCAAATAGCCTGATTTCAAGCCAAGAAAAACATGTCTAGAAATTCGAGAGCAGGTCAGGAAATTCTGAACCGAACCGGCAGTTAGCGCCGCTATCCGGAAGCGCGCTTGCTCCCGGCAATCTGCTCTTCCAGATCGGCCATGTTCAGCACAATCACTTTCCGCCGCTCCATTTTGATGATCTTGCGATCGACCAGCCGGCGGAGGTTCCGGGAAACCAGATCGCGCACGGTTCCGATTTCGGCCGCAATCTGCTGGTTGGTTTCATCGAGCGGGAACTCGACTCCGCGACGCGTCCGGACTCCCACCGTGAGCGCCCGGTCGCGCAAGAACCTCGCCAGACGGTGGCTGACTTCCTTGAGAGATAGCTCTTCAACCAGCGAGGTCATATAACGGAAACGCCACGCAAGCGACCGGATCACCGCAAAGGCGACTTCAGAGTTCTGCCGGCACAAGCTGAGAAACTCGCGCTTGGGAAGAAAAAGCAGGCTGGAATCTTCGAGCGCCGCTGCGGAGGCGGGCAGGTTGCCACCGTCAAAAACCGGCAACTCTCCCACCGTCGAACCTGCGCGTTCGATCACCAGAACCTGCTCGCGCCCCGAGTCGGCCATCTTGAATATCTTGATGGCGCCGGATTGGACCACATACATCCCTTCGCACCGATCGCCTTCGGCAAAAAGGAGCTCATCCTTGCGAAGGCTCCGCACAACGCAGTGGCCGGCAAGGCGTGCGAGGTCTTCTTCCCCGAGGACGGCAAAAAAGGGGACACGCCGTAAAGTCGCGATGGCATCGAGCGAAGTCATGGGAACTAACACATCCTAATCTTCCTGGGGAAAAGCGGCAAGATCTTGTGTCAATCCGGGGTATAATGTCGGGTTGGTTTTGGGAGGGTGTGTACGAGCCTGCCTGGAGTCCGACTTAAGTCGTCGCATTCTTCATGAGCTTCAATTAGTTTAGATTCAGACCGGGTGTCACCCAACACCCTGGAAATAATTGCGGAGGAAGTTAGAATGGCCTATATCATCGCTGAGCCTTGCATCGGTACCAAAGACACCGCCTGCGTGGACGTGTGCCCGGTGGATTGCATTCACCCTCGTAAAGACGAAGCAGAATATGCAGACGCCGAAATGCTTTACATCAATCCAGTCGAATGTATCGACTGCGGTGCTTGCGTCCCAGTCTGCCCCGTTTCAGCAATCTTCCCTCAAGACGACCTGCCGGAAAAATGGCAGAGCTTTATTGAGAAGAACGCTGCGCACTACAACCAATAACCAACAAGAGCCTTGCAAGCGCGGGGGCGCCACTGCCTGTGGCGCCTCTCTTTCCACTTTGCGGTAATCCTGTAAACCCGAGGCCGGGATCCTCACAGCGTTGGGGTGTGCCTCTAACCGGTTTCAATAGCGATTCTCCCCGTTTCCTCTTATAATTGGCTCTGGTTGGATTGAAAGCCCTTGGTTCCCGCTCTGCCCTTGTCCTCGCATGTACCGACTGTATAGCATTCTATTCAGCATCGGCTTTGTTCTGATGGCACCGTATTATCTGTGGCGCCACCGGGGGCGAAAGGAACTGGCCGGCTGGCGCGAAAGGCTTGGCTATCTGCCAGCGGCCTTCCGCCAGGACACAACGGGCGCGATCTGGGTCCACGCAGTTTCAGTGGGGGAAACCCTGGCAGTTACCGGTCTGGTGAAAGAGCTTCAGAGGCGCTATCCGGACCGCAGAATCTTTTTGACCAGCGTGACGGCGGCGGGACGCGAAGCCGGCGCGATGAAACTGCCGGGCCTCGCCGGCCAGTTCTATCTGCCGTTCGATTGGAGATGGGCCGTGCAACGCGTGGTTCAGCAGATCCGTCCTTCCGTCCTCTTGATTGTTGAAACAGAACTGTGGCCCACCCTGCTGAAAACCGTCGGCGCTCGTTCCCCCGCTACCGTTTTGGACGCCCTTTCATGCGCCGCGTGCTGCACAACATCACGCGAATCTGTGCCCAGACTGCGACCGATGCGGAACGCTTCCAGGCGCTGGGTGCACGGGCGGACGGCGTGGTTGTAACCGGCAATCTGAAATTTGACGGTCGCGCTCCTGCGCTTGGAAGTTTTGGCACCGGCATAAGGAATGCCCTGGCCGCGGAAAATCGAGGTCCCGTTTTTGTAGCTGGCAGCACCATGCGTGGAGAGGAACCTTTGGTGCTGCAGGCATGGCGAAAGGTCCGCGAAAAACATCCCCGCGCGATCATGGTTCTCGCGCCGCGCCATCCGGCGCGCTTTGACGAAGTGGCCAAATTACTGCAGGAGCAGCAACTGAAATGCATTCGGCGCACAACCCTTTCGCAAAATGATGATGAAATGCGCCGTCAGATTTTGCAGCTTGAGATTCTCCTGCTCGACACCATCGGCGAGCTTGCGGAAATTGTGGGCATGGCGGACATCGTGTTTGTTGGAGGAAGCCTGGTTCCAACCGGCGGCCACAATGTGGTAGAACCCGCTTTCTGGGGTAAGCCGATTCTATTTGGCCCGCATATGCACAACTTCCGGGATGTCGCCAGCATGTTTCTGCGTGCGGGCGGAGCAGTCCAGGTAGCTGACGCGGATGCGCTGGCTGATGCTGTTCTGCACCTGCTCGATCATCCGAACGACGCGCGCCTGATGGGAGAAAAGGCCAAAGGAGTTGTCAACCAGCAGGCTGGCGCTGCGGTGCGAATCATGAACCAATTGGAGGAATGGCTCGGCGCGCCGCAATCGACCGTCGCGCCCCTGCCGTGAGCCGATTGATGAACCGCTCTCTCATGCCGCTAGCCAGTCTTTATGGAGCAGGGGCGCGCCTGCGGCGGCGGGCCTTCCAGCAGGGATGGCTCAGGTCCAGGCGTCTCGGCCGTCCTGTCATCAGCGTGGGAAATATGACCGTGGGCGGGAGCGGAAAGACTCCGCTTGTAGCGCTGGTCGCGGAAACACTGCTACGCAACGGCCGCAAACCCGCGATCCTCACGCGAGGCTACCGCCGCAAAGGGAGGACCGACCTGATTGTGCTGGAGCCACAGCCGCAGAGGAACCCTGACGCCCGCACAACCGGCGATGAACCGGCGCTGCTGGCCATGTCGTTGCCGAATCTCCCAATCATCATCTGTGCCGACCGCTTTCGGGCGGGACAAGTGGCCGAAGAGCGGTTCGGGGTGGACGTCCACATTCTGGACGACGGCTTCCAGCACTTCACCCTTGCACGGGACATTGATCTCGTCGCCATCGACGTCACCCAGGATGTTTTGTACGACGCTTTGCTCCCTGTCGGGAGGCTGCGCGAGCCGATCTCCGCGCTTGTGCGAGCAAACATTATCGTTCTGACGCGGACGGAAATTCGAGACCAGGCTGAAACAGAGAAACGGGTGAGAGAAATCAATCCCGGGGCTCCGATCTTCCGATGCTCAACGGGCCTTCGCAGCCTGGTTGAGAGTGTCAGCGGCCGGGCCATCAAACCCGGCGAATATGGAGGCAGGCCGGTCTGCGCATTTTGCGCCATCGGTAACCCCGGTGCTTTCTTTTCTGATCTGCGACGCTGGGGATTCCAACCGGTTGCAGAAATCGCGTTCCGTGACCATCACATTTACTCATGGGACGACGTCCGCCGGCTCAACCGGGCCGCAACTGAAAAAGGTGCTGCGGCTTTCCTGACCACTGAAAAGGACCTGATGAATCTTTCGCCACAGTTGGAATTTCAGCATCCGCTGCTGGCTTGCGCCATTCAGGCGGAGATCCACGACCCCGAGCAGTTTGAACAACTACTTCTGGCTGGCATCGAGCAAAAACAGGTAGGATTAAAAGATATGCCCCGGGCGTGAACACCCGGTCTGCGGATAGCTGATTTATGCAGAAAAGTGCTGTTCAGAATCCCGAAAAGATTTTTGTTCGCGCGACCAACTGGGTTGGCGACGGAGTGATGTCGCTGCCTGCGCTGGAGGCCTTGCGGGAGCGTTATCCGTCGGCTGAAATTGTGCTGCTGGTCAAACCCTGGGTGGCGGACCTCTATGAGAACCATCCGGCGATCGACCGAACCATTGTGTACGATGCGGCAGGCGAGCACCGCGGCCCGAGCGGCTTTGCGAAACTGGTGGAACAGATTCGGACAGAGCATTTTGATATGGCGATCCTTTTCCAGAACGCATTTCACGCCGCCTGGATGTCCTGGAGAGCAGACATTCCTGTCCGCATCGGCTACGGGCTTGAGGCGCGCGGCGTTCTGTTGACCGATTCGATTCCCGTGCCCTCCCCGGCGCACTACGGCCACCAGAGCAACTATTATCTGCAACTTCTGTTTCGCGCGGGTATTGTTGAAAGGGTTGAGCCGGTTGAAAGAATTCACCTGAGCGTCGAGAACAGTGAAAAGACCTGGGCGGCAAGGCAGCTCAAAAGCCTGGGATTAGGAGGGCCGCGATTTCTGGTGGGACTCACGCCCGGTGCGGCGTTTGGTCCCGCCAAGCGCTGGCTGTCCGAACGCTACGCCGACTTGGCGGACCGCCTGATTGGAGCACTCAACGCGGACGTGTTAATTTTCGGCTCACCGTCTGAAAAACTCCTGGCGGAAGAGGTTGCACACAATATGACCCATACGCCGGTGATATTGACGGGGGAAACCACGTTGCGCCAGTTGATGGCGCTGCTGGTACAATGCCGCCTGGTGATCACCAACGATTCAGGCCCCATGCACCTGGCCGCAGCGTTAGGACTGCCGGTGGTTGCCATTTTCGGATCCACGGACGAAACTGCCACAGGGCCCGTCAGTCCGCTGGCCAGGGTCATCAAGCATCCGGTTGCGTGCAGCCCTTGCGGACTGCGCAAGTGCCCCATCGACTTTCGGTGCATGAAGGGCGTGACCGTAGATGAAGTCCATCGCACCGCGCTCGGATTAATCAAGGAATACGGAGTGACGCATGACCGACCCGCAGCACAATCGTGAAGTGGCGGTGCAGCAATCAGGACCGGAGAAAGGTGCAAACGGCCTTCGCCCGGCGATTTTCCTTGACCGCGACGGCACCGTGACAGATGAGGTGGGCTACATCAACCATATCAGCCGCGCCAGAATTTATCCCTATGCGCCCGAAGCCGTCCGCATGCTTAAGTCCACGGGGCTCCCTGTGATCGTTGTGACCAACCAGTCGGGAGTGGGGCGTGGATACTTCACAGAAGAGATCGTATTGCAAGTCCACCGTATGGTAGAAGATGCGCTTTTGACTGCGGGCACCAGCGTGGACGCTTTTTATTACTGCCCGCACCATCCGAGCGCCGTTGTCGAGCGTTTTCGTCAGGAATGCCGCTGCCGCAAGCCCGGGACCGCCATGGCGGAGGAAGCGGCAAAGCGGTTTGGCATCGACCTCAGCCGTTCCTATGTGGTGGGCGATACCTATCGCGACATGAAAATGGGCTTCGCCATCGGAGCACGAACTGTAATGCTGATGACGGGCTACGGACGCGGCGAGTACGAGTACCGCCGCCAGGAATGGTCCCGAATTCCGGACCTGATTGCAGAAAACCTGATGGAAGCTGCAAAACTCGTTCTGCGGGAATTGAATGTTTCCGCCGATACGGGTGCCGTGGCACAATCAATCATTCTATGAACCTCACGCGCAAATTCCGGGCATCGTTGCTTTCAACCGTGGGCCGGTTCTCCAGCCAGGACATTGTCGTGCTGGGCGACATGGTCGCGGACGAATTCATCTATGGTGAAATCTCGCGGGTATCGCGCGAGGCGCCGGTCCTGATCCTGAAACAGCGCGACTGCCGCATTGTGCCCGGCGGCGGAGCCAACGCCGCAAACAACCTGGCAGACCTGGGTGCCCGGGTCACGCCGGTGGGCCTAGTCGGCGATGACCGCACCGGTCTCACGCTTTTTGAATACTTCAGGAACAAGGGCATCTCCACGAGAGGGCTTCTGCGCGTCGAGGGTTACATTACGCCGACCAAGTCACGCATCCTCGGAGGTCTGAGCCACTGGCAGCGGCAGCAGATTGTCCGCATCGATCGCGAGCCACCGGAAAACAACCGGGAAGAACTGCGAAAGCTTGTCAGCCGTCGGGTCGCCCGGCTGCTGGCCGGCAAGACCGGCGTTTTGATCGCCGACTACGGCTACGGAGCCACAGATGCTTCCGAGGTCCTGTCGCTCCGACGCCGGATCGGGGACGCCAAAGTGCCGGTGGTTGTGGATTCGCGCTACAACCTTCACACCTACTCGCAGATCACGGCCGCAACTCCCAATGAGCCGGAAGTAGAAGCGGCGTACGGTAAGACCATCGGGAACAATACCGCTCTGCTCTTTGAACTTGGGCATACCATGCTGGAGAGGCAATCGCTGAAGGCCCTTCTGATTACGCGTGGGCGCGACGGAATGGCGCTGTTCGAACGCGGAAAGAAGCCGCAACTGATTCCGATTTTCGGTCCTGACCAAGCCGTGGACGTCACCGGCGCAGGCGATACCGTGGTGGCGGTGTTTACGCTGGCGCTTGCGGTGGGCGCAGGCTTTTCCACCGCTGCGCTGCTGGCCAATTGCGCAGGCGGCCTTGTAGTGATGAAGCGCGGGACGGCTACCGTCACGGTGCGCGAACTCAAGGAGGCCATACGGAACGCATGACGGGCAAGCTTGTCCCACGCACAGCAGTTGTAGCGCTCGGCGAACGGCTGCGGAAGTCGGGTCGGCGGGTTGTTTTTGCAAACGGCTGCTTTGACATTTTTCACGTGGGGCACGTCCGCTATCTGGAAGGGGCGCGGCAACAGGGCGACGCGCTCGTGGTGGGCGTTAACAGTGACCATTCGGTGCGGCAATTGAAAGGCGAGGGCAGGCCGTTGCTTCCGGAAGACGCACGCGCCGAATTGCTGACGGCGCTGGAATGCGTGGATCACGTCGTCATTTTTGACGACCTGACCGCCGAGAACATCCTGCGCGATTTGAAGCCTGACGTTCACTGTAAAGGGACCGACTACACAGAGGCTACCGTACCGGAATGCGGAGTCGTCAAGGACTGGGGAGGCCGTGTTGTAATTGTGGGCGATCCGAAAGACCATTCAACACGCGACGTGCTGGCCCGGATCGCAAGACTCAAAAGAGTGGAGTGGTAGCGCCCGGAAGAATTGGCAAGCCAGTCTCCGCCATACTTGCGCATCATCCACATCGATCTGAAACAAAAATGCCGGAATCCCGCGAGCGCTTCCTCGTTATCCGTCTCAGCTCCATCGGAGACATTGTCCACACCCTGCCGGCTGTGGCGGCGCTGGGCCTCGCACATCCCCAGGCAGAAATCCATTGGGCAGTGGAAGAGCGATACTCGGAGATCCTTGCAGGAAATCCTTATGTCAGCCGCGTCATCAAGCTGGATACTCTCGGCTGGAGAAAGACCCCAACGGCGGGCAGCACGATGGCGGAAATCATGCAGGGGTACGAAGCGCTTCGGGAATATCCGTATGACGCCGCCATTGACTTCCAAGGGCTGATGAAGTCGGCGATTTTTGCACGCCTGAGCCATTCCAGAAAGCGTATCGGCCTTGCATGGGCTTCGTTGCGCGAGCCGCTGGCCGCGCTTCTTTACACGCAGCGCGTTTCACCGAGGGACTGCACGCACATTATTGAAATCAACCTGTCGCTCGTGGAACAGCTTGGTGCACAATCATCAAACTGGGAGTTTCCCCTGCCAGATCAGTCCCAGGACCGAGAGGCCGTCCGGGCGGAACTCGATCGACTAGGTACAAGGGACTTCATCATCGTCAATTTCGGCGGAGGATGGAAATCCAAGCGATGGGCTCCAGTAAACTACGCTGAGTTGATTGCCGCCCTGGCTGCACAGGCGCCATTTGATATTCTCGTGACGGGCTCGACACAGGAAAACGAAGTGGCGCAGGACATAATCGCGGGCGCAAACACAACGCGCGCAAAGTGGTTTCCAAGCACATTGCTGCAGTTCATTGCGCTCGCCCGGCGGGCAAAACTGCTGATAGGGGGCGACACCGGACCGCTCCACATTGCAGCGGCAGTTGGCACGCCGATTGTGGTCATCTTCAATGCCGCTGATCCGCGGAACACTCCGGAGCGCAACGGTCCATTCAATCCGTCAGACATCATCCTTTGTGGTTCCAGGCCGGCAAAGAGTGAAGCTCATTCGAAACATTTGAACTATCTTGAAGGAGTCAGCGTTGAGTCCGTTGTAAAAGCGGCGCTCCAGCGGCTGGGTAGAAGCCATGGCTAAAGGTTTTTCAGACTTTGTTGCGCGGTGGCGCGTGCCGTTTGGATTCGCGCTGGGCGTTGCCTATCTTGTTTTTGCGCAGCCGACCGTGCCGCTGCTGATTGCAGGTTCAATCGTGGCCCTCGCAGGCATGGGAATCCGCGGTTACGCCGCCGGCCACCTGCAGAAAGATCAACGCCTTGCCGTAAGCGGTCCGTATGCCTACACGCGCAACCCGCTGTATCTGGGCAGCCTGCTGATCGGCATCGGCCTGGTCCTGGCCGGCGCGCAGTGGGCGTTGGGCGTGGTGTTTGTGGTGTTCTTTCTGTCGGTGTATCTCCCTGTCATGCGCCGCGAAGAAAGAAACCTGCAGCAGCGCTTTGGCAAGCCCTTCGAGGAATACGCAGCCGCCGTTCCGCTGCTCCTTCCGCATCGAAAACCTGTAAGACTTTCGGAGGAAAAGTTCGATTGGAAACGCTACCACAAGAACCGCGAGTACGAAGCGGCACTTGGCTATCTCTTTGGAATCATTTTCCTGGTGGCAAAGATTCTGCTACGTTAATAAGGGCGCAGGTTTCCTTTAAATGGTGAAATGCGTCTAAGCCAAGTATGACACTCTGCCGGTCCTGCATCGCGATGGCCGTGGCATTCCTCCTGACGGCTGGAACAATTGGCGCCGCGCAACACGAAGAGAACAAGGCGCGGCCCTTCAGCCCCGGAGAAACGCTTACATACGATGTAAACTGGTCCGTCTTTCCCGCAGGTAGACTTACCGCAACGCTCAGCAAGAACGAGGAAGGCTCCGGCGATTCCTTTGTAGTTACAACCACGGCCCAATCGCAGGGATTTGTATCGCTGTTGTACAGGGTGCAGGACAAATTCCGGTCCGTCTTCAATCCGGATACGCTCTGTTCCGTGCAGATCTCCAAAGAGATCAACGAAGGGCACCGGCACAAAATTACAAAGATCACATTCGACAACCAACGGGGCCTGGCGATTCTGGATGAGCATGACGCGGACGGCGGAAAGAATCCGCCCAAGCATGACGAGCACGCAATTCCGCCATGCGCTCAGGACATCATCACGGCGTTCTACTACGTCCGCAGCCAGCCGCTGCACGTTGGCCAAGAGTTGAAACTCGCCGTGAATGACGGGTCAAAAACAAGGACGGTTGTGGCGAAAGTTACAGAGAAACAGAAAATTCAGACCCCGCTCGGCGTCCATGAGGCTTTGCGGGTCGAGCCCTCCGTTTTCGGCAACCTTTATGAGAAGAAAAAGGGGAAACTAGTGGTCTGGTTCAGCGACGACGAATATCACTACCCCTTGCGAATTCGTGCCACGTTGAAGCTGGGAGCCATCACCGGCACGCTGACATCGGTCACTCCGGCCCCGCCCGGATATTCCCAGACGGGCGCTCCTGCCGAAAAGACGGAAGGAACACAGAACACGGCAGTACTCAAATAATCTTGTATTTCTCAGATAAGATCCGCTGCAGCCGGGGACGGTAGATCAGGTCAAACGTTTGTCCCTTGTCAGGAAAAAGATCGAGGGCGAATTGGCGGGTGGCCGCCACCATCTCGGCGGCGTGCTCAATGGGCATGTCTTCCTGCTGAAGAGTGCTCGTCACCAGATCCATTACGAGCTGAAGCCTTCTGACTTTTCTGGCTTCTTCCTGGATTTCCGCTTCGCTTGCCACTGTCACCCCGCTTTTAGTTGAATCCCCAGATTCCTATTATAGGCCGGGAGACCTTAAAGCAGGGCCTGCCGTATTCGGCCATCTGAAAACCTTGGAACTTCCATAACATTGGACAGTGAGAGATGGCCCCGTCAGATCGATGGTGACGGCTCCGTCGGTCGCAGTTGCAAATACTGGTATGTCCACGGAACCCGGAGTATCAGCGTGGACGAACATTCTCCTCTGCGGAATTTTGCCGCTGCGGCCGGTCTCAAGCACAATCCGCGGATTCACCAGTTCCAGGAATTTCTTTTGAGAGGTCATTTCAGAAAGCGGGCCCGCGGCTTCAAGCACCTTGCTGGAAAGGTCGATCCCGGATTTCACCAATCGTCTCTCAACGCGCTCATCCGTATTGCCACGCAAGAGAATGCCACTCTGGCGATCCGCAATGCGCAGCACCAGCGACTTATCACTCAGCGGCAGTTGCGGATCGTGCGAGTCCGACCGTGGCCACAACACCCGGATGCAGGCCCGCACCGGGCGTTGGCCATCACCTGCTGATAAATCACGAATCAGAACATTCCGCTCTCGCGCCGCATCCATCAGCGCAAGGGCATCGCGATCGTGCGTCATCGAACTGCGCCAGAGCTCCCCTACCTTGAAGTTGCGCAGAATCGCCGCCATGGCGTTGACGTTCTCATCACCGCCTCCACCGAGAACCGCAATATCAATCTTCTTGATGCCGCGTGACCACAGGTAAGGAGAAACAATTTCTTCACCCGGATTCCACCGGCCGACGTCCGGTCCGAAGCGTTCCTGCCCGCCGGCATCCACCAGCAGCGTAGTACCGTCCGGCAGCACACTGAAGATCGCCTGGCCCCGGCCGCAATCGAGTGCCGTCACCTCAAGCACGCCTCGCGGAATTCGCGGGGCGAATGGATATGAAACGACCAGCGCAGCGAATGTTATAAACAGGCAGGAGGAGACGACCAGGACATGTTTGCTGCGGCCCAGCGCCAGTGCAACGGCAACTAGCGCCGTCGCAAAACCCACGGCCACCCACAGTGGCGGACCCGGAACGCGATATGACATCCACAGGGGTTCACCCCGGAATTCGGTCAAAGCCAGCAGCGCACTCGTAAGCCAGAACAAGAGTTTCGCAGGCAGCACAGCAAAAATCGGGAAAGTCGCCGCGAGCACCACCGTAGGCACGGCCAATGCGATCAGCAACGTCATTAGAGGAAATGCGAGCGTATTCAAACCGATTCCGACGATGGTAATCCGATGAAAAGTCTCCGCCATGGGCATCAGGAGCCCAATCTGAATGATGGTCGAAAACAGCACCAGATCCAAAACCCACAAGCCAATTCGGAATGGGACTGTGACCATCCGTTCGCAAAGAACAGGATGCCGATCAAGCCAAGGAAACTTTGTTTTGAGTCCACCAATCGCCATGCGCATCGCTACCCGGAATTGGGCATGGCGCGGCGACAAGTTGATGTCTCGCTCCGGGTCTTTCAGGCGAAACAGCGCGTTCCGATAAGGAATCGTCGTGCGCTGAAGGACAGGAAGCGCGAGGCCTGCAATCAGCAAGGCTGCTGAAAACGACAGCGCGAATCCTGCCTCAAAAAGCCAGGCCGGCCTGTGAAAGAGCAGAATCAGCGCTGCGAGTCCGACCGCGTTTAAGGCCGACCGATCGCGATAAAGATATCGGCCCAGCAAATAGGCCGCGATCATCAGCGAGGCGCGCAGCGTCGGCGCCCGCTGCTCGACTAACAGCGAATACGTTCCCAGGAAGACCAGAAGGCATCCCGCTCTCCACGATTCGCCCACCCGCAAAAGATATAAGAAAAACAGAAGCACTGACGCCAGCAGTCCCACATGCAGGCCCGAAATCACCAGCAAATGGTAGAGTCCTGACTGCCGGAAATTTTCGACGGTGTTCGAGCCGAGTGAAGAACGGTCGCCGAGCAGGATCGCCTTCAGCACTCCACCCACGCGTCCCTGAGACGACCACGGAGGATACAAGCCGTCAATCCCATGAAGCAGCCGGGCCCGGACGTTTTCGACGAGCATTGAGAAACGAGGCGCCTGCGACGCGGAAAGCTTCCGAACCAAAAGGGGACTCCTGATCTCGCCTTCCCACGAAACATCGTTGACGGCTTCCAGCCACCAGCGAAAATCGAAGCTTCCGGGGTTTCGATATACCCACGGCCTTTGAAACCTGATCGGAGCCCGAATCAGGTCACCGTATCGGAGGTCGAGGTTCTCCGCAGCGGACCAGCTTCGGTTGTTAGCGGGTGTGTACAAGCGGGTCTGAATCCTTCCCCGCACACTTCGCCATTTTCCATCGCTCGCAATTCTTCGGCACTCAAGGTCAAACCGGTAACTGTTATGCCCGCGAATCGGATTGCTCGCAATGACGCCTTCAGTCTCAACGTTTCGAGTCAGGTTCACGCCCCAGCCCGCAAGGTTGTGAACGTCGTTGGGCAGGAATCGGTATTGAAAACTCACGCCGGCCGCAACGCCCGCAACGATGAAACCCGCAAGCGCCAGGCAAGTGGGAACCAGAATCCACTCCCGGCGAAGAGAAAGAAGCCCAAGCAGAAGGCATGCGGAAGCAGCGGCAAACAGCAGGGGGATAGCATGAAAACCGGGGCCGAACTCATGCGCCGCCAGAACGCCCACAACAAAGCAGGCAGCCAGAATCAACAAGGGACTTTTCATCAGGCAGGCCGGTCCTGGCGAATAAGACGCGCCATGCACTCGATGTGATAGGTATGCGGGAAGCAGTCGAGCATATCAACACTTTCCAGACGATAATTCCTGCTGAGCAAAAAGGACAGGTCACGCGCCCAGGTGGGCGGGTGGCACGCAACATAATGAACACGTCTCGGTTGCAAATCAACCAGATATTTCAACGTCGGTTGGCCTGCTCCGCAGCGTGGAGGGTCGAGAATCACCAGGTCGGGCCGGCCCTGCGCATACCGGCGAAGGAATTCTGAAGTTGCCTGCCCGACAGCGCGAACATTTTCTAACCCGTGGCTCGCTGCGTTTGCTCTCAGGTCGCGCGCAGCCGCCGGATGAGACTCCACGCCGATCACCTGCCGGAAGCGGCAGGCAAGCGGCAGAGTGAACAACCCAACTCCCGCGTAGAGATCGAGCGCCATGTCGCCGGGTGCTGCATCCGTTGCCGCCGCCACTAATTCCGGAAGCAGATAACGTGACGACTGAAAAAAAGCTCCGGCACTCAGTTGATACGTAAACTCGCCCACACGGTAAGTGAAGTCAGGTCGTCCAAACGTCTGCGTGCTCCGCTCGGCACTGAAAGCCACCGCCACCACGCCGTCAACTTCCTTTATAAGCCCTTCCGCCAGCGGTTCAGGCGCGCCCGCGTCAGGCGTTCCGTGCAGAGTGATTCGAACCTTTTCATCCTGATCATCAGCTTGCAACTCAACTTCGTAGCAGCCCCGCAACCTCATGAGAAGCTGGGGCAAGCGAAGCTGGTCCAGAGCCTGGTTCAGGCGAGGCGAAAGAATCAGGCATTCGTCGATCGGGACAAGCTGGTGAGATTCGCCCTCGAAAAAACCTAGGGTAACCTCACCGGATTCGCTTGCGACCACCTTCAACTGGGCCTGGTTGCGATAATTCCAGGGACTTGCCTGGTGGACGGGGATTTCGCGGTCCCAACTGATCTTTCCAATTCGCTGCAGCGTCTCGCGTACAATCTCTGACTTCCAGCGCACCTGTTGCTCGATCGTCAGATGCTGATAATGGCAACCGCCACATCGGCCGAAGTAGCGGCAGGGCGGGCTGACGCGCTCAGGCGCCGCTTCCAGAACACGCACGGGTCTGGCATGAACAACACCTTTGGCAACACGGACGGTTTCAACCTCAAGCAGCTCGCCCGGCAGCGCGCGAGGCACAAGGACCGTTCGTCCCTCCGCATGGCCAAGCGCTTCGCCGCCATAAACCAGTTTTTGCGGGCAGAATTCAAACGGCACGGATCATCCCCTGTCCATCAGCCTCAACAACCAGAACACACAGGATCGAATAGCTATAGCTAATCGACCGCGGACTTACATATAAAACAAACTCAACCGCGGAAGATTGTAATGTTCAAAGAGACCCTTCTTGATGAATTGCCTCTCCAGCGACTCCGTCTCACCCCTTCCGAGATTTCTTCGGTAAGAACCCATGGCGCGGTCCATTTCAGTCCGGAAGGCGGTCAGCAGTTCGAGGGGCGCAGCGCGTGTGAGCGAAGCTGAAAGCTTGTCTTCGAGGGCTGTCAACTGTCGCTCAAGGGCTTCGGGATCAGCGTCCCCGGTCGCGTCGCCTGCGGCGATTCCCTCAAGCGTTTTCGCGGCCTCGCTGAAATCCTGCGCCAGAACGTTTTGGCCCTCGGCTTCCTGCGACCGCGCAGCGCTTTCAAGGGTCTCGGCGTTGCGCTTGAGAAAATTGATAACGTCGTTCCTTGCAAAGATCTCTTCATCTCGCTCTGTTTTTTCCCGGCCGACATTTGTTTCAGCCTGGCCAGCTTCTTCGGCGGCGCGCAAGACTTCCTGCGAACAATAGGCAAGGCTGTTAACTTTGCGAAATCGCTGCGGGCGCTTGCGGTACTTCTCAAATGTACGATCAATCCCGGTCAGCACGGCATCCAAAGGGATGCCTGCTTCCTTCCAGGCTTCAATGAGTGCCCAGTCCAGAGTGGAAAGCAGGGTAGTAGCACCCCGCGCCCGCTGGAAACACTCTTCAATTTCGGTGAAGTAATTAAAGTAATTTTCCAATGCTATTTGCGATGGGCGGCTGAGAGATTCCGTTCGTAAATGATCCGCAACCCTTCAAGCGTAAGGAACGGATCAACCGGAGGCTTGTGCTTCAGTGCGGAGGCAAGAAATCCGGCCTGGCCACCCGTGGCAATCACCCGCGTCGTCGGGCCCATCACGGCACACATGCGGTCAAGAACGCCGTCCACCAACCCTACGGAACCATAAAAAAGCCCGGCCTGCATGCTGGCTACGGTATTAGTGCCAATAATGCGTTCGGGCTCGCGAATCTCGACGCGCGGCAGTCGGGCCGCGCGCGCGAACAGCGCCTCCGCTGAAATACCTATCCCCGGCGCAATCACTCCCCCGAGATACTCGCCTCTTTCAGAGATGGCGTCGAAAGTGATGGCCGTGCCGAAATCTACCACGATGCAAGGCCCGCCGTATTTCTCAAACGCTGCCACGCTGTCGGCAATTCGGTCCGCACCCACTTCCAGCGGGTTGTCGTAGTGGATCGCCATCCCGGTGCGCATCCCGGGACCCAGAAAATACGGATTGAGGTGAAAATAGCGTTCAGCCATCTCCTGAATGACCGGATTGAGCGTCGGCACGACGCTTGACACCATCATCGCCTTGATAGCGTCGGGCTGGACGCCGCCCAGCGTAAAGAGGTTCCGACTGAGGATGCCATACTCATCCGCCGTCTGGTCGCGATTCGTGGAGAGGCGCCACTGCGCGCACAATTCCTGCCCTTCAAAAACTCCCAGCGTTGTGTTCGTATTGCCAATATCAATGACAAGAAGCATAGTCTCCCTGCGCTCCAAGAAGCATTCCGGATCGAACGGTGCGAATCCGTACCTATCTCAATTCAGTGATCTCTCCTGCCACTAGCAGTTCCTGCCGGCCGTCGTCGCGGCGGATTTTCAAGGCGCCGCTTGCGTCAAGACCTATTGTGACGCCGTGAAATTCACTTCCCGGAACCTTCACGCGGACGCGTTTCCCCTCCGCATAGCTCGATGCCGCCGCCCACTCCCGGACAACCGCCTCATGGCCTTCCCTCAACAGCATATGATAGTGACGTTCCACGTCACGAAGCAATTCGGCAAGAATATGCAGGCGCGAATATTGCCGGCCGCCTTCGAGCGCAAGTGAGGTCGCGATCTCTGCAAGTTCTTCCGGCATTCGGCTGTTATTCACATTGATCCCGATGCCAATCACGACCAGGTGAAGCCGATCGACTTCGGCCTTCATTTCAGTAAGTATTCCGCAAACCTTTTTGCCGTTCACCAGCAGATCGTTGGGCCAGCGGATATCCGCGCTGAGGCTGGTAGCCGAACGGACGGCGTGTTGCGCGGCTACGCCAGCCAAAAGGGTCAGGATAGGAGCAGCCGCAGGAGACAACGGCGGCCGGAGTAGAATCGAAGCATAAATCCCGCTCGACCTCTCGGAATACCAGTTGCGGCCCAGCCGCCCTCGCCCGGCCGTCTGCTCCTCCGCAATAACCACAAGACCGTGAGGGCCGTTTTCAGCGTCCAGTTGCAGCGCTACGCTGTTGGTGGATTCTGTGCGGAAATAATGGATGATTTTGTGCCCGATTTCGGCGTGCGGAATTTCGGCCCGCACCAGGCTGGGAACCAGGATGTCAGGCAATTTCTCAAGCTGATAACCATGCCTTGGATGTCCTTTGATCGCCACGCCCAGTGTCCGCAACATTTCGATCCACTCCCACACTGTGGACCTTGAAACTCCAATCTCAGAAGCGATCTTGGGCCCCGGCACCACCACTGTGGCGTTCTTCGCCAGCAGGTGGACCAGCCGATCGATCTTGTGATCTGTGATTCCAGTGGTCATGCCTGCCCCCAACAGCGCACGGACCGGAAAGTATCACGCAAAGCCAAAATCCGGCAACACGGCGCCGGGTTTTGCTACAAGGGCTCGATCAGGAAATGGATATCGACAGCAGGCGCAGAGTGGGTCAGAGCACCGACGGAAATCCTGTCAACTCCCGCCTCAGCATAGGCGCGAATGTTCTCCAGGCCCACGCCGCCCGACACTTCCAGCAGCAGGCGGCCATGGGCAAAACTGACGCACTCCGCTACTTCCTTCGGCGTCATATTGTCGAGCAAGGCGATGTCCGCACCGCACTCGATTGCCTCATCAAGTTCCTGCCGCGTCCTGACTTCAACCTCAATCGGCATTCCGGCCGGCCGGCCCTGCCGGACTCCTTCAACGGCG
>JAJYLL010000152.1 GCA_021787735.1 Acidobacteriota bacterium | reverse complement strand
GAAGTTGGATCCGCAAGGGCTGGCCGCGCTGGCGCGGATTACCCATCTTTATGTGAGCGCTCTCAGCAACCCGTCAGTTCTGCCGGAGTTGCAGAAAACTATCGCCGCCGCCCCGCCGCCCCTTCCTCACGAGATTCCATATTCCGTTCCTAAGCGGGTGGTGGAACAGAAACAGGAACTGACACGGGAATTGCTGAAGGTCAGGGCAATGTTGAAGTGATTCCGTAACGCAGCCCGGCAGAGCTCATTAATTTAGCGGCTGAGAATAGATAGGGTGCGGCAAATCTGCGCAACGGACCGGGACGCCCAGCATTAGCCGTGACCCTAGGGTGCACAGGCTGGGAACCTCAGGTACTTCTACGCGCAACGCGGAAGTGCGCAAACCTAAGTAGGCTAGGCAGCATCAGAACTGCCCCAAATGGGACATATGGGATTTTCAGCTTTAACCCGCATTTCTCACCGATAAATTGAATAGCGGGGTTGGGTTGCGATTTGGGCAGTCTGGAATGGTTTAGGAGTAGCGCACCACCCAAGAGAGGACGACCACAGGGGTATTGACGCGGAGATGACTCGCCTATGGGCTGTTTGATGTGCGGGATGGGGCCGCACCGGCACACGTCGGCCCGGACGATGGAATCGCGTTGAGAGGTGAACAAGCGTGGTTTTTAGATTTGTCAGCCGACGGGCAAGGGTGAGGCGCGCAGTTGCGCGTAGGCGTGCGCGAACAACTCGGCGTAGGGATAGCCGCTGGCCAGCGACACCCAGACCCGACGCACCGTGATCCGAATCAGAGCCCCGATCTTCAGCAGCTTCAGGCGAATTGTTGCTGCTTGCGCCTGTGCCAGATCGGTGCCTTTCAAGCCGAGTCGTCGCAGCGCCGCCAGGAGCATGTAGGCCATCGAGGAGAAGTAAAGACGAATCTGATTGCTACGCAGAAAGGCCGTCGAGGTGCGGTCAGCAAACAGCATCAGCTGCTCTTTGATCCGATTCTCCATTTCGCCCCGCGCGCAGTAGAGGTCTTCATAAAGAGGTCGGGCTTCCCACGGCTCCGGTCCGAGTGAGGTCACCACAAAACGGGGATTGGAGCCCTTTTCCAGATGTTCGGCTTTGGCGATGACCCGCCGCGCCCGTGACCAGCTCTCCCGCGTCTGATAGCGAAATTCCTTGAAGACGCGCGCGGCCTTTCCGGTCCCGGAATATTGCTGACGAGCTTGTTCGAGTTCATCCGCGATCTCCGCCTTCAGCCGATCGTTCTTTGCCAGCCCCAGCACGTAATCCACCCGCTTCCGCTCGCACCAGGCCATCAACTCCTCGCGACAAAATCCGGAGTCGCCTCGCAGCGTGATCTTCACACCCGGCCAGGCTTGCCGAATCTGCGCCACAATCCGCTCGACTTCCTCCCGACATCCCGCCGAGGCATCGATGTTGGAAGGCCGCAGACGCGCGCACAGCAGATGATCTCCCGCGAAGATGTACAGCGGCAGATAGCAGTAGTGCCCATAGTAACCATGAAAGAATCGCCCTTCCTGCTGGCCGTGCAGCGGATCGTCCGTGGCATCCAGATCGAGCACGACCTCCTCGGGCGGCGCCGGGTGCGCCTCCAGAAAAAGCTCCACCAGCAACCCCTCCACCGCCTCCATCTCCAGCAAAATCTTCTTGTAGCGCTCTTTGTCCTCGACCGCCGCCCCGCTCAACTCCAGCCGGTTCAGCGTGCTCTTGCCCGCCAGGGCTTTGCCCCAGTCCCGTTCTCGGACTCGACTCTCGCCGGTCGGATCCGGTTTCTCGGCCAGCACCGCCAGCAGCGGATCGCGCCGCAACTCCTCGTGATCGTTCAAGTCTTCGTAGCCCAGCGCCAGCCCATAGACTCTCTGCGCCACCAGCTCTCGAACCGTGTGCTCGATGTGCCCCGCCGCCCGATGCTCCCGAAAACAGCTTGCAAAGCGCTCGATGATTCTCGTCCGCTTCTCCACCTCGCGCAACAGCAGCCCGCCGGCGTCGGTCGTGATCTCGCCCCCGTCAAACTGACCCACCACCTGCCGTTGATTTAGGGGATGAAACTCGAAGGATTCTTGGTTACACTCTGTAGTCATAAGGCTGTCCCTTCTCCCTGGCACAAGTGCTTCTCATCAAAGATACTTATGCCTGAAGTGACAGCCCTTTTCAATTTCCTCGTGAGAAATGCGGGTTAATCCTCTTAAAATTCTATGTTATTGATAGCACTACACTTGATAGATTTTTGCTATCTGGAATCGGACTTTTTGTAGAAAGCTGTTTCATTATTGCGCAGTGGGCAAAATTTACAGCAAGACCTCATGATTGGCTATGACGTAGCCGTAGAGGCTAAAAGTTTTCAATGATGTCGGTGACCAGGGTGCGGGCAAAGTCGCGCGACAGTCGGTTGAGAGCGGGCTCGCTCTCCTCATAGAGCGCCGAGGTGGACTGGCTGACTTGGTACTCTTCGCGGAAGACATACCTGGGATTGGTGAACAACACCTTCTTGGTGTGGAGATCGACGAGCTCAACGCTGGCGTCCACCTGGATCTGGAAGGTGGTGGCGCGGCCGGTGTTCGGGTCAAAGGTGAGCACTCCGGAGCGGACTGAGGTGATGGTTCCCTTCAGTTCCGCATCGGCGTCTGCAGGGTTGGGAGTGACGCGGAAACTCGTGCGCTCGATGAACTCGCGGGTCACGGCCGCGGCGACCTTCTGCTCGATCCGGAATTGCGTGCTCTTGTTGGTGAAGGCCGGAATGGCGATGGTCTTGACATCGGGAGGCAGGCGCGAAGCAGTGCCAGCCACCTGATAACCACAGGCGACCGCCATCAGAATTGAGCAGGCCGCAAGCGCGGCGGCCGTGGCGCGGGAGATAAGGTTCATTTCATCAGGTGCAGCGGCTGGCGCTGGCGGTGCAGCCCTTCCGCGATCTGGACGGCGTTAATGGCCGCAAGCCGCATGTTGTCGGCAACGGCCCACAGCCAGAGTCCCGCGGGATGCGCGGCATCGGGCTGAATGGCGTCCACCAGGATGTCGCCCTCGCCTGCCACGTCAGCGGGCGTAGGAGGCTTCTCTGAGGTCCGCCGTATCTTGATCGGTGCGCCTTCGAGCGCCGCAACAAGGTCCGATGGCGGCACGCGCTCGGCGGTCTCAGCGTAGAGCGAAACAGCAGTGGAGTAAAACACGGGAACCTGGAGCAGCCGGAGAGCAGGCACCGGCGCGCGTCCTTCAAGGTAGGCCGTAAGTTCGTTGCGAACGCGTGACTCCAATGCGTCGGCCTTTTCGAATCCGGCTCCCAGTCTCGGCAGCAGATTGAAGGCAATCTGGGCGCCGAAGGCTTCGCGCGGGACTTTCTGAAAGCTAAGCAGGTTGACGGTCTGCTTCTGGAGTTCGTCAATGGCGCGCGGACCCATTTCTGAAGCCGGGCTGAAAATCTGCGCTACCGCGTTCCGCACATGGAACCGGGCCGCCAGCCTCGACAGAAGAGCTCCGATCACGAGCGTCGCCGCGTGAGGTGAGACAATCGCACGGAACGCCTTGCCCCCATCGTGCTCCTGCGCAGTGGCGGATGGACCATCGAGGAATGGGACTCTCACCGCAGCAGGCTCAGCTTGTGGAAGGCTGCAACAGAGATCCATGACAGCGCGAGATCCTTTCGAACCTGGCCGCTCACGGCCGGCGCGCTCCATCCAGGGGGCGAGATCAGAATGAGGCGCGGCTACAAATGCAAAATCGAAATCGGCGGGGATCTCCTCCTGATAGTCTGACTGCGTCCGCCTGCGGCTGAGGCCCACAATGGGCAGGTCAGGTTCATCTGGCTCGCCGGAAACAGTGATCAGGTTGGAGATCGGGAAATTGCGCTCTTCCAGGACAGCCAACAGCTCTTTGCCAAGCAGCGAAGATGCGCCGATAACGGTCACGTCGTACCCAGTGGTCTTCATTACGCTTCTGCCTCTCCGGGAGGGTGCGGACCGGGGTGCGATTTGCCGGATATTTCATGAACTATTCCAGCCAACGCGTAAGTCAGCGCCAGAATCAGCAGGACAGGTTCCGAATAGAAAAAGATGGCGAGGATGACGAGGCCAATAAAAATGATGGTGACGTATGAACGGCGGCGGCGCAGATCGAGAGCCTTGAAGCTGTGGTACCGGACGCGGCTGACCATCAGAAAGGCCAGTCCCAGCGTGGCGACCAGCCATACCAGGGCAAACGGCCAATAAGTGAGCGGGTCCTTCTGCCAGTGCACAACAGCGGCCACGACGCCTGCCGCGGCGGGAATGGGCATACCGATAAAATACCGTCGGTCGCTGCCGGGTTTTACGGAGTCAATGTTGAACCGTGCCAGCCGCGCCGCCCCGCAAATGAGGAAAGCGAAAGTAATAATCCACCCGACGGCGCGAAGATGATTAGTCAGGGGAAATTGCGCAACATCGATTGCCGGACGCACGCCCCAAGAGTAGGCAAGTAAACCCGGAGCCAGGCCGAAGGTGATGACATCGGCCAGCGAATCGAACTCGCGCCCAAAGTTTGAGGTAGAGTTGGTGAGGCGGGCGATGCGGCCGTCAAGTCCGTCGAACACGATCGCCCAGCCGATTGCCTTCGCAGCGTTGTCGAAAGCGGCGCTTGCCAGAACACCTGCAGCACCGGCGGCCATCAACTGTGAACCCTGCAACGTGCTCAGAATGGCGTAGTATCCGCAAATCAGCGTTCCAACCGTAAACAGGCTGGGCAGAACGTACATACCCCGCCGCACCCGGTGGTTGCTGACAACCGTGCCTGCCGGTGACTTTGTACTAAGATGAGCTTGTTCTGCTGGTTCCAATGACAGTGCTCCCGGCTTTCACATGATCGCCGATTTTGACCGACAGCATCAGGTCAGGAGGGACCAGAATGTCTACTCGCGACCCGAACTTGATCATCCCAACCCGTTCTCCGCGTCCAACGCGATCCCCAACATTCTTCCAGAAAACAATCCGTCTTGCCAGGACACCGGCAATCTGTCGGACAATCACTTCGCTGTTTTCGCCGCTTACCGTGAACGTGTTGCGCTCATTTTCAACCGAGGCCCTGGGTTCTGATGCCATCCGGAAGGATCCCTTGCGATAGACCACGCTCTGGATGGTTCCTGAGATGGGCGAGCGGTTCACATGAACGTTGAGGGGCGACATGAAGATGCTGATTCGCTGGCGGGGACGACCGGCTTCCTTCTCAGTGCGAATTTCAACCACGCGTCCGTCAGCAGGAGAAACCGTTACGCCGGCACCGGCGGGTATTGACCGTTCCGGATCGCGGAAGAAATTCAAAACAAACAACGCGAGGATTAAAAAGAATGCAGCGGCAAGAAAGAAAAACTTGCCCGGCCAGAAAAACCCAAAACCCAGCAACCCGCCGCTGATCAAGATTAGTGGCAGGCCATACCAGTACCCGTCTTTCACCATAACAATAGGGCGTGTGGCCCCGCCTTCATGCAAATGCAGGCTGGCCAAGGCCAACCACCCGTTGCAAATGCATAGATTTTTCCTTCCTCGCCCAGAACCATCTCCTCGCGAGAAAGGAACTTGCTCTTCGCGCCTGCCCAGCCCCCTAGGCGGCTGGTTTGCTGCTCTTTAACAACGCAGCCATCTGGTCCTTCAAGTGCAACTTGAGCTTTTTCAGCCTGACCTCTTCAAGTTTTTCCTCTTCGGTCAGGAAAGACTTGGATTCCAAGCGGTCCAACTCGGCTGCGTACCGCCCGTGTTCTTCGTGAAGGCGCTGATACTCGATGCTGTTGGCCATCGATTTATCCCGGATGGCCTCGGTAGGGGTGCTCACGGGTGTGCCACCTCCCTGCAATATTATTTTACTTCCGTCAGGCTAGCATACACTCAAAAACGGTTCAAGCCGGAAAGATGGCCCCGTATTTTTTGCAGGATGAGATTGGAGGGAGGAGAAATGCAGCGTGTTTCCACTCGGGCAGGATGGGTTTAAGACATACCCAAAAAAGAAAACCCGGCCAACTGGCCGGGTCTTCTTAAGGGCAATCAAATCAGCAAGAACTGCAGTTCTAATCCTAAAGGAAAACAAGCGGCGAAGAATTAATGCCGCCGGAGTAATTCCTTACTGTCCCTTCTTTGCACCCTTCTTTGCTCCGTGCTTCTTAGCGTTCTTCACGTGCTTCTTGCTGTGAGTCGCGGCCGCCGGATGGTGCTTCTTGGTGTGCTTCTTTGCAGCGAATGCCGGCATTGACAGAGTTGTCGCCATAGCGATGGCTGCGATCAGTGTGAGAAACTTCTTCATGGTGTTGTACAACCTCCAATCAAAAATAACTACAGGCACCGGCGTTGCACATCATCTTCCAAAATATGACCCGACAATGATATGTGACCGCTAACTGCTTGTTTTACAGAAAATTATACTTTTACTCCGGATTTGCCGAGGCATTTCTGGGTTAGGAGTTTCCAGCCCGAGTACACCATTTGGTATGGTGCCTGCACGGTTTCGGGTAGCAGCCTCGATCCGAGCCAAGGAGCATTGGGGCTGAACCCGAAGCCGGGCAAAGGATCCCTGAGGAATGGGCAGTGGAGTGGAAACCGGTTGCAGGCCTTCTCAAACTGCGGTCTTAGCCAGCCTGTGCACAAGAACCAGAGCGTCTTCTTTGGGATGCTGGTAATAGTCTTTCCGGCGGGACAGCGGAACAAAACCGAGGGAGTGGTACAGTTCCGTGGCGGCCAGGTTCGATTCCCGGACTTCCAGGAAGACCCGGTGGGCGGCGCCTGCGTTCGCCAATCTTGCGAAGGCTTCATGCAATAGGGCCCGGGCAATCCCCCGCCGCCGGCATGCGGGTGCGACCGCGATGTTCCAGAGTTCTGCTTCCCCATCGATGCGATAGAGAGCCGAAAATCCTACAATTTCCGGAAGCATCCTGTCCTCACACACGGCCACCAGAAGCATTCCTCTGGGGTCAGCGGCCAATTGCTCGTAATCCTGCGCTCGCCAGGCTGCAATTCCCTTGCAGGCATACTGAATTTCGAGAATGGCGTTCAGGTCATCTTTTGAAAAAAACCTGACTTGAACTTCACTCGGTGCATTAAACGCGGAGTGTTTGGGTGATTTGCCGGGCATGCCGGGAATGAAGAGAGACTCCGATTTTCTCATTCAGTTTCCCGCCTTTGTCACTTGGGGCCGCCAGTTCATTTCCGCATCGGAGCGGCGAATGTAACAGGCGTCAAGCCCTTCAGGCAAAAGCGGTTCGCCCTCTTCGTGGGCCCGAAGGGCCACCCTGGCAATCGCTTCAAGGAGGCTGCCCGGCAACTCGATCCCGCTTATGTCCGGCAAGAGGCTCTCACAGAGGGAACGTGCCTTCATGTCGTGGGCGCGAGTCACGCAGACAATCGTGCCGGCGCTGAAAGTCCGGCACTGGCCCCCGCGACTGAGCACATCCAACATCGCCTTCAGGCGCTCAGGGTGGGCAAGCTGGCCCGGGCCTGCAGCTTCAAAGGCGGGTTGATGGCCGCCAGCATCGGTAACTCTTCGGAAAGTACCCACAAAAAATTCTCCGCGACGCGCATCGATGATCGGCACCGCCCAATCCGCTTCGGGATGGGCCTGTTCGACCATGGCTTCAAGCAGGTTGACTGCCCTGACGGGCCGGGCAAAGGCCTTTGCCCATCCCTGTGCCGCTGCCAACCCTACTCGAATGCCTGTGAATGAGCCGGGGCCGTTCGACACCGCGTAAAGATTGATATCGTGAAGAGCAATACCGGCCTGCGCGAGCGCACGGTTCGCCAGATCAAAAAGCGTCACGGCATAACGAGAGGCCGGCTCCTGGTTCAGAACAAGGGAAAGGCATTTGTCCTGATCGTAAATCGCAGCGCCGCCTTGCTCACTGGTTGTATCGACCGCCAGAACTCGCATTTCGAACCATTATACCCGCGCGGAACGATCTCAAACGCCATTTCCTTTCGCGCCGAAAGACCCTCCGGCTACGGATTGTCCTATACGTTTCGGAGTTCTTCTTCGCTGAGGCCGAAGTAGTGCCCGATTTCATGCAGCAGCGTATCCCGAATCTGCCGTTCGATCTGCGCGTCTGTCGAACAGATCGCCTCAATATTTTTCTGGTACAGAAAAATGTGATCGGGAGGGTCAGCAGAAAAAACGCTCTTCAGTGTCCGCGGAACTCCTGAGAAGAGTCCCAGCAGCAGTCCGCCCCGATAAGGTTCCTGCGGTGGAGAATCTTCGACGATGATCGCCAGATTCGCCAGCCTGCTTCGAAACGGCTCGGGCAAGTTCTCCAGCACCTCATTGGCAAGTTGCTCGAAACGCGCGCGTTCCATGGAACTATTGTACATGCGCCGTAGCATCCTTGAATCATGCGAGGCACGCCATAACCTTAAACCTCAGCTTGTCCGACTGGTAAACCAGTTCCGAAAAACCAGGCCTTGGCGCTCTTGTCCCGTGTTTTTCAGCAAATTACGGGGCCAGGGGCTACCTGGCGGGTTATGTTAGAATGGCAGCTAATGAGGCCTGCCCAAATTTCATTTGTGCAGTCCTGGTTTGCGGTTGCAAGGCGCAAACAGGGGCGAGTGCTTCAGAATCACTCAAGTTGACTTATGCCAGCATACACCTCGGGCCGGGCGGACCTCGCGGAAATGATCAGCCGGATGGCCCTCTCATTTAAACAGGATACGAAAGCTTCGCCCATCAGAAATTCTTCATCGGTGGGAGCGTCGGACCTCCGCGTGCTGGCCAGAATCATCGACCACACGATGTTGCGCCCGCAGGCGACCCGCGACGAACTGGAAAGCTTCTTCGCGGAGGCAGTGTCGCTGGGCGTCGGAGCCATTGCCATCCATCAGGTGTGGGTCCCGCTGGCTGTCAGGGCTCTGCGTGGGACCGGAATCAAAGTCGAAACGGTTGTGGGCTTTCCTTTTGGGGCCATGCACGCCTCCGTGAAGCGCGCAGAAGCTGAAATCTCCATTCGAGAGGGCGCCGAAGAACTCGATATGGTGATGAACATTGGAGCGCTGCGCTCCGGCAATCTGGAAAGCGTCTTTAGCGACATTCAGGGCGTGGTGGACATCGCGCACGATTCCGGCTGCATCTTAAAAGTGATCCTGGAAAACGCTTATCTTTCCGATGAGCAGAAAGTCACGGCC
>JAJYLL010000151.1 GCA_021787735.1 Acidobacteriota bacterium | reverse complement strand
CTTGCCGCCACACGCCTGCTTCAGCGCGCACACAATCTCCGGCGGCATCATTCCATAAGTTACAAGCACAAGGGCCGGCCGCGCAGTTCGTGCCGCCTGCACAACCTCACGGTAGACACGCCTTTCGAGTTCAGGGAACGCCCGCGGTGCATAGTTCCAAAAGGCGTTCGCAAGCCTGCTGCCGTGGTGCCGCATTCGTGTGCCATTGACGGTGGTCACCTGATGACACATGCGGCTAAGGGTCACCGCGATGTTCCGCGCAAAAGAGTCAGGAAACTGCGGGCCGACAACAAGGATTTTCATCAAATCATTCCCGCTGGGCTCGTCTCAAAAAAGCAGTCGTGGCGCTCGTCTTATTGCTGAACAGACTCCAGCATTACACCGCTACAACCGCCCGGCCATGAAAGCGCGAACCTCGTCGACTGCTTTTCGGGCGGTCATGAAATTTCGGACAATCTGACCAGGTCGGTTTCGCACGATCTCACGGTTGGCAATGTAACCGCGTGCCAGGTCGAGCCAACCACCCGCTCCCATTCCCCCGTGGTGCTTGATTCGCATATAGGCCAGACTTTTCATGTGATATTTCCGGGCGAGGTCAGTATCGGTCTGGCGTGACGCGCAGCCGCCCGCCAAGTGATCGCTGTGCATCGCGCGGACTGATGGATCGACCCACAGCGATACACCCACCTCTCGCAAACGGTGACAAAACTCGTCATCTTCTCCGTAAGCGGTTGGAGTCAGTGCGCCCAACTGAGGGTCAAAACCTCCCACAGCGTGCACCGCCTTTGCGGGGACCATCATCAGCGCTCCGATGAATCTGTCCACGGCCTGGAGCCCTTGCGCTTCATCTACACTCGCCACCCCAAACTGCCGCGCATAGCCCTCCAGTGATGCTTCTCGGTCCCGTTCCGACACTACCAACCCGGTCACCGCTTTCATCCGCGACGTCCGAACATGCTTGGCCAGGCAACGGGCTGCATCGGGAGGAAGGATGATGTCATCATCGACAAAGAGAAGGAGTTCGCCCGTGGCCACAGCGATGCCCTCGTTTCTTGCCTGCGGAAGGTTCGGCTGGGATTGGCGCACCAGGCAAAGCCGGTCTCCTTGCGTTTGAAGAAAGTCTGCCGCTTCCGGAGTATGCCCACGCGCCTGGTCCACTACTATCAGTTCCATGCGCCCCGGATAATCCTGCGCCAGCAGGGAGCTAAGACAGCCGATCAGTGAACAATCACGATTGAAAGTCGCGACAATCGTCGAAATGGGAGGATGGGAATTCATTCAGCAGCGGTAACTCGCGTCTACATCATGCCGTGCGTAAAACGCCGGCCACCATGTCACGCTCTTCTCGGGTAGCGGAAGTGGTCCAACAAGCCGCCACAAAGACCAGCAGCGTTAGGCCACTTGAAATGGCCCACTCAATCCAAGTGACTGAGAAATTCCTCAGGAAGTATGCAGCGGTAGCTGTCCCCACGGCTGGGACGATCAGCGATCGAAGATTCTTCCTCCAGAGTTCGGCAAAGGTAAAGCCGTTCATTCTTGTCCCGACTATCACCAGGTAGGGGGCAGAAATCAGCGCGTGCGGTACCAGCGTCCCCAAGGCAACGCCCAGGACGCCCCACTTGGAAACCCACCAGCAGGAGAGCACTAAATTTGCGATTCCTTCCAGCAGGCTGAGCCAGGCAAAAGTCCGGTGGCGCGTTGTCGCGATTAGGTAGGCGTAGGCAGGCTGCTGAAGCACATTGATAATAAGGATACCGACCAGTGCCGCGAACGTGCCCGGATCTACTACCACTGAAGGGCTCGCCCAAAGCGCAACGAAACGCCGCCCGAAGAAACCGAGTTCTATGCCGAAAAGCACAGCTCCAAGAAGCGCCAACCGTGTGGAAAAGTAAAAGAGCCGCCGAAGAGCCGCCGGATTGCCTTCCGCCCCGAGTGCTGTAATGGTAGGGCCGGAAGCAGAAAAAGGCATCGAGAGCATTTCGCGCAGCATCGACGTAAGCCTAGCCGCGATGGCAAACGCCGTTACAAACACAACGCCCAGCACGCCCGAGATCACCAGGTTGTCGATGCCCCACATCAGGACGCCTGAAACCGAAACTACAAAAAAGTAGAAGCCCGGAGCAATCATTCGGCGCGCGAGCCGTGGCGAAAAACTGTGCATGTAAAAATGTAACTGCGGAAACTCACGTATGAGCGCAGCAACAAAGACGGCCCCGCTGGCCAACTGCAGAATAGCGTAAACCAGTGCCACTCCGATGATTCCCTGCCCGGCCCAAAGTACCAGAACGGTCAGAGAAAGATTGATCACACTGAGCGCTGCCAGCCCATACTGCTCCAGATCAACCCGCTCGAACGCCCGGAACGCCAGGCGAAAGACCTGTAAAGGCTGGCTGAAGGCGAATCCAGCTAGCGCAATCAGGAGCGCGGGAACTACATCCGTACGAAGGCTCGGCGAGGCTTTCAGTAGCTCCTGTACAACGCCCACTCGCAACCCGAGTAGCATCAGCAGGCAGGCGGAAACCGCCGCAGCGAGCAGAGAGACAAAGCTCGTGACGAGGACACGACTCGCGTAGTCCCAGTCGCCCCCGGCGCGCGCCTCTGCCAGAAGATTCTGACTGATGGTGGGGAAACCGATACTCATCAGGGAAAGCGGCACCAGGACGCTGAGCACCGAGAGCCACAGGCCGAACTCTTCCTTTCCGAGGAAATGCAGATAAACAGGCACTGCAACCAGCGAACAAACCACTGTTACGACGAACCGCAAGTATGATGCGCTAACGCCTCTAAAAAGTCGTCGGGCGCGTGTCACGCAGGGTCTCCGTGTGGCCTCATTGTGGGTTCATCTCCCACGGGCCTCGAGGCACCGGACAGGGGAAACCGGTCTCGCTCGGTACTTCGAAGACATTTTCCTGCAGCAGAGGTTTTGATCGCCGCAGAAATCAGTCGAGATCGACCAATGAAAAACAGTACTCGATATTGGGATTCTAGGATTCCTCCGCTCCGTGCGGATGGCATGGCTCAACAACCACTCGACTCGCAGGCAGTGGTTTGCCGTATCGGCTCTGGCTGTAATAGCGCACGTAGTTACAGTAATTCGATCCGTAGTGGCCGTCGTATTTCAGATCAAGCTTGTTGAGCACACAACCCAGAATGTTTGCGCCGGCATTTTCAAGGACACGTTGCGTGCGTGCCAGTGTCGCTCTTGCGGTGACTTGGCTTTCTATAACCAGGATGACACCGTCCACAAAGGAAGAAACAACCGTAGCATCCGTCACCATCATGGCCGGCGGCGTGTCCACAACAATGTGATCAAAGCAGAGGCGCAGAGTCGCCAGAAGTTCTTTCATCGCGCTAGAAGCCAACAGATCGGCGGGGTTGGACGGCTGCGGGCCCGCCGAAAGAAACCTTAGGTCAGGCAATTGCGGCATTTGAAAAATTACTTGCTCAAGGTTTCCCTCACCAGCCAGGACATTGCTGAGGCCGGGCCGGCCGTTGGTATTCAGTATCCGCTCAAGACCCGGTTGACGCAGATCGGCGTCGATGAAAAGGACACGCCTCCCGATCTGCGTTAGCGCGACTGCCAGGTTGAATGCCGTGGTGGTTTTCCCTTCGAATGGCCGTGCACTCGTGATCAGAATCGCGCGTGGCGGGCCTGGTGCTGATGAGAGCACGGAAGTCCGCAACGTGTGATAAGACTCCGCCAGCATGGATGTGGGCTGTTTCAGAACCGCCCATTCCACCCCGCCAGAGACGGAAGCCTCTCGATCTCTAGGTCGGCTAAACCAGGATTTCTCTTTTCCCAATGAATGTACTGCCGGAATAACTCCCAAGACAGGCTCAGCGATACTTCTCTCGATATCCTCCGCCGTCTTGATGGACGTATCCATCACTTCCCGGATAAAAGCTATAGTCGTCCCCAGGATCAGGCCCACCATAAATCCGATAGCAATATTCCGGCCTTTCTTGGGTCTCACTGGGATCGATGGCACCAATGCCCGGTCAACAAGGTGGACGTTGTTGGCTCTCAGACCGGCGGAAACCGCGGCCTCCTTCACGCGGGTCAGAAGGCTGTCATAAAGTTGCTGGTTCGTATCAAAATCGTGCCTGAGCAGGTCATACTGGATCATCAATTGATTCAGATTACCGACTTCGGACTTTTCGCGGGCGACCGAATCTGTGAGCAGTTTTACACGCTCGAGCTCAACTTTGTAGTCACGCGTGACCCGCTCCTCCGTCCTTGCCCGTTCCTGTGCAACGAGAGACTGGATTTCTTCGATCTGGTCATGCAACCTTGAAACCTTGGGGAATTTCGGGCCGTACTGTCCAAGAGCATCAACGTATTCTGTCTTCAGGTCGGCACTCTTCTCTTCCATGTCTTGCAGAAGATTGTCCTGTGCCAATAAACCCGCTTTGTCAGGGTTTGCTTTTACCAGACGGTACAAAGATTCCTGCTGTGCCAGGTCGTTCTGAGCCATCGTCAGATCCTGACTCAGGTCTGCCAGCCGCCGGCCTTCAACGTTCTCCTTGCCACTGATATTCACAATGGCGTTCTGCCTCGCGTAGTTCACAAGTGCTTCCTGGGACTTTTCCACCGTGGCCCTCAATTCATTCAACTGTTCGCTCATCCAGCCGGAAGCCCTGCGCGTGGCGTTATACTTGGATCGGAAATTGTACTCTCTGTAATTGGCGACCAGCGTGTTCACCGCCTCGGCGGCCAACTTTGGGTCAGTGCTTTCAAAGCTGACCCTGATCATGCGGCTGCCCGCAGCAAGGTCAACACTCATAGAATCCTTGAACTGCTTGATTAGTCGTGCCCGCTGGGTTGACGGAGTTTCCCTCGGTCCATCGAAGTTCCCTGATGCGGCAGAATTAAAAGCATGGTTACGGTCAAGCCTCAACTGCTGGATTGTGTGCCAGGCGAGGCCATCGCTTTTCAGAACGTCCACCTGTGTCTGAAGAAAAGTGGCGTCTGTCGGTACCGTTCCATAGAGGTTGTTGACGGACTGAACGTCTGGCGTCTCCGAATCGAGTTCAACTTCAGCAGTGGCCCTATACACAGGCTTCTGTTTGTATGTATACAGGGCAACAAGGGTCGCAACCAGGAGAGCGGCAAAAAGAACAGTCCATCGGCGC
Source organism: Acidobacteriota bacterium (assembly GCA_021787735.1). Taxonomy (GTDB): domain Bacteria; phylum Acidobacteriota; class Terriglobia; order UBA7540; family UBA7540; genus SCRD01. The sequence continues at coordinate 4,021 of JAJYLL010000151.1, read as the reverse complement.
TTTGAAAGGACCTTCCAATAAGCACGAAGATGCGCGTATGAATCTATCCCCTCGAACTGCAAATCCAGAACGGGGTGGGAATGCGTCACCGGCAGATCAGGAAGCACCGACTGGTACGCGGAGTGGTTTTCTTCTGACATTTCTTCAGTCTGGCGCTTGCTGGTGCCGCAGGGGCTTCCCGCTGCTCTATAAACTAGAAGCGCCCCCATATGACAACGCCCGTGGCAATCTGAACGGCAGCCTCGGCGCCACGCCGCAGGGCCCGTTTTGAGGTGCTGTCAGGAATGAACAGGATGTCATTGGCCACCAGGCGGGGATCGGAAGCGTGCCCCGATAGGATTTTGCTGAGATTAAGCGGAATTTCTTCCCGGCCGTTCCGGAACTGTTCACAGCGCCGTATGATGATGGCCTTTTTCCCCATTGCAGTGGACTTCAATCCCTCACCCAGAGCGACGGCCTGCAGAACTGTCATGTTGTCGCGACCGTTACTTAAAGGAAATCCACCGGGACGCTGGACCGCCCCAACTACGTAGACAATGCCGGCACGCTGGACCGTTACTTTGTCCCCGGGGTAAATGGTGACATTCAGGCGCGGGTCACCTGTGCTGATCAATTTGTGCAGATCGACGCGGATAGTACGCTTGGCTGGGTTCGGTCCTTGTCCAGCATCTGGCCACGACGGCTCCCGCATCGCGTCACCACGCGTTACGATGGCGGTGCTCCCGGCGTCTGGAGTCAGCCCGCCTGCCTGAGATATCACATCTAGCAGCGTTGTTGGCCCGAAAATGGAGTAAATCTGCGGGGCATGGACAGCGCCTGTGATCGCGACGGCATGAGCCTCGGAGGATTTGACACTAACGACGACGTGAGGGCGGCTGACTAGTTGGGCCGAACGCAGTCTGTCAGATATCACCGCCGAAAGCTGGTTGAGAGTTAACCCTTCGGCCATCACCGGCGCAGCCAGCAAGGGAATAGTGATCGTCCCATCCGGGCTCACTCGGTAATTGCGGCTGAATTCGGGAGCGTCAACAATCTCCACCTCTAGCACGTCGTCGGCATCGATAACGTACTCATCGCCACCGGCAACGATTTTGGCCCCGGGTTGGCGACGAAGGGTTTGCGCGATGTCAACCTTTTTTGGCTGCGCAGCCAGGGACTGCCCGCACAGCACCCCACAGGAACACAACAGCGCCAAGCAAATAGAAAGGCCGGCGCTTGCTGGCGCCGCCTTGAACTGACAAAGGGCAAGCCGCAAACCCGCCATCACGTTTTCGGTTGAAACCGGCATGAATCTCATTCGGTGAACAGAGAAATACAGACTATGAATAATGATCACGTTGTATGGACATAACCAGCATGCTCGCTTCTTGACGCAATTGGCATACAAGCTTTGCTGGAATTGCTAACTCGCTCGACCATCGCAACGTCGATATCGACCGACGCGGATTGTCCAAGCAACTCCACGCTCAGAACCAGCCGGCTGAAGTTCTTTTTCCTCAACAGAATGCCCTCGATTCCCTCCAGGGGCCCACCGTTGACCCTGACTCGGTCACCACACTTGATGAAGGGATGCGGCTCGATTTTGACGTAATGCTCGACAACCTTGAGAATCCCGTCGATTTCGCGGGGAGGAATCATTGCAGGGAATCCGGAGCTTCGCACGAAATCGTGAACGCCTGCAGTGGTCACAATGTCAAGGTGATGCTTCAACTCTGTCCGGATAAAGACGTAGCAACTAAACAGGGGAAGAGCGATCACCTTGGTTCTGTCTTTCCATCGGTGGGGTGCAGAATAGAGCGGAAGGAACACCTTAAACCCCTTGGCCATCAGGTTGCGGGCAATAACCTTCTCATGATGGTGCCGGGTGTAAAGCGCGTACCATCCGTAATCGGGCTCTCGCAATGTGTTTTGAGAATCGACTAGATCACTAAGCATAAAGCTCCGCCCTGTAACTTACAGGAGGGTCCTTCCTGGTAAGCTGTTGAGTTGATTTATAAATTGAAGCTAACAAGGAAGATGCCTGCCAGCGCCCCGTTGAAAATCCACTCTTAACCTTCGGGGGGCATTGCTATTAGCGATGCTTCCTGGGACTCCTCGGCTTTCCGACGAACTAGGCTCTGGCCCGCGAGCGGACTGAAGGCCCGTCCGCAAACGGTCAGCAGCAAATCTATATCAACATCATTCTTCAATAGGATCGTAATGACGTTACCGCTCCTGCAAGGCAGGAAGACACCCGGGATGGATATGGAGTTGTGGGGCAACAGGCCTTTCAGCTAGATCCAAGCTCTGCGCTCGCCGATGGCGTCGAAGCTGCCATCAGTGATCGGCGACTGTGCTCCCTCCCGGCTACAGCACACGATCGGAACAACTATTCACCTGTAAATCAGTTCCACACGTCGACTGCGCACTTTGTCAAAACAGCAAACGTGCCCAGTAATGTTTTTCGATTTACGAGAGGTAACCTAACGGATGTTACCGCCGGAAACAATCCCTCTAAGGGGGATTGTTTCCAAATTTCAGGGTGATTTTCGGGGGAGATTGGAAAAGGGAAAACAATCTACACCTTGCAACATGCACAAACCATCGACTGGCTTGTTTGCCCAATATTCGTCCCAACACGGAATCCCGAACAGGCTTTTCTTCAGTGAAAGAACACCCAACTGTTCTCCAGCCCGCCTACTCCGCAGGCCAGATTAGCTACACTTGGCGGCCAGACATTTCCTCGGGGCTGGTATCCTCTTTGCCCGACATGCGACGAACAAACTCAAAATATCGAAACATGGCGTCACGCCGGCCTTTGATCTTCAGCTTTCGGTAAATCGATTTCACGTGAGACTTAGTGGTTTCTTCGCAAATGTTAAGCCGTGCAGAAATTTCTTTATTGCGGAAACCATTGGCCATAAGGCCCAGCACTTCCCACTCTCGCGGAGAGAGTTCTTCGGGAACCTCCTTCGTTGGTTTCCGGGCTCCGATAAGCTCTTTAAGGACAACCTGCTGCGGCATCCATCGCTCACCCCTGGCCACTGAGTTAAGGGCTTTCTGAAAGACCGTTGGGCTTTGCTTTGTCGAAAGGCAGCCCCAGATTCCAAGCTGGAACGCCCGGGCGTAGAAAGCACTATCAAGATCATCCATAAGGACGACAACTCTTGGAGCAAGATTGAGATGGGTAAGGTCCGGCAGAGACTCCAACCCCCTGCCACATACGTCCACAATAAGCATCTCCGCCTGAGAATGCCTGACTTCATCAAGACTGTCATGAAGATTGCTGCCCTCCACGACAACAAGCGCGGCACCCGTGCTTGCAAGGAAAGCCGAAAGAGCTCTCCTGATAAGAAGACGCGGGCTTATGATACCTAACTTCATAGGCGAGCCTCCTTCTGGCCTAGGCGGATTGCCCAGTTGGAAGGGTAGACGCGACGAAGAAACGACTTCTCCCCAACACAATGGGAAAAAGGTATGGAGGTAGAACAGAGATAAGTACGGGTATCCGCGGTCTCAAAGAGTCCCCCTCCAGGCCCTATTTATCGCCGCTTAAAGGTAACTGTCAAGTAACGAAGGAAAATATATTAGAATCGTGCTGTCCGAGTCAAATATTTTTTCATTATTACCTATCCTGTTAATTCGCGCGCCCAGAATGAATGTGTTGAGATCCGTCCAGTAGGGCCCCACGGTACCTCCTTCCCATGCCTCAAGCTGGCAGCAAACTCACTTTCTGAAACCTGCAACGGCCACACTAGGAGCGTGTCCCAGAAATGAGTTCAAATGTGTCGAGCGTGGGCTGATTCGCCGGCGCAGCCAGAAATTTTACGAAAGGCTGGCGCCCCCCACGGAGCGGGGGCCGAGCGATGGAGGGCGGCTCTGGTTTGCCCGCTTGGCTGGAGCTTTCCTTTTCCCGGCCGGTTTGTGGAGGCGGGATGTGGAGGGGATTTCGGCGAAGGATTTGGGGCAGAAGTAGGACTCGAAGGAGATTTCACGCATCGTGGTGCGAGGCCGTACGGAGCGGGAGGTCTGGCGACGAGGG
>JAJYLL010000150.1 GCA_021787735.1 Acidobacteriota bacterium | reverse complement strand
GATGAACTTGTGCAACGACTCATGAACTTCATCGAAACTTACAACCAGGAGGCTCGGCCTTTTCAATGGACTTACACAGGCAATCCCCTGGCTGCATAATAAGTCAACGCAATTGTCGAACGCGACAATATGCAGATTGACAGGGGAAGCATTCGTCCGGACCCTGCCTTAGGAAACTGCACACCCTAGTGGCACTGGCTGCTTATTTCCAAACGTCGCGCAGAAATGTCGCATTTAGTACCTCTATCGTAGAATTGTGCGTTTTTCGGGCAGAATATTTCAGTCATCTACGCTTTACCCTTTGTTTATGTGGTCTCAAACAATGTCTTGAAAAGGTCCAACTTTACTGTTTGTTTCCGGCTATGCGGGGTCAGGGTTATTTAAAAAGTCTTTGCCATTACGGTCGGTTGAGGAGCTTTGAATGCGAATTTCTGTGATCGGTTGCGGATATGTCGGGTTGGTTACAGGTGCCTGCCTTGCGGCTGCTGGGCATGAAGTGGTGTGTACGGACAAGGACACCGTCAAGATCGGCCAGCTTAACGCTGGACAGATTCCCATTTACGAATTGCATTTGGACCAGCTTGTTACCAGAAACTGCCTGGAAAAACGGCTGAGATTTACGACGAATGCGGGTGAGGCGGTTCGGGCGGGCGATATTGTTTTTATTTGCGTGGGTACGCCCCCTTTAGAAAATGGCGACGCTGACCTTTCCGCCATAGATTCTGTCGCGCGCCTAATTGCTACAGAAGTCCGGACCCCAAAGCTAGTTGTGGAAAAGAGCACAGTTCCAGTGCAAACAGGGTTGCAGCTTCGGCAGGCCTTGGCGGTTTACGGTCGGAAGAGCGGACTAGCCTTCCACGTGGCGTCCAACCCGGAATTCTTGCGCGAAGGGACAGGAGTGGAAGACTTCCTGCATCCGGATCGTATCGTCATAGGGGTGGACGATGAGTCCGCTGAGAAGTCTCTTCGGGAGGTCTACCAGCCGATTTTACAAAGACAGTTTGATTGCCCCGTGCATCCCTCTGTTTGCCCACCACAAAGGCAGACAGAGTGCATGGTGACCAGTATTAACAGCGCGGAGCTGATCAAGCACGCTTCCAACTCCTTCCTGGCACTGAAGATTTCCTATGCAAACGCCGTCTCGGATCTGTGTGAACTACTGGGTGGTAATGTCGAGGAAGTCACACGCGCTATGGGCCTCGACCCGCGGATCGGGCCGCACTTCTTGCGCGCCGGCCTGGGCTTCGGCGGGTTCTGCCTGCCGAAAGACGTGCAGGCATTCATCCGGCTTGCTGAAAGGGTGGGAATGGACTTTGCGCTCTTGCGGGAGGTGGAGGGGATCAACAAGCAGCGCATCCAGCGGTTCGTGGAGAAGATCCGTCGGGCGCTTTGGGTGATCAAAGGCAAGAATATCGGCGTGCTGGGTTTGGCCTTCAAACCCTTCACCGATGATATCCGCTTCTCGCCTCCCATCGACCTTGTGAGGCAGCTTCTGGCGGAAGGTGCGCACGTGACCGCCTATGACCGAGCCGCCATGGAGCGGACGAGGACGGTCCTCCCTGAAATCGGCTACGGCAAGGATCCTTACGAGGCCGCAGCGAATGCAGATGCTTTGGTAATCGCGACAGAATGGCCAGAGTTCAGCGTGCTGGACTGGGAGCGGATTCACGGCTCGATGGCACGGCCGCTGGTGCTCGACGGCCGGAACCTCCTGAACCCTGCGTTCATGGCCCAGATGGGCTTCGAATATCATTCCTTTGGCAGGGCGCAATAGACCTGGGGAAAATGTTCGAATTATCCCATTCACAAACCCGAGCTCGACAGTCTGCGCTGGCCTATAAAAGGTGAAAGCCCGGACTTGCATCCGGGCAGGTTAGTTTTTGGGCAAGATCCAAAGGCAGCAGTGGAGTGACCTGACTTGAGTACGTCACTGCTCCACGAATACGGGCAGCGAAAGGACGTTGGCGTGTCTTGGAATTCTCTTGCATTTTTCCGCGCTCGTGACGGGAGACGACGCGAACAAAGGTAAGCCCGCCCCTGAATTTTTCGTTCGCGCAGCCGGAAAGCTGAAACTGGCTCCGGAAAATCTCCTGGTGGTGGAGGACGCGGTTTCCGGAGTGAAGGCCGCAAAATCCGCGGGAATGAAATGTCTGGGAATTGCGTCCAACGGCAGGGGCGGCTACTTAGCGAGGCGGGGCTGACCGCGTGGTTGCCGATTATCACGAGATTAGCCTGCGCGACGTGCAGCAGCTTTTCTGAAAAATCATTCCCCCAGCGGGGGCCCTTCTGCCTTGTCCCTGCCAACCATCTCTTCCCGGGTCCAAACCGGGTTCCCACTAAATTTCCCTTCTTTTGCTATCCCTCCTGATCATCGCCTTGCCGGGAAATGCCAGCCTAAAGTTCCGCGCGTATTCGAGTGCGGCTTCCAGCCCTGCGGCGGGGCGCACAGGCCAGGCTACCGCCCCAGGCGTCGGCACAAATCTGACGCCCGGTCAAAACCTGATCAACTTCCCTTTGTCATTTCAACTTGCCTGATTGAGTAAGAAGCCTGAAAATAACGGCGCATGAGATCGATCAATCTCTACTGGAATTTCGGCCGGCCTTTCACCTTGATCCCTCCCATGGTGGGGATATTTTCCGGCTCTCTGATTGGTTACGGGGCAACGCACGTCCACTTTGCTCCTCTGCACGTTCTGCTGGCGGTGCTGGCGGCAGGCGTGTTGAACGCGGCCTCGAACGGCATCAACCAGATCTGCGATTTTAAGAACGACAGCATCAACAAGCCGCATCGGCCGCTGCCCTCGGGACGGATGACGCACCGCCAGGCGTGGGTGTTTGTAACGGTCACCTACTTTGTTGCATTGGCCATGGTGGCTGTCATCAACTGGCAGATTTTTGTCATCTACGGTGTGGCAGCGCTGGCCACGCTGGCCTATTCGGTGCCGCCCGTGCGGCTGAAGCGCAGCACGTGGGGATCGAACATCATCATCGCACTCATCCGCGGCGGCCTGCTGAAGGTGGCGGGCTGGGCGGCGGTGGCCACGGTGCTGCATTCAGTTGAACCGTGGTACATCGGTTCCATTTACGTGGTGTTCCTGCTGGGCGCCACCACCACAAAGGATTTTGCGGATATCGAAGGCGACCGCGCGGCGGGCTGCATCACGCTGCCTGTGCGTTACGGAGCCACGTTCAGCGCGCGGGCCATCAGCGCGTCGTTTATCCTGCCGTGGCTGATGCTGCCGCTTGGTTTGTGGCTGCACATCCTGAGTGGAAATCCCATGGCGATTCTGATTCTGAGCATCATCATGCTGGCGTGGGGATCCTACGTTGTTTACCTGATCAACGATGACCCGAGCCGTCTGGTGACTGAAGGTGAAAACCATCCCGGATGGCACCAGATGTATTGGATGATGATGGTGGGGCACTTGGGACTCGCGGTTGCTTACCTGATCGGTTAAAGTGGAAGTTTCCGCCGCAATTGCGATGGCGGAGCGATTGTAGCCCATGAAACGGAAATGTCCATGATTCTTCTGACCGGCTCAAGCGGTTATCTCGGATCGCGGATCGCTCACGCGCTTGTCGAACGCGGTGAGGCGTTTCGCGTGCTGGTGCGAAACCCTGCCAAGCTGGGTCTGGTGCCGGCAGAAGCACGTTGCGAAATCGCGGCCGGCGACCTGCTGGATCGTGAAGCTGTGGCGCAGTCGCTGCGCGGCGTCACGCAGGTGATCCATTCGGCGGCGCTGGTGAAAATGTGGGTGCGCGACCCGCAGGACTTCCGCCGGATAAACGTTGAAGGCCTGAAATTGCTGCTGGAAGAGGCAGATCGTGCGGGCGTCGAGCGAGTGATCTACACATCGTCGTTTCTTGCCGCTGGGCCGTCATCCGACGTGAACGCCGGCGAAGGATTGCAGAATCGCGGACCCTATTCGAATGAGTACGAGCAAAGCAAGGCGCAGGCGCTCGACTGGTTGCGCGCCGAGGGCTTTAAGCGGTTCCCTATAGTGGCGCTGCTGCCCGGAGTGGTTTACGGTCCCGGGCCCCCGACGGAAGGCAATCTGGTGGGCGGGATAATGCAGCAGTACCTGAGCGGAAGGTTCCCGGGCTTGCTCGGTTCCGGTCGGCAGAGCTGGAGCTTTGCCTACATTGCTGAAGTCGTACAGGCGCACCTGGCGGCACTTGAAAAGGGAAGGCTCGGCGAAGAGTATTTTCTGGCCGGGGACAATCGTAGCCTGAACGATCTTTTCGCCGTGATCGGGCGGCTCACGGGCGTTTCGTTTCCGGTGCGGCACATTTCCTTTGCAACCGGGAAAATGTACGGCGCGCTGGAAGTGGCAAGGGCGCGGCTTTTCAATCACCGGCCGAAACTGACGCCGGGCGCGGTGGAAATCTTCAGGAAGGACTGGGTCTATTCAAGCGACAAAGCCTGCCGTGAGCTTGGCTATCGCGTGGTCCCGCTGGAAGAGGGAATTCAAAAGACCCTGGAGGCGGGGCGTGGGTGACGCTTCTGTTTACAATGGGGTGGGGCGCCGGCCGCTGATTTCCACGCGCAAAACCGTCCACATCTCAATGCTGGTGTTTGCTCTGCTGCTGCCGTTTCTCACCTGGATTGAGGCGGTGGGTGCGGCGCTTGTGGCGCTGCTTTTCAACCTGCTTATCCTGCCCCGGTTGGGACTTGACCTCGGCAAGCGCGTCGTTGATGCGTCCGGCGAAAGCCGACCGCTTGCATGGACCGGCATCGTCGCCTACCCTGTTTCGGTGCTGGTGCTGATTCTGCTGTTTGGGCGGCGCATGGAAGTGGTGGGCGCCGTGTGGGCCATCATGGCGCTGGGCGACGGCTTTGCCAGCATCGCCGGCGAATCCTTGCGCGGGCCTGCGGTCCCCTGGAATTCCGCCAAGACGTGGTCCGGCTTTTTCGCCTTTGTCGCCGCCGGAACCGCGGGCAGCTTTTTGCTGGGCAGTTGGATCAGTCCTTCGCTCCCTGAACTGAAAGTTCTGCTGATTTGCGCCGCCACGGCAACCGTGGGAGCGGTTGTAGAGACGCTGCCGATCGGCCTGGATGACAACATCTCAGTCCCGCTGATCTGCGGCGGGTTTATGTATTGCGCGCTGCTCATGCAACGGTCGGCGGTAGAAAGCAATCTGCCTTATCTTGGCGTGCGTGTGGTTCTTGCAGTCGCGATCAACGGCGTTTTCGCGCTGGTGGCGCTGGCCTTGCGCACGGTGAACCGCTCGGGCGCCATGATAGGCTTCCTGATGGGTGCCACGATCTACATGGGATACGGTTACAAGAGCTTTCTGGTGCTAATGGCGTTTTTTGTGCTGGGCACGGTGGCCACGCGCCTGGGCTATACACGGAAGGCGGCCATGGGCGTGGCGGAAGGCCGCAAGGGAGCAAGAAGCTGGCGCGAGGCCACTGCCAACACGCTGGCAGCGGCTTTCTTTTCCATCCTTGTGATCACGACGCATTATGAGGCGGCGTTCCTGGCGGCGCTAATTGCCGCGCTGGCGGAAGCTGCGGGCGACACTATCTCAAGCGAAATCGGCCAGTGGCTTTCCGGCCGCGCCTATCTGATCACTACCTTCAAGCCGGTGCCTGCCGGTTTGGACGGCGGCGTGTCGCTCGTGGGAACGCTGGCGGGTGTGGGTGCAAGCGCGGCGGTGGTTGCCGTGGGCTACTTGCTGGGGTTATGCCAGCCCGGAACCGCCATTGTCGCGTTTGTCGCCGCCGGAGCAGGGAACCTGGTCGACAGCTATCTTGGCGCTACCATCGAGCGCCGCGGCCTGGTCGGCAACGGCATCGTCAATTTTGCTGGCACCAGCTTCGCCGGCGGGCTCGCCCTGGGCCTGTTGCTCACACTGCATTTGGTTTAGCGACGCTACCTTTGAGGGCTTAGCAATGTTCTCAACCTACCTCAGCATCCTTCTTGCTTTTGCCTTGGGCGCAACTCAGAATGCTGCGCTCCCAAGCTCCCTTTTACCGATCCTGGGGCGTGTCCCTTCGAGTGTTGCAATAATTACGGTGAGTGGACTGCCGGGGTGTCCCAGAGTGCGTATAAATCAGCGAGCACGGACTCCGGCCTGGCGTTCACAATTCGGCCCGGCGAAACGGTGTATGCGCTGACCGGCCTGATTATCACTCGAAAAGCCGGCGTTGTGATCGTAACGAAACCGACGAGATTTTACGATGTGACAGTTCCAGCCGGGACGAAGTTGTATGTGCTTCATCTCGAGGGTGAGGGTGTCGCCCTCTTCTGGTACAAGGGAGCCGCCCACAGAGGCGAACTCTACGCGGAGGCTGTCCACAAGGGTAACGAGGCTTACCCCTTTGATGTTCTATCATTGCCGCAAACGGAGTGGTGGGTGAGGGTCAGGAATCTGCACGGATATGCGGGCTGGATTCTCAACCCGCGCGAGTTTCGGGGCATGGACTCTTGCGGGAGCTGAATTCCAAATGAGCGTGAGAACATGAATCCCCAACCGCGATTGGGCGACGGGTTGACTCACGGGTGCAGCGAGGCCAGGTAGGCGGCGAGCGAAACCATGTCGTCGAGGGTCAGCCTGCCAACCACCGGTCTCATCATCATGACGTCCGGCCCGGAGCGGGCGCCGCTCTGGATGTCATGGAGTTGCCGAACAATGTAGCTGGGCGAACGGCCTGCGATGGAGGGCACGTCGCCGCTGCCCGTGAGGTCCGGCCCGTGGCAGATGTCGCACGCCATGGTTTTCCCCGCTCCGCCGGTGATGGCCAGTTGCTTTCCTTTTTCAATGCTGCCCGGGGGGACGTAGGCGATGAAGGGGGACGCGTCGTCGCGCATCTCAGTCAATTTCACGTTCACGGGCGTCTCGATGATGCGATGGCCGATCGATTCCGCCCCGGCACCCGCCATGGGAACCAGCATCCAGCCCGCAACGTGCGTTTTGGGAACAGTTGCGGTCTCGACTACGCGGATCCACGGCTTGGGTGTCAACCCGGAGAAGTATTTGGCGGCGGATTCGACTTCTTTCTTATTCGCTTTGCTTTCATGGGTGTCCATGGCAGTGGCCGGCAGGAAATCGGGGTTTGAAGTCGTGCGCTGGCCGCTCTTGAAATCGGTCATCTGCTTGATGATGTAGGCTTCAGGCAGGCCGGCCAGGCTGGAATTTTCAGGACGGCCCTGGCCGTTGGGCATGTGGCAGTAGCCGCAAGCCAGCACCTCCGGCTTGCGGCCATGTGCTACAACCTCGGGCATGGGCGGGTGGCCGTCCGGATGCCAGTCGGGTGGATTGAAGCCGTCGTTGATCTGCCGCAGCGTAAACGCCGCCGCGCTTCCCGGCACGTGCTGGAGATTGTTATCAGCGGGCTTGGCAGGTGACGCTTTCTCCGGAGGGTTGACGGCGTAAGCCCAATCCGGAGGCGGTTCCGGCATCGTTCGCGCTCTTGTTGTTGCCCCTTGATTCCTGCCGGTCGCGACCAGGGCCGCGCAAAGCGCAATCAGTGCCGCGAACACCGGCAGCAAAGTCCGCCGTTCTGCCTGTGTTTGTGGTGTGGAACTGCTGTTGTTGCCGGGAACATTGCCAGCCGCCATCCCAGGTTTGTGCACCCTCATTCAAGAACCCTCCCTGACCCTGCCGATTTGCAGGTACGAAGTGTAACACGAGATCAAATGTGGAAAACCAGCAAGGCAGTGTTTGCATCAGACCCTGTGACGACGGTTCGAAAATAGACAAGACGCTGTGTTACCAGTTCAAGGACGCTTTTCAAGCGATTCACTCACAGAGTGGCCGAAGATACGAACGCAAGTCATTTCGAACTGTTTGCCATCACTGGGAAGGCATTGTCGGGCTCCGTAGAGGGCGGTGCGAGCTCGGTTGTCACGCCCACCTGTGACAGGGATCACGGACTCCAGATAACACTCGGGAAATTGTTGTTATAATAGTTCCTAAATCAACGTTTTTGTAGGTCATACGATTCGATAGGCGGAAGAAGTTGTTCGCCGAGGACGCGAGGTTCAGGCCAAGAGAGCGGTCACTTAACCAGCCTGCTGCGCGCATGGGGAGATTTGGCGCAAGCCGGCAGATAAGAGACGGCCGCGATTGGAGTGAAAATAAATGAGTGAAACCACCCAGAATTACCTCGCTCCGGACATGTACGAAATTGGATCAAGCGTCCTGATTTTCAGCGGTGACAGAGGCTTTATTGATCACCACCGCGCGATCTTGCTGTCCATCGGATTCGTTCCCATCACGATGAACACACTGGAGGCAGCGCTTGCGGTTCTCCAGGTGATGGTTATAGAACTGGTGATTGTGGATGAGGGGACAGGCGTTCTGGAGACTCAGAGAATCTTGAAACGAGCCGGAGATGACGGGCAGAACGTTCCCGTTCTGGTTATAAGCGCGGGCGCCGATGCGGAGTTGCAACCTCAGGCATTTGAACTTGGATCTGTGTTTTACTTGAACAGGCCGGCCTTCCAGGATGACGTCGTGCGGGTGCTTCTTGCCCATTGCGACCGTTGCGGACATCCTTTGTGGGACCCACAACAGAACTGAGCGTCATCCCACAATTAGAGCCGTAAACCCCGCTTCCGATCGGGGAGGTGTGTAGGGCCTGCGCGCCTAAGCCGCGGCCGGCGTGAGGCCGTGCCGAAGCATGATCGCGATCATCTTTGCTTTGTCAGGCGGCTTGCCCCCAGCCGCGTTGGCCACCTCGGCAGCCTCGCGGAAATATTGCGGACCGATGGCCGCTGGCGTGATTACGCAGACCGTTTTCACGTCCCGGCTGCCGTTGTTATCGAACCTGTGGACAGCGCCGCGGGGAATGCACAGTGCCTGCCCGGGGCCCACGTCGATAGGATTTCCAGCGACTGTCCAAGTCAGTACTCCCTCAACGCCGTAAATTGTCTCTTCATAATGATCGTGGCTGTGCGCCGGCGCCGCCAGGTGCTGTGCGGCTGGAACAAAAAAGCTCGAATGCGGCGACGGTACCGCTTGAGTTCTCGCCGGTAATCATAAAGCGCACCCGGAGCGGCCCCATGCGAATGGTTTCATCGGCAGGGTCGATGCCAAGTTCGACGGGTTTTTGAGTCACTAGTGTCGCGTTCGACAATTGCGTTGACTTATTATGCAGCCAGGGGATTGCCTGTGTAAGTCCATTGAAAAGGCCGAGCCTCCTGGTTGTAAGTTTCGATGAAGTTCATGA
>JAJYLL010000033.1 GCA_021787735.1 Acidobacteriota bacterium | reverse complement strand
CTGAAAAGGAAATCGGAAAGAGCCTGGATGGCTTCAAGAGGTTCCTAAAGCATTCTGACGTGTTCAAGCCTTCTTTTGTTGGGAAGAATAATCTTTACAAGCTATTTGTATGCCGATCCCTCTCCTTGCTCGCGGAGGGTGGGCGGCTTGGGTTTATCACGCCCATGGCAGTTCTAGGTGATGAACAAGCGCGCGGGATTAGGCAAAAAATTATAAGCGGTGGTACGTTCGAAGCTATCGAGGCATTTCCGCAAAAGGACAATCCAGCTAAGCGTGTGTTCAAAGACGCCAAGCTTTCAACTTCGATTCTTGTCTATAGGCGAAGCGCCAAGAGTGCCATTCGCAGCAGGCCTTTTGTTTCTAGGGTCCATCCTGCGAATCTCATCAGCATAGATTCGCCGTCTCTGAAACTTACTGTAAAGGACATTCCCCTTTATGACCCATCTAATCTAACGATAACAAGTTGTTCGCAAGAAGACTGGAACTTAGCTGTGCGGATTATGGAATCTGGGAACTTTCAGCGATTGGGTGATGTTTGCACGTCATATCAGGGTGAGGTCAATGAAACTACTGATAGGGACTTTCTATCCGAGGACCACACAAACGGGCGCTTAGTATTGCGCGGGTCAAACATCACACTATATGCATTGCGCGAGGCGTCGCAAGGGAAATCATTACATCTGAATGAAAAAGCTTTCCTAGATGGGCGAGGTGAAAATTCGAAGGCGATGCACTCTCGCCAAGCGCGTATTGGTTTCCAACGGAGTTCTCCGCAAAACAACTTTCGGCGTATTATTGCCTGCCCCATTCCAGCTGGAGAGTTCTGCTTCGATACGATTAGTTATGTTCCGTATCCCGACTGCAAGATTCCCCCACTTGTCTTGCTAGTCCTTTTGAATAGCAAGTTGCTCGACTGGTACTTTCGGCTTGGCAGCACCAACTCAAAGGTAAATGAGTATCAATTTAATAATTTGCCTTGCCCAATATTAGCTTCGAATCGGCATCTTGACGACATCGATCAAATAATAAGTGATATCCAACAAAGACAGCTGGACAATGCGTTTGAGTTGCTCGAACCACACTTGTTGAAGGGGCCGTTTAGTTTGGAGATCGCAGGAGTATTGGACCTTGTAGCCAAACGCATTATTGACATTGAGAGGGACAGGGGCGAAATAAGTAAACGCAACCGTTCAGCACTTGCAGAGGAATCTCAAGCCTACCAGATTTTTGTTGACCGAATTCTCTTTGCGATGGCTGGTGTTACAGAAGTTGAAGCCGTAGGGCTAAAGAAGCGACTGGATGACATGATGTGAAACACAGCAAGCCGTTTGCGGCGGGTGGCGCAGATTCGCGTTTTGTCGAGTCTGCGATCCCGCGCAGCGGGACGTTTCTGCTTGTGCTCACGCCAGCCTGCACCTTATCGACAAGCCGCGTGTCTTTCGCCCCTGCCGGGGCTTGGGGGAAATTTTAACGCAAATTGAATCCCACGGCTCACGCCGTGGGCTAAAGTCTTTCGGCCCTCCCGGGGGCTTGCAACCGCGCGCGTTTGTCATTCTGAGCAGAGCGAAGAACCCCCGTATTTTGCTTGAGAGAAATGCAGGGATCCTTCGTTTCACTCAGGGTGACGGGCATGGCGGGGCCGCTGGGGGTTGATGGTGCAAGGACCGCGCTACACCCCCCTCACCCGCCGTCGTACCTCCGGCACCCTCTCGACATAGAGGTGGTAGCGAGTAGGAAGTAGGAAGTAGGGAAAGCAGGAACCCCCTCACCCGGCGTCGTACCTCCGCCACCCCCTCCCTGAGGTAGAGGGGAAAATCATCAAACAACCGGCCCGCGAAACCGCAACAGCCGCGGGCCGTAAAGGGCCGCGGTACTTGTCGGGGCGGGCGTTTAGGATATACATTCAATCGTGCGCTGAGCGGTGGTGCAAGGTTCGCCGGCGGCGCACAATTTATACAAGGAGTCTTACATGCAGAGTCGCATTCTTGGCACCACGATGCCCGTGCTGGAAGTTGCGCTTGACCCGGGCGAGACGGTTGTATCCGAGGCGGGTGAGCTTAGCTGGATGACGAGTTCCATTGAGCTGACCACCCACACCCAGTTTGGCGGAGGCGGAGGAATCTTCGGCGTGCTGAAGCGCGTGGCGGGAGGTGGATCGCTGTTTATGACGCAGTACCAGGCCGTGGGCGCTCCGGGAACAGTTTCCTTTGCCACAAAACTGCCGGGGCATATTGTTCCGATGCAAGTTGACCCGGCAAACGAATACCTGATCCACCGGCACGGATTTTTGTGCGGTACGCCGCAGATTCAGATCAGCGTCGGCTTTCAGCAATCGCTGGGAGCGGGCATCTTTGGCGGCGCGGGCTTTCTGCTGCAGCGCGTCAGCGGAACGGGCACCGCATGGATTGAGCTTTCAGGCGAACTGATCTTGAAGGAGCTGCAGCCGGGAGAAAATCTGCGGGTGCATCCAGGGCACGTGGGCGCGTTCCAGGCAGGCGTTGGATTTGAGATTACAACCGTGCCGGGAATTAAGAATATGCTCTTTGGCGGCGACGGAATCTTCCTGGCGTCACTGACCGGGCCGGGAAAAATCTGGCTGCAAACACTGCCCATTTCGAGGCTGGCGCAGGAGCTGTCGGAGTATATGCCCGCACAAACAGCCCAGGCCGCCGAGGGAGGCGTCGTCGGGGGCATCATGGGCTCGCTCTTGAATAGATGACGCTGGTGGATACGGTCAGGTGCCTTCCGGCCGCGGGCTCTTCGCGGCTGGCGCATCTGTCGCGATACTCACATCGAGACCGTTCAGCTCGTTCAGTGCCGTTCGCCGGTGGAAAGCGACCGAGCTCAGAATGACGGAGTTTGCGGCTTCCGCACGAGCTTATAAAAGTAGCCTACATCGCGCTCGCAAGCCCCCGAATGGGACGTGTGGGATTTTCGTGGCAATCTTTATGCTTTTATAAGTGAATGATTATAAAATACTTAGTGGATTTCTTTCCCTGGATTTGATTGGGGTTTGAAATTTCTGTACTGCTTTTGAACGTTGGGTAAATTTTACTGATTGCGCTCTGCCCGCTCTTTTAAACCTCTCTCAGGTTCGCGGAATCTAAAGGGTATATACCCCTCCGGGGTTTAGAATAGCCAAGGGGAGGGTTGAACGCGGGATTGTGAACAACAGTATTAAGCGACACGTCCGGAGTAAGCGCTGGGTCAGGATTCTGGCAGGCGCAGGCTTGGCCGTCACGGCGGTTGTCGTTCTGTGGACCTACTGGCTCGGCAGGACTGTCCGGCGCGTGCCGCTCCCCAAGCCTCCCGAACTTGCCAGCGACGTTAATCAGCAACTCTCCGGAGTAACCTTTACCCGCTCAGACAAAGGGCAGAGGCTCTTCGTCATTCACGCGGCGCAGATGCTTGCCTACAAGGAGGGCGGCTCGACCGTGCTGAAGGATGTTTACGTCGAGTTCTTCGGCCGCTCGGGAAAGCGATCCGATGTCTTGAGAACAGCCGAGGGTGAATACAATCCCACCACGGGCAATCTTTCAACGCCCGGCGATGTTGAACTTGTACTGAACGCCACCCCCAGCCAGATTCGGGACCTTACCTTAAAACCCGGCCAGCCCATCAATCAGGCACCCACGGACGCGAACCCCGCGCGCCAGCCGGTGTACATCAGGACGTCGAAAGTGAGTTCCACTGACCACGGTACGCAGCTTGAAAGCGACACTCCGGTCGGCTTTCATCTTGGAGATGTATCCGGTTCGGCGCGTGGTCTCATCTACGGGACCGACAAGGGCGAGATCATCTTGAAACAGGACGTCCAGGCGGAGTTTCACTCCCAGAAGAAGCCGCATGCGGGCGCGCCCATTCAGATGTCTGCCAGCCGGGTGCGCTACGGAGGGGCGGCTGAAGGGATGCAATTGTGGGGGCCGGTGAGAATCCGTCAGGGCAATCGCACCGTGGCAGCAAGCCAAGGCTCAATTTTGCTGAACGCTCACAACCGCATCACGGAAGTGCTGCTATCAGGCAACACTCGCGCGATGGACACGACCCGTGGCGGAGGACTGAATCTGCAATCCGACGTGTTGCGCGGACATCTTGACCCGCTCACCAACCGGCTCAGCAAACTGACCGCAGCAGGTCACGTGCGGGGCGAATCCACGCAGGGTGGCGCAATCGCCAACCTTGCGGCGCATGAGGTTGTGCTGAACTTTGATCCTGCCACTCATGTTCCGGCCGGTGGCGTGGCCATGGGTAAGGTTCGCCTGACGATTGATCAGAGGCACAGCCCCCGGAGTGCTGCCTCCGGACCGCAAAGTCTTGGCGGAAAGGTTTCGAAAGAAGACCTTGCCACTGACAAGTTGCAATTTTCATTCTGGCCCAACGGGAAGAAGATAAAGAGTGCGGAAACCGCGGGACCTGGGAAGCTGGTCCTTTATCCCACAAGTGCTGAAGAGGGTGACCGGACGGTGACCGCGGCCAGGTTTTTCATGGTATTCAATCCCGCAAGTCAGCTTGAATCACTTCGTGGAACGGGTGGGACCCAAATCGTTTTTGCGCGGCCTCCGAACTCCAAGGACCAGACTCCGGCGGTTTCGACGGCACGCGAACTTGTGGCTACATTTGATCCTGCCTCCGAGGTTGTCCAATCGGTGGAGCAGAGCGGGGATTTCCGTTTTCGCGACGGGAACCTTGAAGCGAAGAGCGAGCATGCCCGCGTCCTGGCGGTTGAGCAGAAGCTGATTCTGACGGGGCACCCTGAAATTTGGGACCCCAGCACGCGGGCGCGCGCCGACCAGTTTGTGATATTGCTTGCTTCAGACACCGCAGAAGGAATCGGCGGCGTGCACGCCATTCACACCGATCCCCGAAACCCTGCGTTGCTTCCCACAAACGTGGTGGCGGACCGCATGATTGTTGACCGCCTCAGCCAGACGGTCCACTACGAGGGCCACGTTCGTGCCTGGCGCGGCACTGATGTGGTGGAGTCGGCGTCACTTGATGTCAATAAGAACCAGCGGCGCGTCAGCACGAATTCCAGGGTGGTAACATCTCACCTGCAGCCGGCACCGGCTGGAACTGCTGGAGGAAAAGCAGGTCAGCCCGGTACCAGCCCTTTGATTGTCCGGGCTGATCGGCTTGAGTACTTTGATGCCGGCCGCAAGGCGCGCTATGCCGGAAATGTTGAGATGGATACTGCGGACACAAGAATCCAGGCGGACCGGCTCGACATCTATTTTTCTTCCGGCTTGAAGAATGGGGATTCTGAAGTAGAGCGTGCGGTTGCCGAAGGACATGTGAAGATTGTGCAGCCCATGCGGTATGCTATGGGTGAGAACGCTGTTTATGATGCGGAAACCGGAAAGGTTGTCATGACCGGAGGGCCGCCGACGGTTCACGATGCGGAAAAGGGATCGATGACGGGGCAACGTTTGACTTTCTATATTCACAATGATAGGTTGCTGGTTGATGGGAGCGCCAGTTCCCCGGCGGTTTCTAAACACCGTGTCGCGCAGTGAGCGACGATGCATATTCTCTCCACGGTTGACCTGACAAAGGCGTACAAGGGGCGCAAGGTTGTAGACAACATCAGCCTGACTATCGCCCAGGGCGAGGTTGTCGGGCTACTGGGTCCGAACGGCGCAGGCAAGACCACCACCTTTTACATTATTGTCGGCCTGATCAGCCCGGATTCCGGCCAGGTGACTCTGGACGAGACGGACATTACGGGGTATCCCATGTATCTGAGGGCAAGGAGCGGCATCAGCTACTTGCCGCAGGAACCGTCGATCTTTCGCAAGCTGACGGTGGAAGAGAACATCCTTGCCGTTCTAGAAACGCTTCCGCTGACGGCCCACGAACGGCGTGAGCGCCTTGAGGAGTTGCTCGAAAACCTGGGGTTGCAGCAGGTTCGGCGGAGCCACGGATATCTGCTTTCCGGCGGTGAAAGGCGGCGAGTGGAAATTGCACGTTCCCTCGTCATCTCGCCTTCGTTTATACTTTTAGATGAGCCGTTTTCCGGGATTGACCCTTTGACCGTGCTGGACATTCAGGAGATCATTGTCCGGCTGAAGGAAAGTGGCATTGGGGTTTTGATCACAGATCACAACGTACGCGAGACCTTGCGAGTGACGGACCGCGCGTACATTATCAACAATGGAAGGATTTTCCGGGCCGGGTCGCCCGAGGAACTGGGGAACGACTCGGAAGTGAAAAGGATTTATCTCGGCGATAATTTTAAACTGGTAGTCTGATGGGTGGAACTCAACCAAGAATCGGGCTGAACCTCAAGGTTGCACAGAAGCAGATCCTGACGCCCGGCCTTGTCCAGATGGTCAGCGTCCTGGCGCTGAACAGGCTGGAACTGCGCGAGATGATTAATGAGGAGATGATCGCCAATCCCGTCCTCGAAGAAGTGCCGGAGGACGCACCCACGGTTGAAGAGGTCTCGCTCAAAGCTGACTCTAATGGAACGGGCGAACTCGTTCCTGGTGAGGGCCAGACCGAAAACGGGAACCGCGATTCCTTCGAGGAGATTGATTTCGGATCATTTTTCCGGGACTACCTTGATCCGGGATTCAAGGCGCCGGCGGGCGAAGTTTATGAAAAGGCCTCGTTCGAGAACTTCCTGTCTCAGCCCTCGTCCCTGGCCGATCATCTGGATTGGCAGCTAAGCGTTTCCAAGTCTTCCGAGGCGGTGCGCAGTGCCGCGGAATCGATTATCGGCAACCTGAACGAGGATGGATACCTGAGCACAACCCTGGAAGAGATCACCCGGACCGGAGGTCACGAGCAGGCCGATGTCGAGTCGGCGCTGGCCATGGTTCAGGAGTTTGATCCCCTCGGAGTAGCGGCCCGGGACGTGCGCGAGTGCCTGTTGATTCAGCTTCGCACCCTGGCGCCTGAAAACACCCTCGCGGCCCAGATTGTTTCCGACCACCTGAAACTGCTCCAGAATAAGCATTACCGTGAAATTGCCCGTGCGCTTGACCGTCCAGTGCCGGCTGTCGAAAAAGCCATCGAGATCATCCGCAAGCTCGACCCCCGCCCCGGCCAGCGCTACAACAAAGAGCAGCCTCAGTTGATTGAGCCGGACGTTTTCATCGTGAAGACGAGCAGCGGTTACGAAGTCCGCCTGAACGAAGATGGCCTGCCCCAGTTGCGCCTGAGCCGGCACTACCGGCGGTTGCTGTCGGACGGTGCGTCAACGCGCGAGGTGCGGAGTTACGTGAAGGAACGCTGCAACTCAGCCTTGCAACTCATCAAAAACATCGAGCAGCGCAAGCACACGATCGTGCGCGTTTGTGAGTCCATTATCCAGCGTCAGACTGAGTTCCTGGAAAAAGGGATCGATCATCTGCGGCCGATGATGATCAAGGAGGTGGCCGAGGAAGTCGGCGTGCATCCCTCCACGGTCAGCCGCGCGGTTGCCAACAAGTATGCTCACACACCTCAGGGCGTTTACGAGCTTCGCTATTTCTTTTCTGAATCCGTCCAGGGGCCGCAGGGAGGCAATACCTCTCTGATCCGCCTGAAGAGAATTGTGAAGAAGATGATTGAAGAGGAAGACTCCGCCCACCCACTCACCGATGAAGTCATCATGCAACATCTGCGCCAACAGGGTTTCAATGTGACCCGCCGGACGGTTGCCAAGTACCGTGAAGATATGAAGATTCCCAGTACGCACCAACGCCGAGTTAAGGGATGAACAGTCCTGCTGCATCGCCAAATCGAAAGAGGAACAAAGGAGGTGCTGTTATGGATGTTGATTTCACAGGACGGCAGGTTAGTGTCACTTCCGGGCTTCAGGAGTATACCTTTCAGCGGCTGAGAAAGCTGGAAAAACTGCTCCCCGGACAGCCCAAACTGCATGTGGTTCTGACAGCGGAAAAGCGCAGCCGTACCGCCGAAATCACGGCCATTTTTCGAGACCACACACTGGTCGGCATAATGGAGGCCGGCGATGATCGAAGCGCCATCAAGGGAGCTCTCGACAAGCTGGAGCGACAAGCGGTCCGCCAGCTTGAGCGGAAGCGTACCAAGAAGCGCCGTCCCAAACCCACTTCGAACATCACGCTGAATGTTTTCCAGAGCAGCCGCACCGACCACGACGAGCGCGTCCCGATTGAATCGGAACGTCTCCCCGTAAAACCCATGACACTGGAAGAGGCGATTGCGTCGCTGGCGGCCGCTCAGAGCGGGCTGGTTGTCTTTCGCAATATCGAAAGTGAGCGCGTGAACGTTGTTTATCGCCGGCCTGACGGGAAACTGGGCCTGGTAGAACCAGAATCCTGATCATTTTGCAGAGACGTCCCGCCGGAACGTCCTGTGCTTGCGACCTCTGAACGAGACGGAGCCGCCCCAGCGGTACACCCAATGCGGTCGTATGCAGTATGTGCGCCGAATTGAGAACGCAGCGCGGTTTTCGTTGGTAACAGACTCTTTCACCCTGGGTTCTAGATAACAGGGAAGACGTGCAGAGTTCCGGAACACTAAAACGCTGCTCCATCCGGTTGTGCCGCGCGCATGAAAAAGAACCATTCCAGAAAAGTGACCCGGCGGCTTGTCTTGATTACAGGCCTCAGTGGCTCAGGCAAGGGCTCGGCGCTGAAGGCTTTTGAGGACCTGGGCTACTATTGCGTGGACAATCTGCCGGTTGGGCTGATCCCCAAGTTCGCCGACATGTGCGCGGCTGCGGGAAGCCACATCCCCCGTTCGGCCGTGGTGGTGGACATTCGCGAGGGCGAGGCACTCAGCCAGCTTCCCGTTGCCTACCAGCGTCTGGGCCGTGACGGCCTTAAAGTAGCTTTGGTTTTCCTTGAAGCTTCTGACGAAGCGCTCATCCAACGGTTTGAAGAGACGCGCCGGCCGCACCCGCTGGGCCGCAATCTTCCGGTTCGGGAAGGCATCCGCCTGGAGCGGTCTTTACTCAAGCCCATGCGCCAGCTTGCCGAAACTGTCATCGACACCAGCCGGATGAACGTTCATGAGCTTCGGCAGTTGATCCAGGACCGGTTTGGTGGCCGCCAGCGTAAGACAATGCTGGTTTCCGTCCTGTCGTTTGGCTTTAAGCACGGAGTTCCGCAGGATGCGGACCTGGTTTTCGATGTCCGGTTTCTTCCCAACCCCAATTACATCGCAGGCCTGCGTGAAAAGTCCGGGCGCGATCCGGAAGTCAGGGAATATGTTGAGTCGCAGTCCCAGACCACTGAGTTTCTCAGCCGGCTGTCGGACCTCCTTCTCTTTCTGTTGCCGCACTATGTCCGCGAAGGCAAAAGCTACCTGACGATCGCGATCGGCTGCACCGGCGGCCGACACCGGTCCGTGGCGCTAGCCGAGCATATTGGCGAGCTTCTCGAAGAAGAAGGCTATAAGACCAAGGTCGTGCATCGTGACTTGGAGCGGAACCACGGGGCCTGAAAACAACAGCTTACCCGAAACGCCCACGTGGGACCGCCCGAAGTGTTGAGGGACCCTCATAAACATGAATAACGTGCTGGCCGCTGATATCGGCGGAACTCATTTCCACGTGGCCCTCTTTGATTCTGAGGGCCGCAGGCTTCTTCTTTCGGAGGGCCGGACTGATGCTTCCGGAGGACGCGAATGGATGCTGGGCGAACTTCGCGAGAGGGCACAGGGCCTGATGGCAAAATCGGACCAGCCCGTGCGTTCCTGTGGGATCAGCTTCGGCGGGCCGGTTGACTTCAGGCATCAGCGTGTAAATTCAATGCACGTCACTGGCTGGCGGGGTTTCAGGCTGGGCCAGTGGGTAGAGGACAATCTCAGCCTCGAGTGTCTTGTCGACAATGACGCCAACGCCGGGGCACTGGGTGAGTTCCGGTTTGGCGCCGGGCGAGGCACGGATTCTGTGCTGTACCTCACCATCAGCACCGGCATCGGCGGCGGAGTGGTCTGTGGCGGGCGTGTGCATCGTGGCAAGGATTCCATGGCCGGCGAACTCGGACATATTCCGGTTTCTGACTCGGGCGCAGTTTGTTCCTGCGGCGGGCGAGGATGCCTGGAAACCGTCTGTTCCGGGACCGCCATTGGATTGCGTGGCCGTGGTCTCGCGCGAAGAAAGCCCGAGGTTATGGCGAGGACTCTTGAACTTTGCTCCGGAAACCTGGATCAAATAACTGCCGAAGCAGTCTTCCGCGCCGCCGCCGAGGGCGAGAAAGGCGCATTGTTCATTGTGCACGAAGCTGCCCGCGCCCTGGCCAAGGCCCTCCTGACTGCCATAAGAATCCTGAATCCTGACATGATAATTCTAGGTGGCGGCGTGGCCCTCTCAGGACTGATTCTGTTGAATCCGGTGCGCGAGTATCTTGATGAATTTTCGGCGCCGATGCTCGAATGTTCCACCAAAGTGGTCCAGGCGGAACTTGGAAACTATTCACCCCTGTATGGTGCCGCGGCCCTTGCCCCGGAACTGCGTTGACAGTGCGGCAGTGTGAATGAGGTCCGGTTCCGCGGTAAGACTCCTATTTTCAATAGATTGCTATTGTGATAGAGTAAGTAGCCAGGAGCCCGCGCCAAGCCCTGCGGCTTGACTTCGCTTTTGGCGAAGATTAAGATTTTAGTTTTCCACGCCCGGCGGGCTCTCCAGCCTGTGGGTAGGACGCCGGATGAGCCAAGTTCAACGCCTGCTAGGATTTCTCCGACCTTACAGACTGCGCCTTGCCATGGCTGTTTTCCTGATGGCTTTGGTGGGCGCGTGTGAGGCGATTACCGCCCTCCTCATCAAACCCATTGGCGACAATGTTCTAAAGCCCGGTGCTTCTTCCGGCATTAGCCTGTTCCGGCTTCCGTGGAACCACCGCGAGGTTTACCTGCAGGATTTCTTCCTAGGCCACATCCACAATGTCTGGACCGTCGTGGTCCTTTCCCTGATCACCATAACCGTCGTGAAAGGAATCTCAAGGTACCTGGCCACGGTAGAAATCAATTTCATCGGGCAATCGGCCGTGCAGAACCTGCGCAACCAGCTTTACGCCAAGATCGTTCAACAGACGATGGCCTTTTTCAAGCGGAACCCCACCGGGCGGCTGATTTCAGCCATCAGCAATGATACGGACAGGATTCAGTACGCGGTTTCGCAGGTGGCTGCCGACTTTTTCAGGAATTGCTTCACTTTGATTGCCCTGCTCGGTGTGGTCTTTTACTACGACTGGAAACTGGCTCTGATTTCGCTTGCCCTGGTGCCCCTTGTGGTGTACCCGTCCGCCAATATCGGGAGGCTGGTCCGCCGGTCCAGCCGATCCAGCCAAGATAGAATGGCCGACATCAACAATCTTGTTCAGGAGACTTTCACCGGCATCGGTATCGTGAAAGCCTTTGTGATGGAGCACTTCGAAGTGGCGCGGTTCAAGGCCGCCACGCATAAACTGCTGCACACAAACATGCGCTGGATCAAGGCCCAGGCCGCAACGCCTCCGCTGATGGACCTGCTGACCATGATCACCGTTTCCGGGCTCCTACTCTACGAGCGGAATGCCATCCTGCACCAAACGCAGACACTGGGCGACTTTCTCGGTTTTGTCTACGCATTATTCAAGATGGGTGAACCCATCAAACGGCTGACGGGCGTCAACAACGCCGTCCAACAGGCGGTGGGCGCTTCGGAGCAGGTGTTCCAGTTTCTGCAGGTAACTCCGGAAATGCAGGAGAAGCCCGATGCCATAGCGCTGCCTCCGTTCGAGCATGAGCTTGTTTTCGACCACGTGGACTTTGAGTATGAGCCGGGCGTTCCCCTGCTGCAGAACGTAAACCTGAGAATCAAGAAGGGCGAAGTGGTGGCGCTGGTGGGATCAAGCGGTGCAGGAAAAACCACCCTGGCCAGCCTGCTTCCGCGATTTTATGATGTGACGCACGGCCGCCTGCTGGTTGACGGCCACGACGTTCGCGACATTAGAATCGCCTCTCTGCGCTCGCAGATCGGCATGGTCACCCAGGGAACCATCCTTTTTAACGACACCATTTTCAATAATATTTGTTATGGTAACGGGTCGCGTAGTCAGGCCGAGGTGGAGACGGCAGCGCGCGCTGCGCTTGCGCACGAATTCATCCTAGAGCGGCCCGGCGGGTATCAGGGGATGATCGGCGAGCGCGGCCAGCGGCTTTCCGGCGGTCAGCGACAGCGGTTGGCGATTGCCCGGGCGCTGCTGAAGAATTCCCCCATCCTGATTCTGGACGAAGCGACCTCGGAACTCGATACGGAATCCGAATCGCTGGTGCAAAAGGCTCTGGGAAACCTGATGTCGGGCCGGACGGTCCTGGTGATCGCTCACCGGCTCAGCACGGTCCGGCGCGCGGACCGCATTGTGGTGCTGGACCGGGGGACTATTTCCGAGGTGGGCACGCACGAGGATCTTGTGACCCGCGGCGGAATTTACCAGCGATTGCATGAACTGCAGTTTGTGGATGCCGAAGCGTAAATTCGCCGCACAAAGCCGGCCTGCGGGCAAGGCCGGGACGTGCCGGCGGGAATGATAGCAGGAGCTAAAATGGTTCGCAGCATGACAGGCTACAGCAAGGCGCGCCGGGAAGAGGGCGGTTTTGCCCTCAACATCGCCGTGAAATCAGTCAACCACCGGTTTCTGGATTTGCAGTTCCGATTGCCGTCGGAACTCGTTCCGCTGGAGCCAGCGTTGCGCCGGATCGTAAAACAGTACGTCGTTCGCGGGCACGTGGAAGTCGCCCTCAATCTGGAACGGACCGACACCCAAGGGTTCAAAGTTAACCGTGAACTGCTCAGGTCCTATGTTGCGGCGTGCCGGGAAGTGCGGGATGAGTTGGGCTTCGCTGGTGAGATGGACGTCGTGCAGCTCTTGAAAATTCAGGGGGTGCTTTCGACCGAAAACGAGCTTTCGGAGAAGGAACTGGCCGCGATTCGAAAGATACTGGAGCCGGCAATGGAGGGTGTGCTCGAAACACTCAACACCATGCGCGACCGCGAAGGCGCAGCGCTGGAGAAAGATATCCTTGAACGCCTGGACCATCTGGAGGCGCTGCGCAAGGGAATCGCTAAACAGGCGCGCCGCATCCCAGAGTATGCGCAGCAGCGGCTGGAAAACAGGCTGCACGAACTTCTGGGAGCGGTCCACGTGGATGCTGCGCGGCTTGCCCAGGAGGTCGCCTACCTGGCCTCGCGGTCAGACATTACGGAGGAATTGACGCGGTTTCAGAGCCACCTAGTCCAGGCGGGGCAGCTTCTTGCCGAAAGTCAGGAAGTGGGTAAGAAACTCGATTTCCTGTTACAGGAACTGAACCGAGAAGCCAATACGCTGCTGTCGAAAACGTCGGACGTCCCCCAAATCGGCGTCGAGGTCGGCCGTCAGGCGATTGAAATGAAGTCTGAGATCGAAAAACTACGCGAGCAGGTGCAAAACATCGAGTGAACGCACTGGGACCCAACGACCTGCCGAACAGGCTGGGCAGCGTCTTCGTGATTTCTGCTCCTTCCGGAGCGGGCAAGACCACGCTGATTCAGAAACTGCGGGCTTCTGTGCGCGGGCTGGCTTTTTCGGTTTCTTACAGTACGCGGCCGCCGCGGGCCGGCGAGAAGAACGGTCGCGAATACTTTTTTGTATCGGCGGAAGAATTTAAACGGCGAAAAGCGCAGGGGGAGTTTGTAGAGTGGGCGCGCGTACACAGCCACTATTACGGTACCTCGTGGCGTAAGCTTCGCGAAGCCCAGGAAGCCGGGCACGATATCCTGCTCGACATCGACGTTCAGGGACACAGGAAGCTGCGGCGGAGGATCCCGGAGACGGTGAGCATTTTTGTGCTGCCGCCCTCCTTTGCGGTCCTTGAAAGGCGGCTTCGGGACCGGCACGAAGATGCCCCCGATGTCATCGCTGAACGGCTTGCAATGTCGCGCAAGGAAGTGGCACATTGGAAGGAGTATGATTACCTGATTGTGAATGACCGCCTTTCTGTCGCAGCCGAGGCTCTCCGCAACATTGTGCTTGCATCACGCTTGCGCCGCCAGTGCCAGGAACGGCGCATCGAGGATATTATTGGAACCTTTATTGGAGGATAGATGGAGTTACCCAACAACATTGACAGCAAATTTCGCTACATTCTGATTTCGGCCAAGCGGGCGCGTCAGCTTCAATCGGGCGTCAGGCCGCTGGTCCAGACGCAAACCAAAAAGGCCACCAAGGTTGCTCAGCAAGAGGTCTCGTCCGGCCTGGTCCCTTTTGAAGTCATTGCGGTCAAAACCGGAAACGAGAACGAATAAAACTTTTCGACTGTAGCAGTCAGGCCGCGTGCACCGTCCGTAAGAACGAGATTCCCCTGTGACGGAACCTATTCCGATGACATCCAGCTATCAAAACGATGCAAGGCGGGATGGATCGTACTCGAGCTCCCGGGCGAGGATGGCGTGATGCGCGTCGCGCTGGGAGTTACGGGAGGCATTGCTGCCTATAAGGCTGCGGAACTGCTCCGTACGCTTCAGGACCGCGGTCTCGACATTCAGGTGGTGATGACCGCCGGCGCGCGCAATTTTGTGACGCCACTTACCTTTGCGGCTCTTTCCGGCCATAAGGTCATCACAGGAACGTTCGGCGAAGGCGGCAAAGAACCGAACGTCGAGAGCGCCATCGAACACATTGCCGTGGCGCAGTCAATCGACGCCTTGGTTATCGCTCCGGCAACCGCAAACGTCATCGCAAAAATGGCCCACGGCGTTGCGGATGATTTCCTCACCACACTCTGCCTGGCGACAAAAGCGCCGATCATCATCGCCCCCGCTATGAACGTCAACATGTGGGAAAACGCAGCCACGAAGCAGAACCTGAAAACACTGCGCGCCCGCGGCGTCCGCGTTCTCGACCCGGATGAAGGTTATCTGGCTTGCGGCATGACCGGATCAGGACGCCTGACCTCGGTTGAGTCAATTGCCCAGGCCGTCTTTGAAACCCTGAACTTGCGCGACGATCTGAGGAACGAAACGATCCTGGTAAGCGCAGGGCCTACCGAAGAGCCGCTCGACCCCGTTCGATACATCACCAACCGTTCTTCCGGCAAGATGGGCTACGCGCTGGCAGAAGCCAGCCGTCGGCGCGGTGCATCGGTTACCCTGGTGAGCGGACCCACGCGGCTGGCGGCGCCTGCCGGTATTACGGTGGAAAATGTGCGAACCACGGCGGAGATGCGCGGAGCCATGCTCCGCGGCCTCGACCGGGCCACTATGGTCCTGATGGCTGCCGCTGTTGTGGACTTTGCTCCGGCCAGGGTTGAGGCGGAAAAGATTAAGAAGAGCGAGAGCGGACTCCGTTTGGAACTTCAGCCCACGCCGGATATCCTTGCGGAGATTTCGCACCGCCGGAAACCGCAACACCTCATCGTGGGATTTGCAGCGGAAACGAGCCACCTGCTTGAGAACGCGGCGGTGAAGGCGCGTGCGAAGGGCCTGGACATGATTGTGGCCAACGATGTCACGCAGGAGGGTGCTGGATTTGATTCCGACACCAACATTGTCACGCTCGTTTTTCCCGACGGGCAGGTGAAACCTCTCGAAAAAATGAGCAAGCTGGACGTGGCAAACGCGGTTCTGGATGAAGCGCTCGCGCTGCGATCAAAGCGGGTGGCGGCAGGCGGCAAGTAGCGCAGTTTGCAACCGGGTTTGGGGCAATGGACGAAAAACAATGCAGAAAAGTGGCTGACATGCTCGAGTTCTATCAGGACCTGGGTATTGATGAGTTTTACGTGCGGCGTTCCGGAGCAACCAGGACCGCGACGGTTCCCGTGCAGCCCGTAACCGTAATTCCAGCTCCGAGCCGGAATTCTGCGCCAAAGGAAAATGCTCCCGCACCCGGCCAGTCATCGGTTGCATTTGGCAAACGCCCCTTTCCACATTACACATCTGCCGCAGCGCCTCAAGGGGTTGCCGCGGCGGGACCCACAGCCCAATCCATGAGTTTGTTTGAGTCTCCGTCGCCCACCACCACGCGGCAAAATGAAACTCTGGAGCAGATCCGCGAAGATCTGGGCGATTGCCATCGCTGCCGTCTGGCTGCGGGGCGACACACCATCGTCTTTGGTCAGGGCAATCCGCACGCTGAACTGGTTTTTGTTGGCGAGGGGCCGGGCGCCGACGAAGACGCGCAGGGACTTCCTTTTGTGGGCCGCGCCGGCCGGCTGCTGAACCGCATGATTGAGCTGGCCGGAATGAAGCGAGAAGACGTCTACATCTGCAACGTGGTGAAGTGCCGCCCGCCCAATAATCGAACGCCGTTGCCGGACGAGATCGAGGTGTGCTCGCCGTTCCTGTTGCGGCAGATCCGGACCATCAAGCCCCGGCTGGTGTGCTGCCTGGGAGCCCCTGCCGTAAAGACCCTCCTCGGAGTAAAGGAGGGCATTACCAAGATTCGCGGGCAGCTTTATGATTTCCAAGGCACGAAAGCCCTGCCCACATTCCATCCGGCCTACGTCCTTCGTAATCCGCGTGAAGAAAAGATTCTTCGGGAAGATTTTCAAACCATCGTTGAATTCCTGAAGTCACCTCGCTAAACCGCTGGCTGGTGCTTTGGCCGCGCATGTGCCCACCCTGCACAGAGAATGCTATGATGTTTCTATCGCGTTGTTCCAATAGGGGCTATGCAGACAGATCAGGAAAGTTGCGGGCAG
This sequence comes from Acidobacteriota bacterium, assembly GCA_021787735.1. GTDB lineage: Bacteria > Acidobacteriota > Terriglobia > UBA7540 > UBA7540 > SCRD01. The sequence goes on along the minus strand of JAJYLL010000033.1, from coordinate 26,486 downwards.
CCCGAGTAGATTTCTGATGGATCTCAAGGCCAAAATCCAGAACCCGAACATTCCGGTCAGTATCTTTGAGATGGTGCCGCCCCCCGTGGGCAAGGCGGAATCGCTCCACTCCGCGATGGCGGAAATTGCCAAAATTAAGGGCTTGGCTGACGCTATCAATCTGCCCGAGATCCATGACGAGGCACGCGGAGGAGACAGGACCTTTAAGTTTGTCGAACGAATTGAGCCGCGGGTTCTGGGTGCGAAGATCCGGCAGGAATTTAACCTGGACGCGGTTGTTAACCGCTGCGTAATCTATCACCCCGACCAGGCGAGGTGGATCGAGGAAACGCAGGACAAATTTGGCATTAGCAACTTTATTCTGGTGGGCGGCGAATCGAGCGAGATCAAGTACCCTGGGCCGAGCGTAATTGAAACGGCGCGCCAGGTGCGGGCTACTGGGCTGCCCGCTACCCTGGGAGGGATCAGCATTCCCAGCCGCGCCCATGAGGTGGACCGTATCCGGCGCAAGGCAGCGGAGGGTCTTTCGTTTTTTACCACCCAGGTGCTGTTTGACTCAAATGATATCGTTTGGCTGATTCAGCGCCTCAACGGGCTTGAAGCAAGGATATTTCTAAGTTTTGCCCCGGTCAGCCATCACCGCGACATCGAGTTTCTGCGCTGGCTGGGAGCCGACGTTCCGGCCGATCTCGATCGCTTTCTGATCAGCAAGCCTCCCGGTGAGACCTCGTCCCACCATGCCGAAGAGGCCTGTGAGCGTTGTGTGAATCTCGCGCAGAGAATCCTGATGGACGTTTTTGACAATCTGCCGCCGGACCCGCCGCCGCTGGGAATCAACATCGAGCATATCAATCGTCGCAATCTCAGCTTTGCGGTGAAGATGCTGGAAAGACTGGGAACTTTCTATTCGCATCTTGTGGCTGCGCGAAGCCGCGCCAGCCTTGTCTGACCCTGCGCGGACGAATTGCAGCCTATGGCTGCACATCCCGCTTTACGCACTAGCCAGCACCGCCCGTGTAACATAGAATCCTGCCATGGGTGAAAACAAATCCATCCCGAAAAGCAAAAGTCGCCGCGGCAGGCCAACGCTGGTCAGCGTGGCGGTGATGACCGCCCTGCAGCGCCCCCTCACTTACGTTGTTCCAGATTCCATGGACGTACGCATTGGGCAGCGGGTGCTGGTTCCGCTTGGCACCCGGCGCGCAACCGGCATCGTGCTTTCCGCAGCGGCGCCTTTGCCTCCCGGCATCGAAGCTCGGCCAGTGGCCAGGGTGCTTGATGCTGAGCCGGTGCTTTCCCCAGAACTCCTGACGCTGGGAATGTGGATTGCGGAATACTATCTGTCACCGCTGGGTGAAGTGTTCCGCGCCATGTTGCCGCTGAAGCCACACTCGCGAAAGGTGCGCGTGGTTGTGCTGACAGAGACCGGAAAGCAAGAGCTGCGTGAGATGGCTGAAAGCCTGCTAGATGAGGCCCGGCAGAGTACCGAACTGAACTTGCTGAAACATGTGGAGAACCATCCCGGTGTAACCCTGGAAGCGCTGCGCTGCAAGTTTGAGAACATTTCGCCGGGGCTTGTCCACCAAGCAATTGAAAAGCGCCTGCTGGCGGTTTCCAACGCTGAGCGTGACCGCGCAGAAAAAAAAGTGATAGCGGTTCGTCTGTCGGGTCCGATGGGGGGCCAGCCTCCAAAGCTGTCGCCAGTGGCCCGGCGCATCATTGAAGCGCTTGAGCGCGATGGTGAAGTCAACGACCATCGAGCGCTTTTGAAATCCACGCACTCATCCCTGGCCCACTTGAAGAAGTTGCAAGCACAGGGATTTATTGAATTTGCGGAGCCCGCGATCCCACAGGTTGAATCTGGCGACATTTCCGCATTTCGCCATACGCTGACAGCGGAACAGAATCGCGTGCTGGAAGATCTGACTGGTCGGCTCAGTCGGCGTGAGTTCAGCACCGTTCTGCTTCACGGAATCACGGCAAGCGGCAAAACGGAAATCTACATGCGCCTGGTGGAGCACTGCCTTGATTCCGGCCGGACCGCGCTGGTCCTTGTGCCGGAAATTGCCTTGACGCCCGTGATTCATGAACAATTCCGGCAACGATTCGGCAACGTGATGGTCGTGATGCACAGCAGCCTTGCCGAAGGCCAGCGCCATGACGACTGGTGGCGGGTGCGTCGCGGCGAGGCCCGCGTTGTGCTGGGAACACGTTCCGCCGTGTTTGCGCCGCTTGAGAACGTGGGCGTCGTCATCGTGGACGAAGAGCACGAGTCGAGCTATAAGCAGGACGAAACCCCTCGCTATCACGGGCGGGATACGGCCGTGGTGCGGGGCAGGTTGTCCAATGCGCTTGTGGTTCTGGGGTCCGCCACACCTTCGCTGGAAAGCTACGCAAACGCCGAAAAGGGAAAGTACCACCTGTTGACGCTGAGCGAGCGTGTGGGCCGGCGCCCGCTTGCCAGCGTGGAAATTGTCGACATGCGGGAAGAGTTCCGCCAGACGCAGACCCGGGTTCCCATCTCGCGCCGGCTGCGCGAGGAGGTGGAAGCACAGCTCAAATCCGGACAGCAGACCATGTTCCTCCTGAACCGCCGGGGCTATTCCTGGTTCCTGCTTTGCCGAAGCTGCGGGCAGACGGAGCGGTGTGTGAACTGCTCAATTTCGCTGACCTATCACCGGCGCGAGAACCGGCTGATCTGCCACTATTGCGGTTACCAGACTACGGTTCCGAAACGCTGCCGGTCATGCGACAGCGAATACATTTATTACGTGGGGGAAGGAACTGAAAAGCTGGAACAGAAACTCGCCGAGATGTTTCCCAAGGCACGGGTGGCAAGGCTGGATCGCGATGCAGCCCGACGCCCAGCCCAATATCTCAAGATTCTGTCAGATTTTCGGGAGGGTAAGATTGACATCCTGGTTGGCACGCAATTGATCGCAAAAGGACACGATTTTCCCGGCGTTACACTGGTGGGAGTTGTTTCGGCGGATACTTCGTTGTCATTGCCAGACTTTCGCGCCGCCGAGCGAACGTTTCAGCTTCTGACACAGGCAGCAGGACGAGCTGGGCGCGGCGAATTCCCGGGCAGGGTTCTGGTGCAGACCTTCTTTCCGGAGCATTACGCAATCCGCTTTGCCGCGGAGCAGGATTACAACAAGTTCTTCAGCAAGGAGTTGCATTTTCGCAAAGTGATGCATTATCCGCCGGCTGCCGCGCTGGCCGAGGTCATGGTGAAGGACAAGAAGCTTGAACACGCCACGCGAATGGCTGCGGAGGTTGGGAAGTTTCTTGAAAGTCTGGGCGAGTTAATCCGCGGGGTTCGGATCCTGGGTCCGGGACCCGCTCCGCTGGCAAGAATTGAAGGGGTTTATCGTATCCAGTCTCTGTTGAAGGCGGCTTCCCGTGCAAGGCTCAACGCGATTCTGCGTCGTCTGGCAGATGAGTGCGAAGGTTTGGGTGTACCTTCACATGCCCTGATGATTGACATGGACCCTGTCAACCTGATGTAACCTGCTCGGTGCCAAAGCATTTGGAGTGTGCGGCAGTTGCAACTGCAGATATGGCCGCCCACGCCACCTGCTCACCGGGCGGACACCGTTGCCTCGACGCTGGCGATATTCAGATCACATCAACCGCAAAGCATCCGCATTGACTCACACTTAGCCAGAGCTGATGCCACGTCGAGAAACCCGACGATTCAGGGAAGCGATTGAAGTTCCTTCCCCGGTTTGAAGCGGACGGCCTTGCCGGGCATGATATTGACCTCAGCGCCCGTGCGCGGGTTTCGTCCAATGCCGGTCTTGCGAGGCTTCACGTTAAACACGCCAAAACCGCGCAATTCAATCCGCTCTCCCTTGGACAAGGCGTTCTTCATAGATTCGAAGACGGTCTCAACGGCAATCTCAGCTTTGGTCTTTGTAATTCCGGTACGGTTGACAACATCGTTGACAAGATCGAGCTTAATCACAAGGAACCTCCTGAAAACACAGGATTTCATCCTAAAAAGCCGCTTCGGCATTGTCAAGTTGTTTTCTCCTGTATTATGATTCGTTGCTCTGTCCTCTTTGGGAGTGCTGCCGGGCCAGGGGGCAATCCCGGAGTCGCTTGCAGCCGAATTTTCAGTTTAGGGAGCGCCGATGTCAGTCAAGAATGACCGCTGGATCCGCCGTATGGTGAAGGAACACCAGATGATTGAGCCGTTCGCTGAAAACCAGAAACGCGACGGCGTGATTTCCTATGGGCTTTCGTCCTACGGGTACGATTTGCGCGTGGCGGATGAATATAAGATTTTCACCAACGTCAATAATTCCATCGTCGATCCCAAAAATTTTGACGAGCGCTCGTTCGTGGAATTCAAGGGGCCCCTCTGCATTGTTCCGCCCAACTCCTTTGCGCTGGCGCGGTCGGTAGAATACTTCAGGATTCCTCGAAGCGTCTTAACGATATGTGTGGGAAAATCAACTTATGCCCGCTGCGGCATTATCGTGAACGTGACGCCGTTGGAACCCGAATGGGAAGGATTTGTGACGCTGGAAATCTCCAATACCACACCGCTTCCCGCGCGTGTGTATTCAAACGAGGGACTGTGCCAGATCGTGTTTTTCCAGTCCGACGAGGTTTGCGAAACCTCCTACAAGGACAAGAAAGGCAAATACCAGGCGCAGCAAGGCATCGTGTTGCCTCGAATCTGATGAAAATCAGCTTCAGGCTGGCCGTTTTCCTGCTGTTGGCGCTGGTGTGTTTTGGGGGCGCGGCATGGTGCGCCAGCTCCCCACTGGCAGCAAAGAGTTCGTCCCCGCAAGCGGAGTCTTCTCCGGCGCCGACTATCAGCCAAGCACCAACCGTTCCCCAGGACTACGAGCTTTCACCTCAGAAAAGGGCTGAGGCCAAGGCGTATTCGGACACCCAGTACGTACTCTATTTCTTGAGTGTCGTCCTTGTTCTGCTGGTCTATTTCCTTTTATGGCGGGCGAGAATTGCGGTGGTTTTTCGCAACTGGGCGCGCCGTATCTCTTCTCGACACTTTGTGCAGTGCCTCGTCTTTGGTCCGCTGTTTTTTCTCACCGCAGGCCTTCTTCTGTTTCCATTTGACTATTATGCGGACTTCGTCGTCGATCACAAATTCGGACTGATGACCCAAGGCTTCGGGTCATGGATGGCGGACTGGGGCAAGGCTCTCGCTTTGTCCATTTTCGCAAGCACGGTAATGGTTTGGATCTTTTACTGGGTTGTCAGGCGCGCTCCGCGCCGATGGTGGTTCTACTTTTGGGCTGTCACGGTTCCCATTACGCTGGTCGTGATGTTCATCGAGCCCTTTGTTGTTGAGCCTCTCTTTTACAAGTTTACGCCGCTTGACGCCACGCGGCCTGCGTTGGTGACGCGGATAGAAGAGATGCTCCACCACGCCGGCCTCAGGATACCGCGGCGACGCATTCTGGAAATGAATGCCAGCTCAAAAACCAACACCCTGAATGCCTATGTATCCGGCCTGGGAGCAAGCAAACGCGTGGTGGTTTGGGACACCACGTTAAAGAAGATGACGGACGACGAGACTTTGCTGGTGCTGGGACATGAAACAGGCCACTACGTACTGCACCACATCCTCAAAGAATTTGTTCTGATTGAGCTGGTTGTGCTGGTCCTTATGGCGCTGGGATTTGTCGCAGTGAGAAAATTGATCCGGCGATACGGCGGCAGGACCGGCGTTGAAGGCGAAGGCGATCTTGCGTCGCTACCCGTAATGCTGCTGGTGCTGACGCTGATGACGTTCTTCTCTTCCCCACTGGTGAATGGTATCTCGCGGCACTACGAACACCAGGCGGACCTGTTTGCCCTGGAAGTCACCCACGGAGTGGTGCCGGACCCCAATGCAGCAGAAGCACGGGCTTTTCAAATTATGGGAGAACAGGACCTTTCCGACCCCGATCCCAATCCGTTCATTGTGTTCTGGCTTTACAGCCACCCGCCGATCGACCAGCGCATCAAGTTTGCCCTGAGTTACAAGCCGTGGGCGGAAGGCAAACCAATGCGATTTGTTCATCCTATGAAGCCTTAGATTTGAGTGCCTTGGGGATGCGGCTGCCGCGTTCAGCAATTGTCAGGGGTGCCGCGGGTTTCCCGCGCGGACACGAGATCGGCTTTCACCATCATTCTGACCAGTTGGGGAAAGTCCACGTTCGGCTGCCAAGCAAGTTCGTTGTGGGCCAGGCTGGCATCAGCCCGCAAATCATGGATTTCGCCGGTTCGAAGCAGGTGCGGGTCAATTTCAACCCAGTCTTCAACCGATGGTACTTCGGCGCCGTCGGATATCCGGTGGAGTTCCACCAGGACCTGGTGAAGGAAATCCTCCACGCTGTGGGAAATTCCCGTACCGATCACGTAATCTTTTGCCGAGCCGTTCTGCAGCATGGCGTGCATGGCCTTCACGTAATCGCCTGCAAATCCCCAGTCGCGCCGGGCATGCAGGTTCCCCAGCCTGAGTTTCTTCCGGTCACCCATCGCCCAGCGGGCGGCCGCACGGGTGATTTTCCGCGTTACCATTTCCGGTCCGCGGCGGGGCGATTCGTGGTTGAACAAAATGCCTGATGCGACGAAAATTCCGCGGTTCCGGTAGTTGGCCGCCAAACGATGGGCCGCCATCTTGGAAACTCCGTAGGGAGACATGGGGCGCAACTGACTCTGTTCATTTCGCGCGCCGTCGGTGTTGCCGAACATCTCCGAGGTTGACGCCTGATAAACCCGCGTGTCGGGCTTCTGGCGCTCGACGATTTGCAGCAGGCGTGCCAAGCCTCCCGCATTGATGTCCATTGTTTCAGCCGGGCACTCCCAACTGGTGGGAACAAAAACCTGGCCGGCCAAGTTATACAGTTCGTCGGGCCAGGACTTCTGGAACGCCACGGCCAGGGATTCAGCATCGCGCATGTCGCCATAGACGAACTCGACACGGTGCACTACCGGCTCAAGCCACCGGACCGTCGCGGGTTCGCGCCGCACCAGTCCCCAGACTTCATACCCAAGCCCAAGCAGGTATTCGGCTAGGTAGCTTCCGTCCTGTCCGGAAATTCCGGTGATCAATGCTTTCTTCATCTCAAATTGTCCTTGAAGGGGCCGCATTAAAGATTGTCCGCTAGCGCCGCGTGCTCTTCCTCAGCGGCCCGAAGTGCAGTGCGTCGCGGCACGGCCGATATTCTACCAGCATTACAGGGCCAAAACTTCATTGTAGACTTGCAGATTTGCTTCTGCAGTGCGGCGCCACGTAAACGTTCTTGCCCGTGCGAGGCCACGGTCGACCATCAGCTTCCGCTGGCCCACATCTTCCACGGCCATTGCGACTTTCCGGGCGATGTCCTCGGGATCGTGAGGGTCCACGTAAAGAGCTGCGTCGCCGCCGACCTCGGGCAACGACGATGTTTGTGAAGCCACAACCGGCAGTCCGTAGGCCATGGCTTCCAGAACCGGGAGTCCGAACCCTTCCTCGAAAGACGGGAAAAGAAAGATGCTCGCAGCGTTGTACAGCACGGGAAGCTGCTCTGCCGGCGCGTAGCCCAGCAAAACCACGCGCGAGCCAAGCCCTTCCGTCCGGATAAAGTCGTGGATCGCCTCGCTGCCGTGCCCGTTACCGCCGGCAATCACCAGCCGGTAACGCTCAGGCAGATGCCGGAGAGCTTTCAGAGCGTTCCTCGTATTCTTTCGCGTCTGAATAACACCCACGGTGAAAATCATCTCGTTCCCTTCGCCAACCAGTTGTTCGCGTTCTCGTCGGATGCGTTCAGGGCTGAAGGAGACCGTTGGGAGATCCACCCCAAAAGGAACCATGCGGATTTTTTCACGCGGCACATTCGAATATTTCAGCAACTGGTCCGTGGTGTATTGCGAAGGCGTGATGATGCGGATTGCGCGTTCTGCTGATTCCAGCAAAAGAGCGGAAAACTTTCGCTGAAATTCCGGTGTCGAGTAGTCCTTACTGGTCAGCGGAAACAGGTCGATGATGGTGACGATTTCCTTATCGAAGCGAAACGCCGGAGGCCGCTGTACCAGGCTGTGGAATACATCCGTCTGCCATGGCAGCCAGAACGTCCAGGGGTTCTGATAGTAGCGCACGGAGAAGCGCGGTCCACGCGATCCAGGCGCAGACTTCGGATGGAGAAATTCCCGCCGCGACTTAAGCCTTGAGAGCCGGTAACAGAGCCAATAGTGGTGCTCGCATTCGATTTCGGCAAGGGATTCGATCAGCCTCCGGCAGTATATGGCGACGCCGGAAGGCTGCGCGCCCAGCGCGTAGGTTGCATCCAGAGCAATCGTAGCCATCAAATGGATTTTCGATTCTGCGGAACTATTTGTCGAATGATATTTTCCGCGCTGTCGCGCGGGCAACTAAGCCCGCCGGGGATCCGGAACATCTTCCAGGTCGTACTCTTTGATCTTACGGTACACAGTGGTTTTGCCGATGCCCAGCAGCTTGGCGGCGCGCAGGCGATCGCCGCCCGATACTTCCAGCGCCTGCCGGATGGCGTCGCGTTCGATCTCGCGCAAAGTGGAAACCCTGCGTTTCCCGGACTCATTTTGCATTCCGTAAACAAGGTTCGAAGGAAGGTCACTCACCTGAATCTCCGGGGGCGCCCCAAGCGCCAGGGCACGCTGGATGCAGTTTTCAAGTTCCCGGACGTTGCCAGGCCAGTCGTAGCTCATCAGACGGCTCATGGCGTCGTACGAGATGTCACTGATGCCGCCCGCCGTTCCGCCGTAGCGGTCGATAAAATGGTGGACCAGTAGAGGAATATCATTCTTGCGTTCGCGCAGGGGCGGCAGTTTGATGGAGATGACGTTGAGTCGGAAGAACAGATCTTTGCGAAACGTGCCTCGCGTGATTGCGCCTTCCAGATGCTGGTTGGTTCCTGCAATTATGCGCGCTTCGAGGGGCATGCTCCGGTTGCTGCCAACCGGCCGCACCTCGCGCTCCTGGATGGCGCGGAGCAATTTCGATTGGAGTTCCACCGGGAGTTCCGCAATCTCATCCAGAAAGACTATTCCTTTCCCTCCGGCCACCAGCAGGCCGGAACGGTTCTGGCTGGCTCCTGTGAAAGCGCCGCGGACGTGGCCAAACAGCTCGCTTTCAATCAATGTTGATGACAGCGCGCCGCAATCCACTGGAACGAATGGCAGGTCACGCCAAGGTCCATAGGAATGAATGGCGCGCGCCACCAGTTCCTTGCCCGTGCCGCTTTCACCCAGTACCAGAACGGGATGCCGCTTGGAGGCGACCTTCAGGATCATCTCATAGACCTTCTGCATCCGTGCAGAAGCTCCGATCAACGCGCCCAGACCCTGGCGCGCATCAAGCTGCTCACGGAGCAGACGGTTTTCAGCAGACATTTCCTTGTTCTGGATCACGCGTTCAAGCAGGCGTTTGAGTTCATCCGTTTCGATGGGACTGACCAGGTAATCCACTGCGCCCAGACGGACAAACTGGTTTGCCAGACTGGCGTTTGCGGCGTTCGCCAGCACAACAACTGACGAATCCTGAGAACTAGCGTGGGCGGCCTTGATGATCTCAGCAGGGCTCATCCCCGGTGTTTGCGCGTCTGCCAGAACAATGTCGATCCCACCGCTCTTGAGGATGTCGAGCGCAGAAATGACGGTGTCCGCAGTATGCACTTGAAGACCGATCTGTGCTGCAACCTCCGCGCACAGATCTACAACAGGTTTCTCATGCGTAACAATCAGGAAGTGGAACTCCATCGTCTGGGCATCCTGCCGGGCAATAATTCAACGAGGAAGCGAGATCAGTATAAGAACGATGCTGAAGCAAAGTCAAAGTAAATCCCGAAATGGGACGCACGCAGTCACATATTTCCCTTTTCAGGAATGTCCCGGGAGTCGTTGTCCCGACATGCGCGCCAGCCGCCAGCCACGGGGCCGCCCAGATTTCAGACCGGTTTTCGCGCGTGCCGCGCCGCTTATTTCGGCCTTTTCATCTCCCGATTTGTACTATATTGATTGCAAGGAGATTCGGGTGGCACGACAAGACAAAATACTAGTAGTTGACGACGATGCCAGCGAGCGGGAAGGTCTGGCCGAGCTGCTGAGGATGTGGGGCTACGATGCGGAAATTGCCGCCGACGGCCATCAGGCCCTGACGCAGGCCGCGGCATTTAACCCCAGCGTTGCGATCTCGGACCTTCGCATGCCCGGCATGAACGGCATGGAACTACTGCGGCAGATGCGCGAATCGCAGCCTGAAGTTGCCTTCATCATGCTGACGGCGCAGGGCACCATCGAGGAGGCCGTGGAGGCGACAAAACTGGGCGCCTTCAATTTTCTGGAAAAGCCTGTTGATCCCAAGCGCCTTCAGGTGGAGCTTCGCAATTGCCTGGAGCGTCGTGAGAACGAGTTGCAACTTGAAATTGCGCACCGCCGCCTGCGCGAGGCCGGCATCCTCGGACAACTCGTGGGCCGTTCAAAAAAGATGCAGGAAGTGATGTCCATCATCGCCACCGTGGCGCCGTCACGGGCAAGCGTTCTGATTACGGGCGAAAGCGGGACCGGCAAGGAACTGGCCGCGCGCACTATTCATGAACTCAGCCCGCGAAAGGGCAAGCCTTTTGTGGCTGTTAACTGTGCGGCTATTCCTGAGTCCCTGATGGAGAGTGAGATTTTCGGGCACGAGAAGGGCGCCTTTACGGGAGCGGTGGAACGGCGCATGGGCTGTTTTGAACTTGCTGACGGCGGCACTCTTCTGCTGGACGAGATCGGCGAGATGCCCGCGCAGACGCAGGCCAAGCTGTTGCGGGTGCTGGAAGACTCCAAGCTACGCCGCCTCGGCAGCAAGAATGAGATTTCGGTTGATGTGCGCGTGCTTGCCGCCACCAATAAAGTTCCTGCCGAGGCTGTTTCAAAAGGCGAGCTTCGCAACGATCTTTACTTTCGGCTCAACGTCGTGCAGATAATAATGCCGCCGCTGCGCGAGCATCTGGGCGACCTGGAACCCTTGACCCAGACACTCATCGAAGATCTGAACCGAAAGCACCACACGGCGGTCAAGGCTGTGGACAGCAGCGTGCTGGAGGCTTTCCGGCACAATTCCTGGCCCGGTAACATCCGGGAACTCCGCAATACGTTGGAGCGCATGATGGTTTTGAGCACGGGCGAGGTGCTGCGAGCCAGCGATCTTCCCGCCGACTTTGGAAAGGCCTCGACATCTGCGGTGAGCGATGATCTTCATCTCCGGCCGGGAATGACCGTTGGCGAAGCGGAACGCCGGTTGATTTTTGAAACGCTGGCTTTTACCAGCAATAATAAAACCCGGGCGGCTGAAATGCTCGGAATCAGTCTGAAGACTCTTCATAATAAGTTGAAGGAATATGAGGCTGAGCCTCAAAGCTAAGCTGACAGCACTGATTGGACTGCTGGTCCTGGTCGTGGTGCTGGCGATCTCCGCACTCTATCTCTCCATTCTTACTCACGAGTCCCTTGCTGAAGTGGGGCGAAGGGGAGGTTTTGTCGCCGATGAGATTTATCATCAGGCCCAGACGGTCCTGGCCCAGAGCCACCTTCCGCCCGGCGTCCAACCGACGGACACACAAGCCGTTCTGCAATTCATTCATACGCGGCTGGCGCAGGACCCTAACCTGAATTCGACCATCGAATCCGCTGTCGGCTATTCGCCTACAACATATTTCGCCACCATCACCGATACGAACGGGGTCATCCTTGCGCACAACGACCCCACCCAGATTGGGACTGTGTTTACACCGGCCCCGTCCTTTGACCAACTACTGAAGTCCAGCATCTTCCATCAGCTCAGTGTGATTTACGGGCCGCAGAGCGTTTATGAAGTGGATTTGCCCATCAAAATGGGCGACCGCCCGCTGGGCGATGTGCGTGTTGGAGTATCGACGGTTTTTGTCGCGCACCAACTGACACCAGAGTTGCACCGGGCTTTGCTGCTGGCCATTCTGGCCCTTGTGCTTGCCACGCTTTCTGCAAGTCTACTTTCATACGGCGCGCTGCGTCCTCTGAAAACAATTTCCCGCAGCGTTGAAAGAATGGCGCGCGGCGAAACCCCGGAACCCTTGAAGGTCAAACGCAAAGACGAGTGGGGCATTCTTTCTTCCAAATTGAACCTGTTGGGCGAACAGATCCGGGGAGAAAAGACGGCGTTTACCCGGCTCAAGGAAAACCTTGATCAGCTTTTTGCCAACCTCGCCGACGGTCTCCTGCTTTTTGACAAGCAGGACCAGTTGGTGCTGGCCACTCCTGCGGTGGGACGTTTCCTGGGCGCCGATCCGACGTCGTTACTGCACCGTACGGCGTTCGAGATTTTTGCAACGGACGGGCCGCTCGACCGCGTGCTCCGCGAGGCTTTCCTAAGACGCGAGTCTGTCGTCTGGGAGTCACCCGAAGGTGAGAATCGCGATGAAGAAGGAAGCCCCCGCATGTCTGTAAGCGTGCAGTTTGCGCAGACTGAGGGCGAACCGATGGGCGCCCTGGTAACGGTGCGGGATGCCGGTACGCGTGCTGAACTGGAAGACCAGATTGCCGTTGCAACCAAGCTGGCAGCTCTTGGACGGATCACTTCCGGTGTAGCGCACGAAGTCAAGAACCCGCTGAATGCGATGGTGCTGCAACTGGAAATCCTGAAAACCAAGTTGGCTGAGCACAGCACAGCAGTCAAGCCGCAGATTGATACCCTTTCTTCGGAAATCAGGCGCCTTGACCGCGTCGTCAAGACGTTCCTGGATTTCACGCGGCCTGTTGAATTGCGCCTGAGCGATACGGACCTGGAGCAGATTGTCCAGGAGGTCTTCACCCTTGCTGAACCCCAGGCCCGGCAGAACCATGTGCACCTGACGATTGAAAAGGACGGCCTTGCTCCCCGATTGAAGGTCGATCGTGACCTCTTCAAACAAGCCCTCCTCAACCTTGTGCTGAACGGCTGCCAGGCCATGCCTTCCGGAGGAGAACTGAAAATCAGGTCAAGAAAATCGGAACGCCGCGTGGAGCTTGAGATTGAGGACCAGGGCGCGGGGATTCCTGCCAATGTGCAGCCCAGAATTTTCTCCCTGTTTTTTACCACCAAGCCCGGAGGCTCAGGAGTCGGTTTGGCCATGGCCTACCGTATTATTCAGTTGCACAACGGATCCATCGATTTCTCAAGTGAACCCAACCGCGGCACGACCTTCCGAATCGCCTTGCCTGCCTAGATGAGTGCCGCCTGCAAGGCTTGTTTGCCGGGCCAAAAAGAAGAATGCGATGCCGCTACCCCTTCAAGAATATCGGGAGTAGAATAGGCTCAGAATGATTGGAGACCAGCGAAAGAAGGTACCCTTTCGTTGTCATGGGGGCGCTAGGAAAGCAACTTCCTGCGTCCATCAAACCTGAGTTCGAGAGGAGGAACCATGCCCTTCGACAAGCTCCAGAAGTTCTTCGCCGGACCCGCGCCGCACCTGTCGCGGGAAGATGCCATGAAGGTGTTCAAGCGTGATCAATTTCAATGCCAGTATTGTGGACTAGATGGGTTGCACCAGTTTTCAAACTGGATGATCCTGACGATTGACCATATTCACCCGCACGCACACGGCGGGGCGCGAAAGATGGAGAACCTCGTCACCTGTTGTCAGCCCTGCAATGTCATCAAGGGGAAACGCCTCTTCAAATCGTTCGAGGATGCCAAGGCCTTTGTGCTGAAAAGGCGTAATGAGTGGGAGCATCTGTACGTGCAGCAGGCTAAGGTGGCTGAAAGAACCGCGGCGAGCCATCACAAGGCCTGACAGGGTTTGCGCTTGTAGTCAATAAAATCCCGGCACGGGTTAAGCGAAAACCGTAACTCGGCGTGGGTAGTGTACCCAGCAGGTGGACTGCGCGTCCGAGTCTGTGGTTCCAACTCGATGGGATCGGGTGGAAGGTGTGCCCGGCGCCCTTGTTGAGGTGGTAAAATTATTAAGCCTTGAGCTGGAAAAGTGTAGTTTGTACTTTTGCGATGATTCTGGGCGGCTGTCCAAAGCGGCAGACGGGACCTAAGGTGGTTTATGTCCCTACTCCCCCGCCAGCCGCGACGCCTTCGCAGTCAGACCAGAGTCTTGTTGTTCAGGCTCCGGCGCCTCCAACTCCGCAGCGTGTTCCCACTCTGCCGGCTCCCCATGTTGAGGAAGAACCTCTGCCCAGCCAGCGGCCCCGGCCAAGACACCAGGAGCCAAAAACTGCTGCGGAAGAACCTCCGGCTGCGGAAGTCCCCGCATTGCAGTCCGGCATCAGTCCAGGCCAGGCGACGGCTTTGCAGGGACAGGTGGTCAGGATGCAACAGGAAATCGAGAAGCGAATTCTGTTTCTCAGCCGGGAGTGGTTGTCCCCTTCCCAACGTGCCACGCTGGAAGGGGCGCGAGGATTCCTCCAGAATTCCCAGCGTGCGTTGCAGGAATCAGACTTGCAGCGGGCTTTCAACCTTGCCCACAAGGCTGACCTTCTGGTCAGTTCGCTTGAACAGTCTCGGTAACCGCCGCAAACAACGCCTGCCAGTTCCGATGAAATTTTCAATGAAGTTGCCAACCGGGCAGCGGGAGGATAACCCGTTCTTCGTTCCACGGCCGGCCTCATTGAGGTCCCTCAATGCTTCCGGACCAGTTTTCTTACATCCACTGATGGCGGTTTGAATAGAATGTGACCTGGTGGTGGGGAAACTTCTCCTTGAATGCAAGGTATCGCCGCAGGACCTTTTCATACCGCTGATTGGATGTCTTCAGTTTGATGTGGCGCAGGTCAATTAAAGCCTGCTCGACGCTCCACACATTCTTCAGCGAAAAACGCCAGTCCGTCTTGACCAGCGTCCGCAGGTCTGCCAAAGCATAGGCGATAATCCGAGCTTCCTCGGTGACAAAGGGATCAACGTAGCTCATCACCAGGTGGCGCAAGGTCCGGTAAAGAGGCTTGCGGCCCTGTAGGCTGGGGTCGCGCGATTGTCCGACCGAACCCCACCGGCCCTGCTGCCGGAAAGCGAACACCACATGGTCCAGCTTGTCCTTGGATTCCAGGTCTAGCAGCAGCGGTGGGTAACCATGCTGCTCAAGAATGGTGGCTGCAACAAAAGCGGCCTCAAGGCAGTGGGCCGTTGTGCGACGGAGCGTGCCGCGAAAACTGCGCAAGGTTTCGCCATTCCGTTCGTGATTGTATGTAAACGACGTCCGAATAAATTTCTGCACCTGGCGAGGCGTCCGGTAGGTTTGAATAATTTCCCACTCTACGGACGTAAAGGCTTCACGCGGAGGCAGGTCATAAGGCGACTTCGGAGCAAATTTGCGGGGCGGCAAGCGTTTCTAGTCTCCTGTTCCCCAGTGATCATACCAAAGCTGGAAGCAGAGCAGTGTCCAAAGGGCCTTCCGGTGATCGGCCTGGGCGGCCGTATGTTCACGAATCAACTGCTGAACATAGCCGCTGTTGAAAAGCCCCTGCCGCTTCTGCTTTCCTGCTTCCAGCGTCTCGGCCACCAGGGGCTGGAGCTCATTGCGGAGCCAGCTTGCAATGGGAACGGTGAATCCGCGTTTCTGCCGGTAAACAATCTTGTGTGGCAGCCACTTTTCAACGGCCTTTTTCAGAATGTATTTCGTCTTGAAACCTCGCATCTTCAGATTGGTGGGCAGACCCGCAGCGAACTCGATGAGGCGATGGTCGAGGAAAGGCGTTCTCATTTCCAGCGAACACGCCATGCTGGCGCGGTCAACTTTCACCAGAAGATTGTCCTCAAGGTACATCCGGAAATCGAGGTAAAGCATTTCCGCGATCACTTCATCAAAGCGGGCGCCGTCGAGGATCGGCGTCAAGGGATTGAAAATCACGCTGCTCGGAGGATGCGGCCCGGCCCAATCTGGCGCAAACAACTGGTCAAGCTCAACGGGCGAAAACATGCCAAACCACGTGTGATGGCGCACCGCTGGAGCCTTTTCCGCATGGGTCAGAAAGCGCCGGAGAAACAACCCCTTCGGCACGGCGTTTGACGATACCGGCAACAGATTCCGCACGCGATCAAAAACCTGCCGCCGCAGGACCCTGGGAAGCTTCAGGTAATACTCCGCGGCTCGCGCGCCCAGATAGGTGGGGTAACCGCCGAAGAGCTCATCGCTGCCCTCGCCGCTCAGAGCGACCTTGATATGCTGCCGCGCAAAGCATGACAGGAGATACGTCGGAATAATGGCCGGATCGGCCATCGGCTCATCAAGATGAATTACCAGCGTGGCCAGGGCGCCGCGCATGGTCTGGTCATCGGCGGTCAGCACGTGATGCCGCGTATTGAAATGCCGGGCGATGTAGGCGGCATATCCGCCCTCGTCGAAAGAGCGTTGGGGAAAAGAGACTGAGAAGCTGTTGACGTTTCCCGGTGAAAGCTCGCTCATTGTGGCAACAATGGTGGAAGAGTCAATCCCGCCGCTCAGGAAAATTCCCAGTGGCACGTCGCTCACCAAGCGCGATATGGCCGCCTCGCGCAATTTTTCGCGAAGCTCCTCACAGGCTTCCTCTTCCTGCTTCCGGTTCATTCCTCCGAGTTCGGGCGGTCGCTGATAATCGCTCAATCGCCAGTAGCACTCGGTGCGCGACGTTCCACCCTCCACCACCATCACGTGCGCGGCGGGCAGTTTGTGGATGTCGGCATAGACGGAACGGGGTGCGGGGAAATACCCGTAAAAGAAATATTGCGAGAGCGCTTCAGGATCGAGTTGCCGGCTGACGGCGCGATGTTGCAGGATGGCTTTGATTTCCGATCCGAACACCAGGGTGCCGTCTTTCAGCCAGTAGTAGAGCGGTTTTTCGCCCGCGCGGTCGCGTGCCAACACCAGCCGCTTCTGGCGATCGTCCCATAGTGCGATGGCGAACATGCCGTTCAGCTCGCGCACGAAATCGGTGCCCTTTTCTTCATATAGGTGGGCGATCACCTCACCGTCAGATTGCGTCTTGAGACGGTGGCCGCGCTCGATCAGTCCCTTGCGGATCTCGCGGTAGTTGTAAATCTCACCGTTAAAGACCAGATTAATTTCGCCGGTTTCGTTTGACAACGGCTGGTCGCCCGTCTCAAGGTCGATGATGCTCAGCCTGCGAATCGCAAGCGCCAGGTGAGGCCGCTCGAATTTTCCGGCGCTGTCAGGTCCACGGTGAGTGATCTGCGCCGACATTCGGTCAATCAGGCCGGAATCTTCAAGCGGTTGCAGGTCAAGATGATGGATGCCGCAAATGCCACACATAGAACTTTATCTTAGCGGGCCCCGCACAATGGTGGGGATTTCACGCTGCCTTCAGTTTCATTTTTCCGGCGGGCTGTCTGGGCCTGGTTCGGCGGGTATTTCCCAGACGGAATATTGCCACCCCGTCCACATGGGAATCATAGTGCGTACAGCATTGTCCAGTTGTGCCACCCGGTCATTTCGCACCAGCACAAGCACCGGCCTCGATCGCCGTTTTTGGAGCCACTCGCTCTCATCCATCACCAGGGGCATTCCGTCCGTCGCCGGGGGAGCAAGTCGCTGGGGCAATTGGCCGGCTTTGTTTTCGCGCCTGATTCTTTGCCACTGAGTCACCACGTAATTGCTGGTCAGTTCGTCCGCGGTGGAAGAGATCAGGCCGACGGGCCTCCGCAGATAGAAAGGCAGTCCTGTCCGAAAATAATAATAACCGTAAACAGGGAGGTCTTTCTGCGGGCTGTCCAGAATGGTTTCCGCAAGGGAGCGGCTTGATTTTGCGGCGGCAAACATTTCTAACGGGTGGAACCAACGGATCAGCATCACAGGGAAACAACACGCGACCACGGCGAACATGATGACGGTTGGACCCTTCTGCCGCGCCCGGGAGCAGAGGTTCCGGCCAAGGATGCCCAGCGCGGCCAGGATGACTCCGGTATAAAGCATGGTGGGGCCCAGCAGGGCGAAAACATCATGCGGCATTTTCTTCTGCAGTCGCCCGTGCGGAAAAAGGTAGTGCTGAAAGTGAGGGATTGCCGCGATGATAATTCCCAGCGCGATCAAGGTGGCAAAGCCGCCCGTCAGCCAGTCGGGGACGCGGCCGTTCGGCGCGGGTTCCGGCCCTGTCCATACTTTTCCCATCAGGATGCCGAGGGGAACCATGGCGGGAAGAAAGTAACCCGGAAGCTTGGATTGCGAAATAGAGAAGAAGACGAAAATCACGCCCACCCAGCTCAAGAGAAACAGAATGGATGAATTTTCCTCCTGCCGCAGTTCCTTCCACCTTTTGGCCCGGTGAAGCCCCGCGTAAAGCAGGAAGAAACTCCACGGCAGAAAGCCCGCAAGGTAGATGATGAGGTAATAGTAGATGGGGCCAGCGCGGTGCGAGTGCCCGGTGGCGAACCTTTGCAGGCTCTCCGTCCAAAAGGCATATTCGGGGAAGTCAGGATGCCGGACCGATACCGCAATAAACCACGGCAAAGTGATCGCGAAAAACGTCGCCAGGCCCAGGAGCCAGTTCAGGTCCTTCAGCCGGGCGAATCTTCTTCGCAAGGCCTGATAGGCGCCGATCGAAAGCAATGGAAGAAGAAATCCTACCGGACCCTTTGTTAAAGTCGCCAGACCCATGGCCGCGAAAAACAGCACATCGAGTAGTTTCCTGTGTTCGGGACTGGATTCCCTCAGCCAATAGCAGACCATTGCGCCGGTAACGAAGAAGGTGAGCGTCATGTCAAAAATGACCTCACGCGCAAACACAACCACCAGCGGCGACGTGGCCAGAACGATTCCCCCGTAAAGGGCGGTGGAATCATCAAACATGCGGCGCGCAAGAAGCCATGCCAGGAGGACCGTCAGAAGCGCCGCCAGCGCTGAAGGGAAACGCGCACTCGCCTCCGACAATCCCGCCACTTTGAACGTTGCGGCAACCGCCCAGAAAAAGACCGGAGGCTTGTCAAGGTAGGAAAAATCATTGAAGTGCGGAGTGATCCAGTCGCTTTTGGCCAGCATCTCGCGGGCGACTTCCGCGTTTCTTCCCTCGTCGGGCTCGATCAGGGACAGGCGTCCGATGCCCACAAAAAACATGCATGCCGCCACGACCAGCAGGAGAAAAAAATGGAGGGCCGGAAACCCGCGGCGGGTCGCAATAGCCGGTCCGGTTGAAATCGAATTGGAAGAGGTTTCACCGCTCAAAGGTTCTGCCATCCCATACCCGTCAATAAGCGGCCCCGCACACCCACGCTTGCATCACTTTTCCGCCGCCTCGCTTGTGTGAACCTTGACGCGCTCGGCGGATTCTCCGTCGATCAGTTCCAGATTGGTTTCGAATCCGATGCGGTTCTTTTTCATCCAGCGCACGGCCCAGACGTCTTCAAGACCTTTAACCAGCCGGCCCCACGTGCCGTACTTGGTGACGCCTGCGTGGCGCGGATGATGAGACACCGGCACCTGAGTCACTCGGAAGCCGCGCATCCTGATCAGCGTGGGAAGAAACCGGTGCATGCCTTTGTAAAGTTCTAGGCCCTCCAGGCATTCGCGCCGGTAAGCCTTCAGAGTGCATCCGGTATCAATAATGTCGTCGCCCGTCATCCAGTTTCGGAAGCCGTTCCCGATGCGCGATGAAATTCGTTTCCAGAGAGTGTCCCGGCGCTTGGTGCGCACTCCGCAAACAACGTCCCAGTCGCTCAGCATTGCTGCCAGGCGGGGAATTTCCATGGGATCGTTCTGGAGATCGGCATCGATGGTTGCAACCACTTCGCCACTCGCAAGCCGGAACCCTGCCACCATTGCAGCGGTCTGCCCCATGTTCTTCCGGAAATGTGCAATGCGGATTCGCGGGTCCCCGGCCTGGGCTTCCTTCAGCAATTCCAGCGTCCGATCGCTGCTGCCGTCGTCCACAAACAGGATTTCGACATTGCCTTCCCACCGCGACATCCCTTCCGAGATGCGCGTAACGAGAGGACCGATGTTGTCCTCCTCATTGTAGACCGGGATGACGATTGAAAGACTTTGCATCACACTTCTGGTGCGGCAGCCGGGAAAACCGGTGTCCCAAAGACGCCAATAAATTGATTTGTTTCGACTTCCACGCCTCTGCCTTACACGAGAAATTCTAGCACGCCTGCGTGTGCCACCATAAGAAATTGCCGCTGCGCGAGGCCACATTATCATTGGACTTTGTTTTTCCCGAAGGGTTAAACTGCATGTTGGGTGGGGAAACAGAACCAGCATTTAGGTCTTTCCATATAAGCTGGCAAGAGCCGCATATTCATTTGCGGCGGAGAGGTGTACATGATCAACCCTAAGATCCGCATCGCAGCCTTGGTGATGACCATTGCCCTTGCCTTCAGTGGTTGCAGCCTTTTCAAGAGCTCCACTGCCCCGAATGACGAGGCCATAGTTTCCGCGATTCAGTCCAAGCTTTATCAGGACCCTGTTCTGAAAACCCAGGATGTTCGAGTAATTTCTCAACAGGGAGTGGTTGTCCTGTCGGGCACGGTGGGCAACGACCAGGAAAAAGCCCAGGTTGAGCAGTTTGCCCAGAGCGCCCCTGGAGTTAAACAGGTGATCGACCAACTGACCGTCGGCGCTCCTGATCAGACGGCATCACAAGCTCAGGAGTCCGCAGGGCAGCCAGAGTCTCGAGCCAGTCGCCGCCGTTCGCGGGCCCTCGCGCAAAACGAACCTCCCGCGGAATCGCCCTCGCAGGCTCCGGCCCCCGTCGAGCAAACGCCACCGACTTCTGCGCAAGACACGAATGCTCCTCCTCCGCCTCCTCAGCCAGTTGACATCACCATTCCGGCCGGAACTGTCATCGCAGTGCGCCTTGTTGACCCCGTCGACTCGTCAGTCAACAAAGCCGGTGATGAAGTCGGAGCCACCGTGGACACCCCCGTATCTGACAATGGCCAGATCGTCATTCCGCGTTACGCAAAGGCTCGTCTGCGCGTTGTCAGCGATCGGAACGCCGGCCACATTAAAGGGCAGTCAATGGTCCAGCTGAAACTGGTCAGCGTCACGGTGAACGGCCAAGCTTACAACGTCAACAGTGGAACCTATGAGAAGTTGGCGACAGGTTCCCGCGGCAAACAGACAGCCGAACGGGCCGGCATCGGCGCCGCATTGGGTGGCATTATTGGCGCCATCGCTGGCGGCGGTAAAGGAGCAGCCATCGGCGCGGGCGTCGGCGCAGGCGCAGGTACAGGTGTTCAAATGGTCACAAAAGCCCCGCCTGTAAAACTACCGCCTGAAACAAGGATTGATTTCACTCTGAACAGTCCTCTGACTGTGACAGTGAATCCGTAACTTTTCCGGGGAGGGGGACGCCCAGGTTAACCATCATGCTTGCCAAGATCGCACCGTTGCGGGTGCGAGTCTGCGCAGTTGCTTCCTTTCCGTTTTGCCAGATGTATCTGGCGCTGAACGCTACTTCAAATCAAATTCTTTGAGGCACGTCCACTCGTGGACGGGACCGCTGACCCGCCAGAGGGCTAACCCGCGCACCACGAAGCGCCGGCCTGCCATTGAGGCGAATTCCGCAACAATTCTCTCCCTGGTTTCCGGCTGAAGCGTTCCGTATACCAGGCTGATGTGCGGTACGTAGGACGGCTCATCCCGCATACCAAAAATCTCACACGCCGACTGACGGGCTTTGAGGATGGGAACATCAGGAATTACGCTGACAAAAACGCAGCGGAAGTATTCGTCGAGGCAATTGATGCCATCCGGTTCAATCTGGAATGACGTGAGGCTCGGAGCCAGCGCCGCTGATCTTGCCAGCGTCCTCTCTTCCGGCATGGTGATTCCGCTCAGCAGCGTTATGTGAGGATCGAATTGGGGTGTCGAGAGTTCGCGACTGAGCTTGGCAATCTGGTCGGCCAACAGGCTGAACGCCGGCTCCGCAGGCACTAACCAGAGCGCATAGCCTTTTCCGGCGGGATTCACATCCGGGGACATTCCGCCTCCCGCTAATTTCAAGGTTTGCTTTTGGGCGCGGTGTTTGTGGTTTCAGTTTTCTTCGGGACACGCCTGCCATTGAAATTCGGCAGGACATTTCGCATGTATTTGGGTGCCCCGTTGGAATTGTAGTCCTTGTAACCCAGCTCGTTCTGGCATCCCGCCAGGTTCATTTCCATCGTCGCGAAAATCTGGTCGTGATTATGCAGCAGAAAGGTGAGATAAGGTTTGAGTGATTGTTGCATGGTCAGCATATCGTTCCATGCCTGGTTGAGTTCTCCCTCGAGGCTTAGATTGTTGTAGCGGGAAACCGTTTCCGTCAATCTTTTGAGGGAGGGCAGGACTTCGCTGATGCCGGCATAGGTTTCAAATCCCAGATACTCACTGTCCACTCTGGTGTCAAACATCGCACGACTTTTCTCCAGCGAATCCAGACTTCGCCGAAGCATGTCCAGATCGCTATTGAAGCTTGCGGTAACTCCGGGCGACATCTTCAACTGTTCCGGGTGAATCTGGTTCGCCAGATCTTTAACTCGCTGTTCTGCCTGCCACAATTTTATGAGCAGATGGTGCGTCTGCGCGGGCTCCATGTAACCGGGCTGGTTGGCCATTGATTTTGGCGGGGCCTGCATCGATTCCGGCACCTTGATAGTTTCGGTTTGAATCTGGTCCCCTGCCGCAGTTGTGGACGCGGGCTTCTGCGCCGCCTGCCCGGACGCCTGCGCCCTCAGCACGCCTGGCGACAGAAGCGCTAAAGCAATGAACAGAGCAAAGGTTCTCATGGTAACTCCCAAATTTGAACTTATGCTGCCTGAAAAAACAGCATGGCAGGGAGCGGGTGAATTCGTCCACAGGTATTTGCGAATGCGGCTTGACCCGTGTCTGAGACGGCGACATAATCCTGGATCATGAAAACCAAATTGATTGTCGCCGTAATGGTGACAGCAGCCAGCATAGTTGTCACTGCAGTCATTTTGAATGGAACGCCGCAGGCGCAGCCGGCTGTAAGCAGACCTCCAATCCTGGGCATTGCCCATGTCGCACTCAGGGTGAAGGACGCCGCGGAAGCCCGCAATTTTTTCGGACACATTCTCGGCTTCGACGAACTGCCTTTCGAAGAAACAGCCAAAGGCAAAATGCGTTACACCTATTTCAAGGTGAACGATAATCAGTACATCAAGACCTCGCCGACCCTGTCGTCTCCCACCGAAGACCGCTTGATTGATATTGCCTTCCGAACCACCGATGCGCGTGGCTTGCGGCAATACCTGGCCACCCACGGCGTGAGCATCCCCGGCGAACTGCACAAAGACCCCGAAGGAGATCTCAGCTTCAGCTTGCAGGATCCGGCAGGGCATACAGTCGAGTTCATTCAATACATGCCCGGCTCGGTTGAAAGCCGCAACTTCGGAAAGTTCCTCTCCCCAAAACGCGCGTCGAAGCAGATCATCCATGCAGGTGAGACGGTGCAGGACCGCACTGCCGCCGACGCTTTCTATCGAGGCATCCTGGGTTATCGCGTGATGTGGTACGGCGGCATGACCGATAACCGCACCGACTGGGTGGATATGGAAGTGCCGAACGGAACCAACTGGCTGGAATTCATGCTCAACGTTCACAATCCTTCGCCGCGAACATTGGGCGTGATGAACCATTTCTCGCTGGGAGTCAAAGACATTCAGCGGGCCTTCGCGACCGTGAAGGCTCGCGGCTACAACCCCGCAAAACCGCAGATCGGCCGCGACGGAAAATGGCAGCTCAATCTTTACGATCCTGATTTGACGCGCGTGGAGGTCATGGAATTCAAGCCCGTGCGGAAACCCTGCTGCTCGCCCATGATTCTGAAACCGTAATGTGGTTTGGGGCCGGATTTCCTTTGCTAGCTGCCCGAAGCACAGGCCTTTGAGTGGTCTGAAATCGTTACGACTATTCAGCCACAACGCGGAAATCGGGAAAGACCTTTACCTGGGCCACAATCGAATTGCTGATCAGACAATTTCCATGCGCGTCATGCAGGATCTTGCGAGCCAGTTCGATTTCGTCCTGCGACTTCACCGTGATGTGAGGGTGGATGGTGATCTCAGTAAAGCGGTACTTCCCGTTGGAATATTCCAGCACGCCTTCGACAGAACTCTCATAGCCCGCCAGGCCAAGGCCCTTGTGTTTGGCGTATGCCAGGAAGGTCATCAGGGTGCAGACATTGACGGATGCCACGAACATATCTTCAGGCGTCCAGACGCCGGCGCGGCCTTTGAATTCGGGCGGGCTGGAGAGCTGAATCTCCGGCTTGTCTGCGGCACAAACCGTGCACTCCTTTTCCTTCGTCCAGGTCACGTCGCTTTCGAACCTGAATACCTTGTAGCTTTTCGTGTTCTCCATCTGAGCTCCTCCGCTGACCGACTTTCCCATTCCTGGATAACTGGAGATATGAATGATCCTAACACAGTTCAGATGATCGTCGCGGCAGCGGCGGTTCACTCCCGCAGAGAACAGAGACAGGCAAGATCTGACCCTCGGCCATGCGCCTGGGCTGATCCGGCCGATTCAGGCAGCGCGGCATCGGGCATGCGGAAGAAGCATAATTGTAAATTTTACCCACCGCTCGGGAATGCAACACATTTTGCTTAATGATTCAAATTTTCAGGATTTATATTATCGAAGTCTATTATTATCTATGACTTATAAGATTATGATTTTGAAAGGTGAAAATCCCATACGTCCCATCCCGGGGGATGACGACCCATATGTAGCCTACGTAAATGGGCCCATCTCTGACGCCTGCTCTACGGCGCTGCTCGTCTCTTCCGGCGGATTGATCCCGGCACATCCGAGGCCTGATGGCGACCGCCGACTTCGTTGTAGCAAGCTCCGGCCGTCGGGTCGCACAAAGCCGCCTTGGCCATCGCTATAAATTTCCCTCCTCCGCATACCACATATAGTGCATTCCTATTGACAAACTCAATATTTTGTTGTCGAATCGGATCAAGGGGGAGAACATTCTGGACACTTTAAATCTGATTCAATCGTTCAAGCCGGCCTGCCCGGCGGAGCCGAGTGGTTTCACCGTTATGGGGCACACGTTCACGGAGCCGGTGTTATTTCGTCTTCGGCGGTCGCCCATTTCGCCCGGCGTTTTCGCGATTCTCATCGCCGACCGCGCCTGGGACACCACCGACTACGAAGTCATCTATGTCGGCCACTGTGACGACTTCTCCCAACACGTGACCAGGGTCCACGAGCATTACGAGACATGGGTGGCGGAGGCGGGCGATCTTGAAAATCTGTACGTCTCGTTTTGCCCCACGCCGGCGCTTCCCGAGGCGCAGCGCCGCGCGGTGGCAAGCTCCCTGATTGCCCACTACAACCCGGTTTGCAATCAGAGGGCCGGCAAGCAGTTTTCCATCGGCGCGCTGCTCGGCATCGCCCGATAGCGCAACCCGCGCCCAGCCCGTTTCAGGCATCCCGGCGGCGGATTCGCCCCTCTCATTCATCCTGACAACTCAGAGGAGGAATCCGCCGGCGGCCCCACCACGCACCCGCAACGTCATCCTGAGCGGAACGAAGGAACTCCGTATTTCGCTCGCCCCGTCCGTCATCCTGAGCCCCGCGAAGGATCACCGCATTGGGAATTTGTGATTGAGTGAATTTGCGATTGGCTGATTTAAGGAGAAGACTGGTCTAACGGTGGTTTATCACCGTCGGCCGTTTGATTGATGATTTAGCCCTCTACCTTGGGGAGAGGGTGCCCTGCAGCGCCGGGGCGGGTGAGGGGGCAGTCAAAGGAATTGCTGATTGAGGGAATTGCGATTAGGTGATTGAAATTAACACTCGCCGCCCATGCCGTCATCCTGAGCCCCGCGAAGGATCCCCGTATTTCTTTTGAGGAAAATACCGGGGTTCTTCGCTCTGCTCAGAATGACAATCGCGCGCGGTGCCCTCAAATAATCCAAGCCCTCGCCCTCGGGGAGAGGGTGCCGGAGGTACGACGGCGGGTGAGGGCATCGCGGGCCTTTACGGCCCGCGGCTCTTGCGTTATCCGCCCCTCGCCGTCATTCTGAGCGCAGCCCCGTCCCATCCGGGACAGGGCTCAGCGAAGAATCCCCGTATTTAAATGCCGGGATGCTTCACTTCGTTCAGCATGACACCTTAACGGCCCGCGCCCCCGCGCGTTGACTTGACTCTCACGCCCGCCCATAAAGCTTTCAACGAATTTTCCGACATACGGTCGTAGGAGGTGGACCGTGAAGGGTCGGCGTTTACTTATTGGAATTCTCTTTTGCCTGGTGGCGTGCGTTTCGCTTTCCGCGCAGACGCCCGGGGCGCAAACCATCACCGCCGGGCAGGCCAAAGCCCACATTGGAGAAACCGCCCGGGTCTGCGGCCTGGTGGTCAGCCCGCATTACTCTCTCAGGACGCGCGGCCGTCGCGTGGTGGGCTCCATCTTCCCTAAACCTTCTCCCTTGGGGAGAGGGTGTCCGCCAGAGTGCGGACGGGTGAGGGGTGTTTTGTAGCGCCGACCGGGCCAAATTCGGCGAGCCGGAAAAGCAGTACCGCAACCGGCATGTCTGCGTCACTGGCTTCATCAGCGTC
>JAJYLL010000032.1 GCA_021787735.1 Acidobacteriota bacterium | reverse complement strand
CCATCTCCTTCAGCTTGTCCACTACAACCTTGGCGGCTGCACTCGACTTATCAATCTTCAAACCAAGCTCGGCGGCCTTGTAAAGAATGTTGCTCTTGCCGGAAAGCTCCGAAACCAGCACGCGGTAGCGGGACACGGTCCTTGAGGACACCCTGAGATAAACACGCCTGAACCTCAGGAAGCGGCCCGTCCCCCTGTAATAGCCGCTGTTGTTAAAAAAAGTTCAACAAAAGCCTACTTTGGCCCTGGTCCGTTGTCAAGCAGAATCCGGGGCAGTTTTGCGGGAAGAGTGTCATTAGCAATTAAGTACACAACAGTGGTGCATTTGTATGTCTTTTAGTTTCAAAAGAAATCTGGGCAGGTGGCGCCCCGATGGATCGGGACGTCCAGCGAAGCTGAGTGTAGTTAGAATGACGGGGTTGCGGGGCCGGCTGCAATAAGCCACCCTGACAATCACCGCCGATTGGCGAATATGAGCCTCAATAAAGGCCTCTGGCGTCGCGTGGTCGCAGACGCTGCAAGGCGAGTCCCTGCGCCGCCCGCCCTGCCTCCAACGTCATCGAATGAAGTATCCAACCGCTCTCCATTGCCCGTCCTTATCGAGCATGGTGGTGACAGTCTCGACGGCTGATTTCTTGTTGGCAAACGAGGTGTCAAACTGCATCACAAAGTACTCGCCGTCAGGAGCGCCCGGCAACGAGGTTTCATAAACGTCGGTCTTCAGCTTGCGTGAAACCAGACTGCCCAAAGGCTTTCTCATACCTTGCATCGTCTGTTCCCACTTTTGCTCCGTCACGTTCTTGCGGAAAAACGTGCCGGCCTCTTTCCAGCTTGCGGCGTACTTGCCGTTGTCAATCAGGCCCAGCCATTTTTCCGCAGAAACCACCGCTGCCTTCTGTTTGCTCGCGTTCTGCGCAATAAGCATGGCGGGGGCAAGGGTGAGCGCTATGACAAACAAACATGCCACCTTACGTAACATATGTTCCTCCTTTTTGCCCCACAATTGTAAAACGAAATCAACGACGTGGCCGCCAGATGGCAGCTCGACGCTCCGGCGCTGAGAAAAAGGGAGGATGTTCCGGCGTGCGCCGAAGCGCTATGAATGTTTTGAGCCGACAGGCGTCTTGTGTTTTGGCGCGGGCTCTGTGGCCGTCGCTTTTTCGGCCTCGCTTCCCTTCCCGTGCGGGCCGTATTCCTTCTTCAGCTTGTAGGTGATGCTGTCCACCAGGGCCTGCCAACTGGCCTCGATGATGTTCTCAGAAACACCCACCGTACCCCAACTGTCCTGGCCGTCGCTGGATTCGATCAGCACGCGTACCTTGGCGTCGGTGCCGTCTTCGGAATTCAGCACGCGCACCTTGTAGTCGGTCAGGCGGACGTCCCCGATGCAGGGGAAAAATGTGGTCAACGATTTCCGCAGGGCGCGGTCGAGCGCGCTCACGGGACCCGAACCTTCAGCGGCCGTGTGCTCTTCAGTGCCGTCCACGCGCAACTTGATCACTGCCTCAGAGAGCGACTCGTTCGAGCCCTTCTTCTCCGTGATCACCCGGAAGCCGTCCAGTTCAAAAAGCTCTTTGGTCTCGTGCACCATCTTATCAAACAGCACTTCGAACGACGCCTCGGCGCCCTCAAACTGGTAGCCGTAGTGCTCCATCTCCTTCAGCTTGTCCACTACAACCTTGGCGGCTGCACTCGACTTATCAATCTTCAAACCAAGCTCGGCGGCCTTGTAAAGAATGTTGCTCTTGCCGGAAAGCTCCGAAACCAGCACGCGGCGCGCGTTACCCACCAGCGCCGGATCAATGTGTTCATAAGCGGCGGATTCCTTCATCACCGCGCTCACGTGGATGCCGCCCTTGTGGGCAAAGGCGCTCTTGCCGACATAGGCCAGGTCACTACGCGGCGGCAGGTTGGCCAGTTCGCTGATGTAATGGGAAACCTCCGTCAGGCGCTTCAGGTTTTCCTTGCCGATCGTGGTCATTCCAAGCTTTAGCTCGACGTTGGCAATCACGGAGCAGAGGTTGGCGTTGCCGCAGCGCTCGCCGTAACCATTGATGGTCCCCTGCACCTGCATCGCTCCGACCTGCACGGCAACGATGGAGTTCGCAACCGCCATCTCGCTGTCATTGTGGGTGTGAATTCCAAGGGGCATCTTGACGTGCTTTGCGGCTCGCACGAAACGTTCGCGAATATCGGAGGGCAACGTGCCGCCGTTCGTGTCGCACAAGACGATCGTGTCGGCGCCCGCCTTTTCTGCCGCCTTCAGCGTGGCCAGCGCATATTCGGCGTCGGCCTTGAAGCCGTCAAAGAAATGCTCGGCGTCGTAAATCACTTCCTTCCCGCGCGACTTCAAAAACGCGACCGACTCGCCGATCAGCCCAAGGTTTTCTTCCAGGGAAATCTCCAGCGCCGTCTTCACATGCAGATCCCAGCTCTTGCCGAAAATCGTCACCACGGGAGTGTGCGCTTCCACCAGGGCCTTCAGGTTCGGGTCCTTTTCCGCCTCGTAACGCGGGTGGCGCGTGCTGCCGAATGCCGCCATTTTGGCGTGCTTCAGCGTCAACCCTTGTGTGCGCCGGAAAAGCTCCAGGTCTTTGTGATTGGAACCCGGCCAGCCGCCCTCGATGTAGTCCGCGCCCAGATCGTCAAGCTTGCGGACAATGTGGAGCTTGTCTTCCAAAGAGAAGGAAATGTTTTCGCCCTGCGAGCCGTCCCGCAGAGTTGTGTCATATATCTGAATCTTTCTCATCGTCGTGTAATTGCCCGTAAAGTGCAGATGAAATGAGGATGACCTATACACCCATAGAAGTCAAATTCTAACCCAAAACTCGCCGGTGTGCGCTGCCTCTTTAGTATCTGCTGCGGCGAGAAAAGAAGGAGGCAGATTCCCGCATGCAATTTGCAGCTAGACGGTTTCGGCGGGGCACGCTGGTATAAATTCAACGACCTGTTGTAAAGTTGTAATTTATCCACTTTCGCTGGAGTGGCGGAACTGGCAGACGCACCAGACTCAAAATCTGGCGCTCCAAAAGAGCGTGAGGGTTCGACTCCCTCCTCCAGCACCAACCGGAGACAAATCCTTTCAACAAAAACGCAGATCGTCGCACGATACCGGCCTTAACCGCACCTTCACCACGCTGTCATCACGGCGTAGCATCTTCCTTGTAATCTCGCAGTTTTAATTCGAAATTTCCCTGAGCGGCAGTGGTATGATCGTCACCCGCATTTATCACTAGAGTGGCCGGTGGTGGTGTAGAGCCGCCGATACATGAGAACGAACCCACATTGCGAATTCACTGACCGTGAATACCACTGGGTAGACATTCATCATGAGATCAAGACGTTTGCTGGCGGGCCCATTGCCTCTAACTGGGATTGCGCTCATCGTAGCCACAACCTCCCCCGGCTCCGCTCTTTGCCAGGAGCCGCACTGGCCGGTACGTGCGGTGGTCAAGCCCGGCGTCATCACCACGGGACAGGACATTACCCCGGCGGGAACGCAGAGCGTTTTCAGCGGGCGCGTGCACGACGTAGCGATTGGCCGCACTGACCACCTGATCTACGTGGCGCTCAGTTCCGGCGACGTCTACAAACTCGACTGCGCCGCCAACAAGGTACTGGAAATTGATCACAGCGGCCGGAAGCCGGGCATGCAGGGCGATGCCACAGCCCACAAGGTTGCAGTTGAGGATTTTGGCGAATATGTGCCCGTTCCGCACAGGGAGATGAACGCGAAAAGGAAACGCCGCGGCAATGACGGACAATTATGGAACACGCTTTTCTGGAAGGCATCCGACTGTTCAACTCTCAACAGTACTTTGAAGCCCATGAAGCGCTTGAAGCCGTCTGGCTGCGCGCGGCGGGCGAACAGAAGACTTTCCTGCACGGGCTGATCCAGGTGGCTGCTGCCTTTCATCACCGCGCACGGTCAAACCGAACCGGCTTTGAGTCTCTTCTGGAAAGGGGTTGCGCAAAACTCGGTACCTTCGGCACAGCGTTCAATGGCATCGACCTGGTTCGGCTGATGGCGCAACTGCACGCCTGGCGGGATTATCTCCAATCGACTTCCCCTCCCGACTCAAATGCCCCGCCGCTTCCGCAAATACGGCTGATTGAAAATGTGCCGCGCCACTGACTTGCTGTTGTTTACACGCGCGCATGTTGGCGCCTAATATAATCGGTTGTATCTGGGCTTTTGATATTCCCTGCAACTTGTCTGCAAGTGTTAACGAAGATCGAGGTCCCATTGCATGATTGAACGCCTTCATCCCAATTCACCGTCACCAAAGACGCGTGTCGTGCTCTTTGATTTTGACGGCACGCTGTCGCTGCTCCGCGCAGGTTGGATGGATGTGATGGTTCCCATGATGGTCGAGATCCTGGCAGAGTTGAAGACCGGCGAAAGCGAAGAGGATCTCAAGGGGTTGGTGAAAGACTTCGTGGCTCGGCTGACCGGCAAGCAGACGATCTACCAGATGATCGAGCTGGCGGATCAGGTTAAATCTCGCGGCGGACAACCGCTTGAACCGCTGGCATATAAGAAGATGTATCATGACCGCCTGATGGAAAAGATCCGGCACCGGCGCGAGGCATTGCGAATGGGAAAGGAATCGCCCGACAACTATCTTGTTCCGGGTTCGCGCGTATTGCTTGACGCGCTCAAAGAGCGCGGTCTCAAGCTCTATTGCGCCAGCGGCACGGACCATGCTTACACGGCCGAAGAGGCGGAGTTGCTCCGGATCACGCCTTATTTCGACGGCGGCATCTTCGGCGCCCAGGACGACTACACGAGTTTTTCAAAGGCCATGCTGATCCAGAAAATGATCGGATCAATGGAATGTCGTGGCGATGAATTGTTGGGTTTTGGCGACGGTTACGTCGAGATCGAAAACGTGAAGGACGTTGGAGGCGTGGCCGTCGGCGTGGCCACGGACGAGGCCGAGTGCCTGAAGGTGGACAAATGGAAACGTAACCGGCTGGCGGGCGTGGGAGCGGACTACATCATTCCAAACTATCTGTGCCGCGACGAGCTTCTCAAAACTTTATTTCCTGAGTGATAGCGCAAACATGGAATCCAAATACGAAATCTTCGACCGTTCCAAGCTGCTGATCAAGCCCCTCAGCGCGCGCAAGCACGACATGCAACTCAATTACGTGCTCGGCCTCAATGAAGCTGCACCCGAATTTACGCATCCGCAGCTCCCGGAAGTTGCCCATCGAATGATCAGCGCCAGGAACAAAGGCGCAGCCCGCATCCTGATGATGGGAGCGCACGTGATCAAGATGGGCATGAGCCGCTACGTCATCGACCTGATCGAGCGCGGCTTTGTCCGCCATATCGCGATGAACGGCGCCGGGGCCATTCACGATTACGAACTGGCGCGCATCGGGGCCACCACGGAAAGCGTGGCCCGCTACATTCAGACGGGGGAGTTCGGCCTGTGGAAAGAAACCGGTGACCTGAATGACGTCATCAAGGAAGCCGCGGAGCTTTCGCTTGGCCTCGGCGAAAATCTCGGCCGGCACATTAGCGCGGGCAATTTTCCGCATAAGGACGTCAGCATTTTTGCCGCCGCCTATCGATGCTCGGTACCGGTGACAGTCCACATTGGGGTGGGTTACGACATCATTCACGAGCATCCCAACTGCGACGGCGCGGCACTGGGTGCGGCCAGCTATCGCGATTTCCTGATTTTCACGAAAACCGTTGAGAACCTTGAGAGCGGCGTCATGCTTGATTTTGGGACCGCCATTATGGGCCCGGAAGTTTACCTGAAGGCCCTCTCGATGGTCCGCAACGTGGCCCGGCAACAGGGGCGCTCAATTAAACATTTCACGACCGCGGTTTTTGATCTGGTACCCATCCAGGGTGACATCCACGACGAGCTTCCCAAGACGGACCCGGGTTACTACTTCCGGCCGCACAAGACCATCCTGGTGCGGACCGTTGCCGACGGCGGCGAGAGCTTCTATTTCTGTGGAGATCATCGCGCTACGGTTCCGGCGCTGCGGCGCGCCCTGCTGGAGGCCGAATGACCACATCTGAAATCCTCGCGGCTTTCCCCAGGCTCAAAGCGCTGGTGATCGGCGACATCTGCCTCGACCGCTGGTGCAATTACGACCCTGCCGCTGCCGAACCCTCCCGTGAGACCGGCATTCCGCGCGTTGGCATCGTTTCAACACAGGTGACCCCGGGTGGCGGAGGGACGGTGGCAAACAACCTGGCCGCGCTAGGCGCAGGGGAGGTGGCAGTGATCGGGGTCCGTGGGGATGACGGCTTCGGTTATGAACTGGAACAGGCCCTTGGCGCGCGCGGCATCGCGGCGGACCGCATGGTGAAGGTCTTGGACTGGCAAACCTTCACTTACACGAAACTACTGAACATCCGGACCGGCGATGAGGACCAGCCTCGTGTCGATTTTATTTCCACGCGCCCCTTGCCGGCAGACGCAGAACACGCCGTGATCGAAAACATCATGCATGCAGCTCCCTTCTTCGACGCCATTCTCATCGCCGACCAGGCGGAGACCAGCGCGGGCGGAGTTATAACTTCGGCGGTGCGCGATTCGATCATCCACCTAGCCGAAAAGTATCCGCAAAAGGTCTTCCTTGCCGATTCTCG
Source organism: Acidobacteriota bacterium (assembly GCA_021787735.1). Lineage (GTDB taxonomy): Bacteria > Acidobacteriota > Terriglobia > UBA7540 > UBA7540 > SCRD01. The sequence goes on along the minus strand of JAJYLL010000032.1, from coordinate 36,655 downwards.
CAAACGGGCTCACCTGTTTCACAAAGTGATAATGAAACCCAACCGCGACGAAGCGGAGGCCGCCAGCCAAAGCCTGTTCGGCAAGGTAGACTTCCCCGCTCTGCGCCAGCACCTTGACGCAAAGATCCTGATTGTGACACACGGATCGATGGGCGCGCTGGTTCTTCAGGAAGGACACGAGGTCTGGGCGGAAACCCGCCGCGTAGAAAATCCGGTGGACATCTGCGGCGCAGGCGACAGTTTCGCAGCCGGTTGCGCGTTGGCCCTGGCCGTTACCGGCGATCCCGTCACCGCTGCGCGAATGGGCAACCTGGCGGCATCCGTCACGATTATGAAGAAGGGGACCGGCACTGCCTCGCCGGAAGAAATTCTCGCTGCCGATCAGAATCTTCCCACCTTATGACAATCATGTCATCCAGCATTCATCCACCGCACCGATGGCTGCCTGTTTTGCTTTTCCAGCCCATTAGGAACGAGTTCCATGCATAAAGGAAGGGGACCGCAAACAGCTGCGGATCCCAAGGTTTGTATTCACCAGACCTGAGCTTGAACTAGAAGCGCAGTTCGGCCGTGAAAATGAATTGCCGTGCGTCCACTCGCGTCACGGCCCGCTCCGTCCGCATTGCCCGTTGTCGGGTTGTAAATGGTGTCGGCATTGGGCGCCAGCCCATTGGCAGGATAGTTGTAAAGGAAATCTTGGTGAGGTTGTAACCAAAATCATGGCTCCACGTCTATTTAACTTAGTAGAAGGGAGATCGAACGATTGGCATCCATTTGGATGCCGAAGGCATCGTAGCACTCAATAGCAGCCGCGCATGAAGCGAGCGGCTCGGGCCAACAGTTCATAAGAGGGGCAAGAAAGCTGTGAATCAAACTGGGAGCGTTACAACAATTCGAGATGTTGCCCGCGATGCAGGAGTTGGAATTGGAACTGTTTCCAGAGTTCTCAATGGAAGCACTCAGGTCAGTGCCGCCACCCATGAACGCGTTACCATGGCTATCCGCCGTCTGGGTTTTCGGCCAAACGCCCAGGCCCGGCGCATTCACCGCCACCACACGGGAATTGTCTGCTTCGTTCTGAGCAACCGGACTTTTCCGAATTCCTTCCACGCCGAGATACTTCAGGGTGTTGAAGACTGCGCTCTGGAACTCAACCAACACGTACTTTTTTCAGCTGTCCGCTACGACCCTAAAACCGCTCCGAACCGCATCGAACTTCCGTCGCTGCTCGAGGAACGCTGCCTTTTTGACGGCCTGATTCTGGCGGGAGTCAACTATCCAAACTTCCTGATGCGCATTCGGAAATTGGAGATTCCCTTCGTAGTTTTTGGCAACAGCCTCAATGATTTCACAGGTGACAAGTTCTTTGACCAGGTTAGTTTTGACGGCTTCCGGGGCGGACTGGATGCCGTCCGTTATGCAATCAGTCAGGGCCACAGGGACATCGTTTTCGTCGGCGACCTGACTCGCCCTTGGGCACGGGTCCGGCACAACGCGTTCCTGATGGCTTGCAATGAGGCCCAAATAAAGCCCAATCTCATTACCACACCGAAGCCGGTCGGGTTTGTGGCGTACGGCGAGTGGGCCAGCAGCGAGATCCTGGCCCGAACACCTTCGCCAACAGCCGTGATCGCAGTCAATGACCAGGTCGCCTATGGCCTATGGCGATCGTTTCGCCACCGAGGGATTCAGGTTCCGAACGACATCAGCCTGATCGGTTTTGCCGACCGCGAAGAAGCAACCCTGATGGACCCGCCGCTCACGACTGTGCGCATCCGCAAGGAAGAGATCGGCAAGGCCTGCATGAGAACATTGATGGAGAGACTCAACAATCCGGAGATGCCATACGTCGAAAGGACGCTCGCTACAGACCTGGTTATACGCGAAAGCATCAAGAAATTGTAAGAGGAGTCAGACAAGGAACTTTGGGTTCAACAGTTTCAGGCCTGCAACGGCACTCGCAATTTGTGCCAACCCGCTGAATCCTCCTCAAGCGCCACCGTAATACCACTGCCGGCCGCACCGCCCCAGTCAGGTTTTCTGATGGATTCCCCCTCCACACAATATCTGCCAGCAACCTCACCACCTTCACAGAACGGATGTTATTACCTCCCCGCTATCCAGCCTGCGGATCAGACGGGCAAGACGGCGGTTTTACACGGATTTAACCAATCCCCACGCAACTGCTCGATTCCAGATTGCGTCTATGCCAGAGTAACACCTCAAACTGCCGTGGCGAGGCATCAAAGCCCCGCAAGGAGACACGTGATGATGACCAACGAAACACGAAGAGCGTTCGGTCTGGACAACACCCAACTGCTGAAGTGGCGGGCAGGCGGCCGGGCTCAGAGAACAAAGACTTTCCTATTGGTGGCTGGGATTGCGATAATGGTCTTAATGGGGATTAAAATGCTGGCCGCCGCGCCGCTGCCGCAGTACGGAGGGCGGCGGATGCATGGGCCCATGACTCCCGAAGATCAGTTGGCCCGCATGACCAAACAGTTGAACCTGACCGGGGATCAGCAGGCCAGAATTAAACCGATCATCGAGGAGCAGCACAAGCAGATGATGGACCTGCGGCAAGATACTTCGCTGTCGCGCCAGGACCGCTTTGCGAAATTCCGCGAAATCAGGCAGCAGTCGTTTGAGAAAATGAAGAAGGTCCTGACGGCCGAGCAGCAAAAAAAGTGGGAAAACATGCAGGAGATGTGGCGCCAGAGACGTGGCGGCAGAATGATGAATGGAGGAGGGCCGCAGCCAGCCCCTCCACAGGAATAAGCCCACTTGCTACAGGATCTGCAGGGGTAACTCGAAACTCAAGTCTAACGGAGGAATATGAAGATACTTTTGTCTCTTGTTTTTGCCTTACTCCTGGCAAGCGTCCCTGGATGGGCCGTTCTGGGAGAATACGCAAATTCAGTAACCACAGACCAGCAACACATGCGTGCGCAGCTCACCGAAACTGTCCGGCAGGGATATTCGGTCAAGGAACTTCGTTCCGCCGACGGCAAAACGATCAGGGAATACGTTTCGCCGGCCGGGCTTGTTTTCGGGGTTTCCTGGCACAGTCCCTTTATGCCTGATTTGCAGCAATTGCTGGGATCGTACTACGGGCGGTTGCAGCAAGCCGCACAAACGCAGCGACGGCGGCGCGGGCCACTGGTAATTCGCACAAAGGACTTCGTTCTGTTCAGCGGAGGGCATATGCGTTCCTTCGAAGGCGCCGCATATGTACCCAACCTCCTGCCGGCAAACGTTTCAGCGGAGGTGGTGCGGTGAAAATATTGAGACAAGGGTACGCACAGTTCATGTTCTATTCCCTGCTTTCTGTGGCGGTTCTGGGCCTGGCCGGATGCGGCGGCAGCAGTTCCAACTCCAATTCAAACAACAACCCCACGCCCAGCACCGCCGACAACACCCAGGCCGTGGAAGTCAACAGCGGCCCTGCCAATAATTATGTCAACGGGATCTTCACAACTGTGACCATCTGCGTCCCCGGCTCTTCAACCTGCCAGGACATTCCCAACGTACTGGTTGACTCGGGATCCGAGGGCCTGCGTCTGCTTTCTTCCGCCGTCACGCTCCAATTGCCAACCATCACGGACAACAGCAGCAACACTCTGCAGGAGTGCGTCGGTTTTGCCGACGGTTCCTACGTCTGGGGCCCCGTGGCCTCGGCAGACGTCCAGATGGCCGGAGAAAAAGCGTCGTCGGTCCCGATCCAATTGATCAGCGCTTCTGCGACCTACCCCGCGCCAAATACATGCGTAAACGGCGGCACGAACGACAACACCATTTCGGCGCTGGGGGCCAACGGAATTCTCGGAATTGGAAACTTCCAGCAGGATTGTGGTGCAAACTGTGCCGCCACGCCCCCTCCCACCCAAGATCCTTACTATCTTTGCTCTAACTCGGGCTGCCAGGTGGCGACGGTCCCTGTTCAGTACCAGCTTCAGAATCCCGTCTGGATGTTCCCTCAGAACAACAACGGGGTGCTGATCTCCCTGCCGTCAGTGCCCGACACGGGCGCCCCAAGCGCGTCCGGCTCGCTGATATTCGGCATCGGTACGCAATCTGACAACGCTGTGGGCAGCGCGCAGGTTTATACCACAGACGCCTCCGGAAACTTCCAAAGCGTTTACAACGGCGTTTCCTATTCCAGCAGCTATATTGACAGCGGCTCCAACGCGATCTATTTTCTGGACGCAACGACGCTTGGTATTTCGGACTGCACCAATTATCCAGGCTGGTATTGTCCCGGGTCAACGCTCAGCTATACGGTTACAAACACCGGCCTGAACGGCGTTTCCAATAACCTCACCTTTAACATTGCGGACGCCAACTCGCTGTTGTCCGCCAACAACGGCCAGAATTGGGCATTTAACAACCTGGGCGGTGACAGCGGAACCGGGCAGTCCACCGACTACTTTGATTTCGGGCTGCCGTTCTTCTACGGCCGCAAGGTTTTCGTCGGAATTGAGAATATGACAGGGCCCAATGGCGTTGTCGGTCCTTATTGGGCTTATTAGCGTCGGTTTAAGAAGCAGTGTTGATCATTTGAAGTATGGTGGCTTGGGTCTGATCTCCCCGCTGTGAAAGCAGCGGTGAAACACCGCGTATGAGAAGGTCCGGCGGCGCACCTGATACGCCGGACCTTCTTTTATATCCTCAAAAAAGTGTTCCCCGTCGGCCTTGATGAGAGCGCTCGGCCGAAATCCCAGTTACTCCGCAGCCTGTCCTCCCGCCCGAGCTTCATCCACTAAACGGCACCAAGCTCCCTCGCTAACGGCCCGCAATTCAATGCATTCAGAACGCGCCTGAAGACCACACTCCACACGACAGGGCAGCAGGCCATGAGCGGCGAAGCGATTCCACGATAATAGCCTGCGAGCATCTACCTCGCCCTGCTGGCCGGAAGCATGCCACAACGCCGGTGATGCGGTCTCCGCATCATGGTCCAAACTTGCACTACCGTGGCGCTGAGAGTTTCGTGCGCGTGATGAAGAGGAATTCGCGAAGCGCGGTTGGCAGTAAAAAAGAATGGCGGAGTCCTGCTTCAACAGGACCCCGCCGTATTCACCGCAAGACCCGTTCAATGTTTACTTGCTTTGAGGCGTAGCCGGTGGCTGACCCCTCATGGGACCACGAAACCCTCGCCGCACGAAGGTGTTACGAACACCCATCCCCATCCACGAACTCTGCAATTTGTTCCACTGTTCTTCGGTCAGGATGCTGCGGGTAGCCAACATCCTCTGGACGCGCTGCTTTTCAACCGCCGCCCGGGCCTGCGACATCTTTTCAACCTGGGCGAGCACTGCGGCCTCGTCCGGATGATACGTTCGCAGCATCGGGCCCAGAATCACCTGTTGTTTTTCAAGGTCGGCACGCAGGTCGATCATCCTCAGGCGGCTGTCCTCTGAGATCTTTTCGAGTTGTTGTTTCTGCTGGTCGCTCAAACCGATTTTCTCAGCGACGACCGGATTTCGCCACCACTGGCCCATCCCCCGTCCGTGAAACCACATCATTGGGCCGCCTCCCATCGGGCCTCGAACGCGGATGTTAAAGGTGCGTCGCTGCATCAATCTGCCGCCCGGCCCTCCATGCCACCACACATTCCCAGGCCCACCCACTGGACCTGCCTGAGCCCCCGACTGGGCTGCCGCGGTGTCCGGCCCTTGAACAACAACTTCCTCCGACTGCTCCTGTGCCATCGCTATGCTGGTGAAGAGCGTGATGACCGCCGCGATGCTCAATAATTTTTTCACCATTTCAACCCTCCCGTCTGCTGAGATTTCTGCTCGCATGCTTCAATGCCACGTGTCAGAAACGCAACTTTTGAAGTGGCAAGACCCTTCGCAAATCCGAAATCGTTCTGCACTCTTTTCTGACCTCGCAATTTCATTGTCAATCAGTTTGGCTCAAATGAATTTAAAGCCTGCGTAAATTCTGCCTTTGACCCAAAACGGCGAGATGGGAGGTTGTTCCTAAGGCCGCAATGCATATGAACACTAATCAGGAAGGCTCTGCGACAAACTTGTAACCCAGGCCGCGGACCGTCAGAAAGTGACGCGGGTTCTGCGGATCTTCCTCCAGCTTCTGCCGCAACATCCAAACGTGCGCGTCCACGGTGCGGGTCATCGTGGCCTGGTCATAGCCCCAAACCTGTTGCAGCAGTTCCTCGCGGGAAACGGTCGAGCCGTGCTGGCGGATAAAATAGGTGAGCAATTCGAACTCGCGTGCCGACATCTCAACGGGCTTGCCGTCGCGCCGCACCTGCGTGCTGCGGAAGTCCACCGTCACATCGCCGAACTCGAAAGTCGAGTCACGCCGGCTCGCAGGCGCCGAGGCCCTGCGCAGCAGCGCTTCAATGCGGGCCAGCAGTTCCGCGGGATCGAAAGGCTTGGCCAGGTAATCGTCCGCGCCAACGTTCAGACCGGATACCTTGTCCCGAACCTGCCCGCGCGCGGTCAACATGATGATCGGAGTTTGGATAGCCCGCTTCCGCAGCGTGCGGCAGATTTCAAATCCGTCTTTGCGGGGCAACATCACGTCAAGAACGATCAGGTCAAAGTCTTCCTGCGAGGCGCGGTCCAGCGCATCCTGGCCGTCCTGCACGCTCTCAACCTGGAAGTCCTTGCTCGCCAGCAGATCCGTTAGCGTCAGAACCAGCGCCGTATCGTCTTCCACCAGCAATAAACGCGGTTGAATGGAAACTTTTCTTTTCATACCTGCCTGCGCCTTCTTGATACCTAACCTGATCGCGCAAACTGCGTGTTCGGCGGTCATCGGAACGCCGCGCCGGTTCGTCAACTCAAACGGCCTTGCTTTCCGGTGCGCGTGCTGCTCTCAGGTGAAGTGTAAAACGCGATCCCTTGCCTTTCGTGCTCTCCACGCTCACTCGCCCGCCCTGCGCCTCGATATGCTGCTTCACAATGCTCAGCCCGAGCCCGGCCCCAGGTACCGTGGAAGCCAACACGCCCTGCCCACGATAGAATGGCTCAAAGATATGCGGCAGGTCCGCCGGGTCAATTCCGGGCCCGCGGTCCTCGACTGAGATTTGCACTTCCTGGCGGCCGCCATCCAAAGCGCGCGCCGCGGTCACTCGAATCCACCGGCCAGCGCCGCCGTATTTGATGGCATTGGCGCACAGGTTTCTGACCGCGCTTTCGAGCGAACTGGGCTCAGCCAGCACAAGCGGCAGATTTTCCTCCACATTCTTTTCGATCTGCCATGCGTCGGCATGAAATGAGAAGTTGTATTCGGCAATCGCCCGGTCCACAATCGGCGACACCTCAGTCGGAGTGATTTCGTAGTGCTTCCCACCGGACTGGATGCCCGCGTAGCTCATCACCTGCTCGATCAGGTCCGTGAGGCGGCGCGCCTCATTCTGCACCAGGGTGCCGTACTCCCGCACTCTGCCCGATTCCTTGACCACTCCGCTTGAAAGATTGAATCCGGCGGACTGAATCGACGCCAGCGGAGTGCGGAACTCATGTGAAACTCCGGCAACGAATTCCATTTCGCGTCTGGCAAGTTCGCGCGCGCGATGGGTTGAGAAGACCAGCGATCCCATGCTGAACGCCAACAGAAACAGCACGCCAAAACCCAGCGCCAGATTGCGGCGCCGCGCCTTCGCCACCAGAGCATCAATGGAACCCGCCTTGTTCTTCACCGCCAGCATCCAAACGCTCGCCTCAGGAAAATGCCTCCGTTCAAGCCCCCGCGGCAGAGTGACTTCCGGAGCGACTGGACGGATCCTCTCAACAGACAGGTCCTCTTCCCCATGTTCGTCCGGGCCCGCACCCGTCACCAACCGTCTTGCTCGAACACGAAGCAGCGCGCCCAGCCCTCCGTAAGAAGCCAGCAGCAAAGCATCACCGTCCGGCGAAGAGAACGCCGAAGGAGTCAGGCCAGGCTCCGAGCTGAAAATAACCTGCCGCGGTTCGCCTCCAAGCACGGCAACATTGTAATTGCCTAGCCCCGCTGCGCCGAAGCTGCGCTCCATCAGTTGCGGAAACAAGTGCTGCTTTAAATAGCTGACGTCGAGTTCGAGGAAGCACCAGCCGCGCAACCGGCCCGGAAACATTGGACGGGCCGGCAGATCAAAATGCGGCCCACCGCCGGGCGGCTGGGTCCCGCGGCGACGCACCTCGCGCTCAGTAAAAACTTCCGTCGGCGGACCAGGACCTGCCTCCCCTCGCCTGCCTGCCCAAAAAGCAAATGCATTCCCGTGCTCGCCGGCGGCCATCAGGGGAACAACGATCATCGGCCGAGTGCCGTTTAGAGCAAAAGGAAACCCGCCGGCCCGGAAAAAAACCATCCGCCCTGCTTCGCCGCCTGCGACGCTTTCAACACGCGGCCGGAAGAATTCCAGCGATTCGGGCCAGGGTTCCGGGTTGAACTTCCCGGTTTTGGTGTCAAGCGTCCGGAATTGCAACTTTCCGTCAACCTCCAGAGTGGCCAGACTGAGCGACGAAACCAGCGCGCCGTTCGCGTCCGTGCTCCGCCACTGCGAGTAAAAGCCTGCAAGATATTGTTCAAGATCTGTGGTTGTCACTGCCCGCGGAATGGGGCGGAACGTGGAGCGGATTTCCAGCAGCGGCGTGAGAAGCTCTCCACGGAAGCTCCGCATGGCCGCGTTCAGAAATTCCACCTGCTGCTCGCGGTCCGCAATGCTGGCACGGTTGATCCAGCGGTAAAGCAGGACCCCGGCCAGCACAAGACCCACAGCAAAAACCGCCATCATCAGCAGCGGGTAATCCGACTTGAAAGTTTTCCAGCGCATTCAGTTGAATTATATAACGCATGCCAACGCGCGCAGCCCGCCAAACGAGTTCTGAAAGCGACTTTACGAGGATTTTACACCGCAGGGTCCGACAGGCAGGAGGAGATGCATACTATTCTGAGATCCGCCTTCCGTCCCGGTCCCACCACCTGTCATCCTGAGCGCAGCGAAGGACCCCCGCATTTATCAGTGCGCCGACTGGCCTATCCATCCCGATGTTTGCGAAGTGTTCAAAACCATCTGTACTCTTCTGACTAGAAACAGAATTCCCCTCCCTCCGGCAAAATCCGATACAATTGCAGCCAAAAGCGGGAGTAATTCCCGCTCCGCGCGGAAAAATATCTGAACGCCACCGAGCCTGACTCAGTCTTTAACCATGAGGCTTGCGGATGCCGGAATCGAGCGAAGGCGTGTTGAGCGAAACTTTCCCAGTTGCTGCTGCTTCCACGGACCCGATGGAAACGGCGGTGAGGGAGCACTCGCACTTTGTTTACGCCATCGCTTATTCGCTGCTTCGCAATCACCAGGACGCCGAAGACGCCGCCCAGGAGACCTTTGTCCGTTTCTGGCGGCACCGCAGCCGTTGGAGGCTGATCCGGAACCCGCGGGCATGGCTCGCGCGGACCGCCTGGCGAGTGGCTCTCGACTCGCGAAAAAAACGGGGCTCGCGGGATGACATGTCCATCTCGATTAACGATTGCGTCGAGGCGGTTTCGCGGCTGCGGGCGGCGGGTACGCCTGCAGATGAAATCGCGGGCCGCAAGGAGATGACGGCCTTGCTGGAGCGGCTGATCGAATCGCTGCCGGAGGAACTTCGAAATCCGCTGGCGCTGTCGCTGGCTGAGGAACTTACCTCGCCTGAAATTTCTGCCATCCTGGGAATTCCGGAAGGGACAGTGCGCCAGCGCCTGTGGCAGGCGCGACAGATCTTGAAAGAGAAACTTTCAACTTTGCTTGAGGGAAAACATGCAGGATAAAGAACGGTTTGTTGATGAACTGCTGGATTCCGCCCTGGCGCATCAGCGTGGCGCAGAACCGCGCGCCGGATTCGAGACCCGCATCCTCGCGCACGTTCGCGCGGCCAGCACGCAAAGCAGCCGAAAGACATTTTGGCTGGCCAGCGCGGCAACAGCAGCGGCGGTTATCACGCTCGCCGCGATTTATGTTGCGCGCCGTCCGCATCGGCCAGTGGTAGAGACATCACAGGCCGTAAGAGCTGTGCCCTCCCCGTCACCCAATGAAACATTAACGGCAAGCTCGCAGAGCGCTCCAAAGGCCAGCCCTGGAACCAGCGTCATTGAACCGAAACGGATTGCACGCCGCCAAAGCAAACCATCGCGCGGGGTTGAAGCACATCATTGGCCGTCGCAGTTCCCTACTCCAGCGCCGCTGACCGATGAACAGAAGGCCTTGGTTCGTTACGTTCAAGAAACGCCGCCACACGTGCTTGCTGAGCCTATTTTGAAAGCAGAGTTTACGGTGCACAGTGTCGAAATCGCGCCGCTGAAGATCGCCCCATTGGAGATACAGCCCGTGTCACTAGCTTCAACTCAAGGGCAAATGCAGTAATTCGCGCGACAGAAGGTTTGTCGCCAAAATTGGAGGAAATCATGCGAAGAGCAAAGCTGAACATCCTGGTCCTGATCGCGGTCCTGGCGCTGGTTTTTGTGGGGTCCCAAGCCGCCGCAGCTCCGAGGCCCGGACAGCAGTCCCAAAACGAACAGGCGGCCAAGGAGCAGACCGCGCAGGACTCAACCATTTACCGCGTGAGTTACAGGGTGAATGAAGTTGAGAACGGCAAGACCATCAATTCCCGTTCCTACATCCTAATGGCGCAACCTGACAAAGAAACGACCGTTCGCATTGGGAGCAGAGTTCCATACCCCACTGGACATGGCCAGTTCCAATTCCTGGACGTAAGCATGAATATCGATTGCACTCTCGACAAGCAGCAAGACGGTCTGCTTGTGCGTACAACCCTCTCGATGAACACCTCCAAAGGCCAGCAAACCATTCCGCCGGACGCGTCCCTCCCGATATTTGGCCAGCTAGAACTGAAAGATACGACCTCCGCCACACTTGGAAAACCAGCCTTTGTGGGGTCCGCCGATGACGTCTCATCAAACCGGCATTACGTTATCGAAGTCACGGTGACCAAAGCCGACTAAGTTCCACTCCTTATCGCCTCGCGTGGCATGGGCGTCTCGCCCATGAACACGGCCGGGACGGCCGTGCCACGCGCCGCACGCGCGCGAATTTACTTGACATTTCTGGGCTAGTATGATAGCCTTTCTTGTGTGCCGACAGACCGGACGGCCGGGCCAATCGGCAGCGGTCCAGGCCACCCGCCCGGCTGGACAAAAGGGCTAGTATTCTGGCTTTTTGAGACAAATGGGACAAAAAAAATTTGTTTTTTAAAAACGAACCCGAGAAGTTGTTGAAAACAATGAATAGCCTTAAAAAAACAAACCCAAACAAACCCAAAAACGAAGCCGGGAAGTTGTTGAAAATAAGTTCCTGTGGAAAAAACAAACCCGAAAACGAAGCCGGCCATGTTGTTGAAACAAAAAGACAGTGAAAATTTGCGCTCTGGCTACATAAGCAGAACACCCACCTTCTGGAGTGGCTAGATTGCTGGCTTTTGGAGCGCTCCTACTCAGGCCCCTGCCCACACGCGCGGCATGGACATTTTGGCCAGGTTAATCCACGCACGCGGCGACTGTTCCACACGCGCCACCCACGGAGCTGATAAGGGTCAGGTTCCTGCAACTGCCCTGCCCCGCCGCTTGTGCCGCAGATCACTTGCATCCTGACGTCAGAGTTGTATACTCCGAACCCGTCAGGAGACCCAACATGCCAAATACATCCCATAAACTTTCAAGCTTCATGCGTTATCTTGTACTGTCATTGGTAACGGCGATTGTCGTTATCGCCTTTGCGGGCCCGGTCCGCGCCCAACAGCTGACCCCGGCTGAAATCAATCAGCGCGTTGACCAACTGCTCGCCAAACTGACCCTTCAGCAGAAAATCCAACTGATTGGCGGCGTGGACAGCATGTTTACCTACGCCATGCCGCAGATCGGCCTGCCGCGCCTGAAGATGTCTGACGCCTCGATGGGCGTCCGCGTGTTTGGCCCCAGCATCGCCTACGCGGCCGGCATCGGCCTGGCGGCAAGCTGGGACCCGGCGCTCGCCTACCAGGTGGGCAAAGCGATTGGCCAGGACGCCCGCGCGCGCGGAGTCAACTTTGTGCTGGGGCCGGGTGTCAATATCTACCGGCTTCCGGTGAACGGGCGCAACTTCGAGTTCCTGGGCGAAGATCCTTATCTCGGTTCCCGAATCGCCGTTCCTTACATCGAAGGCATGCAAAGCGAGCACGTAGCAGCCACCATCAAGCACTACGTTGCGAACAATTCGGAATATAACCGCATGCACGAAAACGCGATTATCAGCCAGCGGACGCTGCGGGAAATTTACCTGCCGATCTTTGAGGCGGCGGTGAAGCAGGCGCACGTGGGCTCGGTTATGGACTCCTACAACCTCATCAACGGCGTCCATGCCACGGCGGACAATTGGCTGAACATCACGGTCCTCAGAAAGGACTGGGGGTTCCGCGGCATCCTGATGTCCGACTGGGGAGCCGCGCACGACGCCATTGCCGACGCCAACGCCGGCCTTGATCTTGAGATGCCCTCTGCGCGTTACATGAACGCTGAAAACCTGCTTCCCGCCATCAAAGACGGCAAGGTTACCGAAGCGACAATCGACGAGAAGGTGCGGCACATCCTCTACATCGCGGTGGAGTTCGGCTGGTTGAACCACGATCAGTACGATCTGAACATTTCGCGGTACAGCCGGCACTCGCTTGACGTGGCGCTCCAATCCGCCAAAGAAAGCATGGTGCTGCTGAAGAATGAGGGGCACCTGCTGCCGCTCAACATGAGCGACGTTCACACCATCGCGCTGATCGGGCCGGACTCTTACCCGACTCCCAATTCCGCTGGCGGCAGCGCGCACGTCACCGCCATCGCGCCGGTCAGCTATCTGCAGGGATTGACCGACTCGTTGCCGCATACGAAAATTCTCTGGAACGAGGGCGTCAAAGACCTCGCTGATCTGCTTACCCCGCGGGCGTTCTATGCCTCGCATGGCAGCAATTTCTCGACCGACGCAGAGGGCAAACAACCCGGCTTGACGCAGGAGGAATTTGAAAGCGGAACTTTCGAGGGAACCGCAAACCAGACACACTCCGTCCGTGGCGTGTACTTCTGGGGCGGCAGCCCGTTTGTGCCGCCGTCGAAAAAGAAACTGGCCGTTCGCTGGGTCGGCTACTACACGGCAAAATCTTCCGGGCCACAGGAATTCATCGTCGGTTCCGTCGCCCGGGACAGCTACAAGCTTTACGTCAACGACAAGATAGTGTTGGAAGGACTGCCGGGCCGAGGCGAGCCGCAAAGCATTGATATTGACATGCAGGCGGGCCAGAGGGTGCCGGTGCGTCTTGACTACCTGCCGGAGTCGACCAGCATCCGCATCGGATTCAATGCTCTTCCGGCAGCAGACATGATCGAACCGAACGCCACGAAACTGGCTGCCATGGCAAACGTGGTTGTCCTCTCCGTCGGCTACAATGCCGAAACCGAAGGCGAGGGACGCGACCGCACCTACGGGCTGCCTCCGGGCCAGGATGAACTGATCCGGGAAGTGGTCGCCGCAAATCCTCACACCATCGTGGTGCTCACTTCCGGCGGCGCCGTGGCAACCGAGGGCTGGCTGGACCGAGTTCCGGCATTCATCGCGAGCTGGTACGGCGGGTCGGAAGCAGGAACGGCGCTGGCCGATGTACTCTCGGGCAGAGTCGATCCTTCGGGCAGGCTCCCCATCACCTGGTGGAAAACAATTAAGGACAACCCTGCTTACAACAACTACTGGTCAGCGTCCGGCACGAACGACGTCACCTATCGCGAAGGCGTCTTCCTCGGCTATCGCGCCTATGGACACAATGGCCAGCCAGCCCCGCTGTTCCCGTTCGGCTACGGCCTCTCTTATACCAATTTCGCCTTTAGCAACCTGACGGTCAGCCCCACCACGGCCAGCCCCAACGGCCCCATCACCGTCAGCTTTGATGTAAAGAACACCGGAAGCCGCGCGGGCAGCACCGTTGGCGAGGTTTACGTCAGCGATCCTTCCGCCAAGGTGCCGCGTCCCGAAATCGAGCTGAAAGGCTTCGAACGTGTAACGCTCGAGCCCGGTGCAACCAGACACGTCGTAGTCAAGTTGGACAAACGCTCACTGGCTTACTGGGATGAGAGCGAACACGGCTGGAAGGTTGATCCCGGCACGTTCGAAGTCTCAGTGGGAAGCTCGTCCGAAAACCTGCCGCTGAAGGAGAAATTCACGGTGCGGTGAGCTTGTACGTTTCAGGTGGTATGTGGCGGCCACGGTCAACCAGATGTTCGGTTGACCGTCGGCCTCGCTGGTCGAGGGCTAAGGAAGAGGAAAACCGCAGCTATGGCTACCACTCTGAGTGAAATCCCTCTTGCTTCGCGCGGTCCCAGACAACGAAATGCAAACGACTGCGTCGATCGATGACCGGCGCGCTATCTGATAATAGGAGGCTGCCGTGCCAGGGTCCAAAATCGAACCTGACGAAATCTCGCAGAGACTGTGGAAGCTTGAATCTGACAACCAGCGACTTAAGCGGCTGGCTGTAGTCGGCGCAATACTGAGTGTAATTCCCACGTTCCTCCTGTTAAGCATAAACGCCCGATCGAGCTTGGCTCAGGAACCACAATCCGGTCTCCGAACCATCACAGCCTATCAATACATCCTCAGAGACAGTGCCGGAAGAATGCGAGCAGAACTCGGTTTTTCGGATATCCACGGCTCGCCAATGCTCGCCTTTTTTGGTCCCGGTGGAAGGGTGAGGTGCCAGATCTGGGCTGATGGCACGACAACATCCATCATGACATACTCCCCCGATGGTGGCTCATTCCAGACAAAATTGGCTGCAACTGGGGACGGAGCGATCATACAAGCCGGTTCCTTCAGTAGAGGTACGCCCCAAGGAAATGCAAGCCTGTTCGCGTTTAAGCACTCGACGCAGCTAGTTGCTGAAGGGGCAGACAGGCTTAGGACAATAGTCGGAAAAGCAAGCTTCGTGAATCCGAAGACGGGTAAAGTTGACCACACAAGCACTGCATCGGTGGTGATGCTGAACGGAAGAGGTCACCTCATCTGGGAAGCTGCTCCCAAGAGCCGGTGAGTTAGTGGTTGCCACGCTCACCACGATGTGCCTTTGTCCCCGCCTCGGAGAACACGCCGGCAATAATCTTCTTGGCTTCTTCCTGAATCTTATGCAGGTGGTCTTCACCAGTAAAGCTTTCGGCGTACACCTTGTAAACATCCTCGGTTCCGGAGGGCCGGGCGGCGAACCAGCCGTTGGCGGTCACAACCTTCAACCCGCCGATAGATTGGCCGTTGCCGGGGGCGGTTGTGAGCATGGCTTCGATTTCCTCGCCTGCCAGCGTCGAAGTATTCAGCTGCTCGGGCGCAAGTCCCACCAGGAGTTTTTTCTGTCCAGCCGTGGCAGGCACGTCGATGCGCTGAAAAGCAGGCGCGCCGAACCCTGCGGTCAATTCGGCATAAAGTTCGCCGGGGTCGCGCGGCCCGTTACGGCGGTCATCTCCGCCGCCAGCAGGCCCATAATCATGCCATCCTTGTCGGTGGTCCAGACAGTGCCGTCACGCCGCAGAAAGGAAGCTCCCGCGCTCTCTTCGCCACCGAAGCCAAGCGAACCGTCGAGCAGTCCCTCTACAAACCACTTGAAGCCGACCGGAACCTCCACCAACTGATGACGATGCTCGATCAGAACTCGGACGTCCCGCTCTCCTGCCGGCGGCAGCCAGATTTTTGGGGAATCGCCTCGCAGCAGCAAATTCAAGATGTGCTGCCCATCGCCGCCTGCTTGCGCGTCTTCTTGGCGCGAATCTTGCCCGCCTCGCCCACTACCAGCTCGTGCCCCAGATCCACCAGCATCTCCGCAAACCACTTCGTGTAACCGGTCGCCTCAATCCCCACGAGCGCCGGCGCTTTCAACCCCACGTAAAACCGCCGGGGCTCGTTGCTTTCATAGTCGAAACGCCTTTCCACTACTTCTCCCGTCTAAGTGTTCAGCATGGCAATCAACTGCGAGCGCGAATGAAAATCACACCTTATAATGTTCATGTCTCGGATCCTCCTTCGCTGAGAGTTCCTGATTTTCTGGCAACGCCAGTTTACCGTCTCCACCGAGGAGCCGACGACCTTACGACATAAGAGTTCACAAAACGTCCATGTTCCGGGGCCGTTTCGTGCGTCAGAACGGGCCTCTTGCGGGTCACGCTGAAGGAACCGAAGGAAATGGTTCAATTCGGCGTGATAGAAGGCTTAGACTGAAATCAGGGTGATAGACATGGCCAAGGGCCGGTTTCTCAATCAAAAACTCGGCAAGCGGACGGACAGGAAATCTCAACTGCTGAAGGCGCGGCTGAAAACGCAGCGGCCACCCAGGCGCTCAAAGGACCAACACGCGGCCATTACACCTAAGAGCGTTTCGCGCTAGGCATCTTGCGACGATCGGCCCGGTGGTGTCTCAGTTTGAATTTTGCGGCCTGTACGGCCGCTGCGCTCGGGAGGACAGCCTCTTAAAGGGGTAGAAGCGCCTACTTCTTTGTACTCCAAAATATCTCCAGGTTGACACCCTAAAGCTTTGCAAATTGCCTCCAGCGTGGATAGCCGAATCGCTTTCGCCTTGCCATTCTTCAGCACAGAAATGTTCGCCATCGTGATGCCGACTTTCTCCGCAAGTTCAGTGACGCTCATCTTCCGCTTCGCCAACATGACGTCGATGTTAATAATGATTGCCATGCTGGTCCCGTTGCACCGTTAAGTCGTTCTCGGATTTTATATCCACGACATCTTGCAAGATCCGTTCAACCATCGCCGCCGCGGTGGCGATGACGATCGAAGGGAAAATAATGAGGATCCTCATGAAAACCCCCGCCGGACGGTCATCCTTGTCGCCAAACATCATAAAAATTACGCTTACCGCAACAAAACCGATAAGGACCTATTGCGCAACGTTTTATAGTCCGCAAAGCGCACACGGAACGTTGCGAAAATACTTTATTTCGTCCTATATACCCCAACAACTTGAACGCTTGGTAGAGCGCCACAAAAAACGGAATGGATGCGATATACGCATACGCCAAAAATGGGTCTTTGAAGTAAATCTCAAAGAGTGTGGCATGTACATTTCTGCCCTCGATGTGAGGTTCCCAAAGCATAAGGGCAAAAGTGCCTATACCAATGAGCACAATGACTACCTGAAGAAATACCTTTGAGCTTCTTTTCATAAGTGGGGCTTCTTAAGTATTCATGCTTCCCATGTTAATCTGATTTTATCGTTTGCCAATATATATTTATCGCTTTACAGGGCAGTGGTTCGAGGCATGACACTTTCCTTCTAAGAGAGCACCCGCTCAAAAAAGTATCAGTATATTACATTGTCATCCTGCAGGAGGCGTTGCCGGCGAAGGCACATCGTTGATGACGAAGGGCCGCGCTGGCCGCTGGAGACGCGCTGTCCTTCGCTCCGCGCCGGTGTGGCGCTCCACTCCGGATGACAGCATTGGGAGGCCCTAACGTTCAAACAGAGGCACTCCCATCGGCCCCAAATCGTTGACAGCACATCCCGATCAACGCTAAAATAGCTTGTTTTCTGTCAACAACATTGAGGTGACTGTACATGTATGCGATTATTCGGACCGGCGGCAAGCAGTACAAAGTTTCGCCGGGAGACGTGGTGCGAGTAGAGAGGCTGCCGGGAGAGCCGGGCGCCGGCGTGGAATTCAACCACGTTTTTGCTGTGCGCAAGAAGGAACTGGTGGTGGGAACGCCGCTGGTGGAAAACGCCAAGGTGACAGCGACCATTGTTGCCAATGACCGAGCGCAAAAGGTCCGCGTGTTGAAGTACAAGCGGAAGAAGCAGTACCGGCGGACGATTGGCCACCGGCAGAATTACAGCGAAGTCCGGATCAACGAAATCGTCGTCCCTTAATCCGGGAGCCGGCGCAAGAACACAAACGAGGCATATTGAATGGCACACAAAAAGGGTTTAGGCAGTTCAAGAAACGGCCGCGATTCCAACGCGCAGAGGCTCGGCGTCAAGCGCTTTGACGGGCAGATGGTCTCTGGAGGATCGATCTTGGTTCGGCAGCGCGGCACCCCGCTGAAGCCCGGCGAGAACGTGGGCGTCGGCAAGGACGACACGCTTTTTGCCAAGGTCTCCGGCATCGTCAAGTTCGAAGACAAAGGCCGCGCGGGCCGTTACGTCAGTATTCTGATCCCGTCAGCAAACTGAATCCTGCACGCGGTGGGCGGACTCTGCCAGGCGGGGCTTCCTCACCGCGTTTCTTATTTCAGGCATCATCAAGCGACTCTGAACCCTGAAATTTAAGCTCGGCTGGCGGCCAGGCAGGGGGTATTCTTGTCCCTGGAGCCGCGGAAGGTTTCCTGATGTTTGTCGACGAAGCCCGAATTCATGTGGCGGCCGGCGGTGGCGGAAACGGCTGTTTGGCTTTCCGCAGGGAGAAGTTTATCCCACGCGGCGGCCCAAGCGGCGGCGACGGCGGCAACGGCGGCAGCGTTTATCTGGAATCCACTGCCCACCTCAATACCCTGCTGAAATTCCGATTCAATAAAGAGTTCCGGGCACGGCGCGCCGGGCACGGCGAAGGTTCCAACCGCCACGGCAAGGACAGCGAAGACATGGTGATCCAGGTTCCGCTGGGGACTGTGGTTTACGATGGGGCCACAGGCGACAGGCTGTTTGATTTTGACACCGAGGGGAAGCGTTTCCTGGTGGCGAAAGGCGGACGAGGCGGTCGGGGCAATGCCCGGTTTGCCACATCCACAAACCAGGCTCCTCGCCGGGCCGACCCCGGAACTCCAGGGGAAGAACGCGACCTGCGGCTGGAACTGAAGCTTCTGGCGGACGTTGGCCTGGTCGGATTCCCAAACGTCGGCAAGTCCACACTGATTTCGCGGCTCAGCGCCGCCCGCCCGCGCATTGCGGACTATCCGTTCACGACATTGGAACCTTGCCTGGGCGTGGTGCCCGTGGACGAGGAAGATTCTTTTGTAATGGCGGATATCCCCGGATTGATTGCCGGCGCCCACGAAGGCAAAGGACTGGGCGACCGTTTCCTCAAACATGTGGAACGAACGCGGCTGCTGCTCCACTTGATTGATGTAGCGGAATCGACCGGCCGGGACCCCATCGAGGACTACTCGGTTATCATGACGGAGCTCGAGAGCTTCAGCCCGGCAGTTGCAGGAAAGCCGACGCTGATGGTAGCTTCTCGTGTGGATGCCGCGGGCGACAGCAATCGTCTGTTTGCCCTGCGGGAGTTCTGCCGGGAACGGAAACAACGGCTTTATGAGATTTCGTCCGTAACCGGCGAGGGTCTCGAAGAGCTGAAGCGAGCGGCGTGGGCAAGGCTTCAGGAAATCCCCCGGCAAAGCCTTCCCGAAGATCCGGCTTCTGAAACGTAAGGATTGCACCGAGTGATTTAAAGTTCCGAATCTGGCCCGGCGACAGACAGGACTGGCGACCGCGTGAGAATTGCGATTTTTGGCGGGACCTTCGACCCGATTCATTCCGGACACATGCAGGCCGCCAACGCGGCCGCTAGCCACCTTCGCCTGAACAGGGTCTTATTCGTCCCAACCGGATGCCCCCCACACAAAACTTCCAACGGGCTCACGGATTACCATCACCGCTACGCCATGGTGGCGCTGGCATGCGCGGAGGATGCCCGGTTCGTTCCTTCCATGCTGGAATCGCCGGACCTCTACCCTGGGCCGCATTATTCCGTTGACACGGTGCGGCGCGTAAAACGCATGCTGAAGCCCGGCGACAACCTCTACTTCCTGATCGGCGTGGATGCCCTGTTGGATCTGCCACACTGGAAGCAATTCCGGCAACTGCTTGGTCTGACGAACTTTATCGTTGTTTCCCGCCCGGGATTCGACAGTCGCGAAATTGAAAAAACTCTGCCGCGAGAGATGTTGGACCAACGCCCCCGCAGGAATCTGCGCCAGGTCCGCCTGAAACACACTACGGTGCATATCCTGCCGGATGTCGAAGTGCCGGTAGCATCCACTGATCTGCGCCGTGCCATTCAGCAGAAGCAGAGTATTAAGGGTATGGTGCCCCCAATGGTTGAACAATATATACTGAAGGAAGGGCTGTATCAGGTAGCAGACCAGCTCCATGGAGGAAAATGACTGCGAGCTTGCGTGAGGCCATCCGTGCCGCTCAGGACCGGAAGGCGGTGAACCTGACCGTGCTGGATGTCGGCAAAATCTGCTCATTTGCGGACTATTTTGTCATTTGCAGCGGCACCTCGACGCGCCACACACGCGCGATTTCCGACGCTATCCAGGAACAATTGAAAAAGAGGTGGGGCATGCTTCCCGCGCACCTGGAAGGCTATGCGCAATCGGAATGGATACTGATGGATTACTTCGATTTCGTCATTCACATATTCCTGGAGCGCGCGCGCGAGTTTTACGATCTTGAAAGGCTCTGGAAAGCAGCCCCTCGAGTGGCTGTGCCCAAGAGCTGATGATCGCTGCTGTGCCGTTCGGTGCCGGTAGCCTCCGGCGGCATATCCGCTCGCAAGCAATAACAGATGAGCAGGCGCCATGCGCATTCGAGTATTCTGGGAAGGCAAAACAAAAGATCCGCATCTGCGGGCGTTGGTTACAGACTACACGAACCGCATCGCCAAATTCACCGAGATCACAATTGAAGAGCTGCCCGAAGCCAGGAAGTCCGGCAGCAGGAGCGCAAAGAAAGCGTCGCCCGTCGAAACTCGGATGCTCGAAAAAATGAGCAACAGTACTCGGGTTTTTCTGGACCCCCAGGGCGCCGAGTGGACATCAAAAGAATTTGCCATCTGGTTGGGCGATCAGGGCGTGCACGGCACACGCGAGATCGCATTTGTAGTTGGCGCGGCGGACGGGTTTTCCCCCGCCTTCCGGCAGCACGCCAACGTCATTCTTTCGCTCTCGCGTATGACCCTGACCCATGACTGGACGCGGGCCATGCTGCTGGAGCAGATATACAGGGGATTCACGATCCTGCGAGGTTTTCCCTACGCCCGGTGAACAAAGTCCGTTGTAGCGGCGAGTTTAATTCGCCACGTGGCGGCATAAAGCCGCCGCTACACCATCTACAAAAGAGGAATTTTCGTTGCCTGAAACCAGAAAGGGATTGATCATCGTCTTCACCGGCCCCGGCAAGGGCAAGACCACAGCGGCCCTGGGAACAGCTTTTCGGGCTATCGGCCAGGGAATGAAGGTATTGATGGTACAATTCATCAAAGGTTCCTGGCATTACGGTGAGCTGGATACCTGCCGAATGCTGGGAGAGGACAAAATCAGGATCTTGCCGATGGGACGAGGGTTCGTCAAAGTCGGCGTGGAAAAGCCGGATCAGGAAGATGTCCGCATGGTGGAAGAAGCCTGGAAATTTGCAAGCCAGGCCATCACAGGCGGAGAATATGACCTGGTAATCCTGGACGAAGTGAATTACGCGGTCAGCTATAAGATGCTCGATCCGGCAAGAGTGGTGGAAACTCTGAGGCAGAAGCCTGAGATGGTCCACGTGATTTTGACGGGACGCAACGCCCACCCGTCCATTGTGGAGTGCGCCGACCTGGTGACGGAAATGCGCGAGGTGAAGCACCCATATCAGAAAGGCATCCTCGCCCAGCGTGGCATCGAATACTGAGCTTTGCGCCCCGCCGGATGAGCGCCGGCAGGCAGTGCGCAAGGAAATTGGAATTCTCATGGCCTGGTTTCGAAAAGAAAAAAAGCCGCTTGAATCGCCTACGGCGGAGAAGCGTGCCCAGACGGAAGGCTTGTGGATCAAGTGCGAGTCCTGCAAGCGCATCCTTTGGAAGAAGGATCTTGAGCAGAACCTGCTCTGCTGTCCCAAGTGCAATTTCCATTTCAAGATGACCTCTGAGGCCCGCCTGGCCATGCTGTTCGACGACGGTAAGTACACCGAGCACGACGCCGGCATGAGCTCGCCCGACCCCCTGAAGTTTGTGGACAGAAAGAGCTATCGCGACCGTCTGACAGCCGCTCAAATTGTGACGGGCGCCAAGGACGCCGTCCGCGTGGGCGAGGGCAAGATTGACGGCAAGTCGCTGATCGCCTGCGCCATGGAATTCCGCTTTATCGGCGGAAGTATGGGCGCCGTGGTGGGAGAAAAGATAACGCGGGCCATCGACCGCTGCATTGAGAAAGAGCTGCCGCTAGTCGTTGTTTCCTGCTCCGGCGGCGCGCGCATGATGGAAGGCATTATCAGCCTGATGCAGCTCTCAAAGATCAGCGCCGCCCTTGCCCGTTTTGATGAAGTCCGCAAACCTTACATCTCCGTGATGACGAACCCCACCACCGGAGGCACCACGGCCAGCTTTGCCATGCTCGGCGACCTGAACATCGCCGAACCCGGAGCGCTGATCGGATTTGCCGGACCCCGCGTGATTGAGCAAACCATCCGCCAGAAGCTGCCCGAGGGTTTCCAGACGGCGGAGTTTCTTCTGCAGCATGGCATGCTCGACGCCATTGTTCCACGCGTCGATTTGAAGACTTATCTTTCAAAAACGCTGGATTTTATGGGAGCCTGGAACGCTTCCAAACCTCGCAAATGATCGAGCCGTTCACATCCCAAACCGTCATTCCTTTTGACGAATGCCTCACGATACTTTGGGGCCGCGGGCACGAACTGCACGGCAGAAAGTTTGACCTGGAAGCAATCCGGGCCATCCTTGCCGTGCTGGGCAATCCCGAGCGCCGCTACCCCACGGCCATCGTGGCAGGGACTAACGGCAAGGGATCAACCTGCGCCATGCTGGCGGCCATTCTGGAACGCGCCGGCTACCGTACCGGGCTTTACAGCTCTCCGCATCTCGTTCGTGTAAACGAGCGGATACGCATCAACGGGCAGGAAGTTTCCGATAGCGATTTTGCGGCCGCGTTCACGGCTGTTCACCATGTGGTGGAATCATTGATTGCGGCACACGTTCTGCCGTATCACCCCAGCTTTTTTGAATACCTGACAGCCGTGGCCTTCCAGCACTTTGCGAGTGCGGCGGTGGATTTTGCCGTTCTGGAGGTCGGCATGGGAGGCCGCCTCGACGCCACAAACGTCACAGACGCGTCGGTGGCTGTCATCACCAACGTCGATCTGGATCACCAGGAATTCCTGGGAAACAATCGAGCTGCCATTGCTGCGGAAAAGGCCGGCGTCATCAAACCCGGCCGGCCGGTAGTCTCGGGGTGCGAGCATCCTGAAGTCCGCGAGGTAATCCTCCAGAAATGCCGGGAAACCGGCGTCGAGCTAATTGAAACCCTCGGGCTTCAGTCCGCGTCAAATCTGTTCCATCTCGACGGCCGTTACAGCTTCGACTTGCGGACGGCCGGCTGCAATGTACCGGGAATAACACTGAGGATGGCTGGGCGATTCCAGGTGAAGAACGCCCTCACGGCAGCGGCGGCCGCCGTGCAACTTGCGCAGGCAGGGTTCAACATCCCGCCGGAAGCTATCCGCGAGGGCTTGCACGCCGCTCTGTGGCCCGGGCGGCTGGAAGTTATAAGGCACCGTCCGCTGATACTGCTCGATGGCGCTCACAATCCGGCTGCGGCGCGCGAAGTGGCTGAATTTGTTAGCGGGCACTACGCCGACAGAAGGCTGTGCCTGGTCTACGCCAGCATGCGAGACAAGGACATTGCCGAGATCAGCAGTATCCTTTTCCCGCTGGCGCACACGGTTTATCTTACCCGGCCCGGCCTTGACCGCGCGGCGCTTCCGGAGGCGATTCTCGAATCTTCCAGGGTCCAACCCCGGCAGACCGTTATAGAACCTGATCCTGCGCGCGCCCTCGAACAGGCCATATTCTCTTCCCTGCCCGATGCCATCATTCTGGTTGCGGGATCGTTGTTCCTTGTGGGCGCTGTCAAGAAAGCAGTCCTTGAAGGCAGAATCGAGCCGGTTAACCTGACGGAGCCGGAAGTCATTTCGGAGCGATACTGACTTCATCATGGATTCCATCTCGTCGACACCCATCCAGCAGCCATCCAGCGGGGCGAGATTGCGGAATTTTCTCAGCTATGCCCGCTCGCTCTTCTTCACCGATCTCCTGATCTATCTCTACACGGCTGTGTGCGGAACATTTTCCTTGTGCGGTTCCTTCTTTGACGCTCACGGCCGCTGGCAGCACGGCTGCGCGCGTACGTGGTCCTGGCTGATTCTTAAGACCAGCCGCGTCCGCCTGAGAGTGGAGGGCATTGAGAACATCGATCCGCACCAGACACTCATTTTCTGCTCGAACCATCCGAGCGCCATGGATATTCCAATTCTGTTTGTCAGCCTGCCGGTGCAGTTCCGCTTCCTAGCCAAACGCGTACTGTTCCACGTTCCGTTTCTCGGCTGGCACCTGCGGCGTTCCGGGCACATCCCGGTTGACCGTGGGCGCCCGCGCGAAGCACTCAAGGGATTTGATCAGGCTGCAAAAAGGATCAAGGAAGGCCAGCCCGTCGTCGTGTTCCCGGAAGGCAGCCGCAGCCGCACCAGCGAGATGCTTCCCTTCAAAAGCGGAACGTTCTATCTGGCAATCCTTTCCGGAGTTCCCATCGTCCCCATCACGTTGGTCGGGTCACGTGAGGTCCTGGAGCCGGATTCGCTCCACATTCGCGGAGGCCCCGTGCGGGTCATCATCCACAAGGCGATGCCTACCTCCGGACTTACGGTTCACGACGCAAGCGATCTCTCGAAGCGTGTGAGGGAAGTGATTGTTTCAGGGTTCGCTGCCGCAAAGGGTTGAAGATATAGGAGCGACCTGAACAGGGTCATTCCCTCGGACGATGGGCGAGATAAGACCTCTTTTTGTACTCTTCTATGCCCTCTGTGAATCGAAACTTTAACACAGAACACACAGAGATCCTCCGTGGCCTGTGTGTTGGTGCTTTTCCAGACACGGAGAACACAGAGAAAAGATGCCGATAAGAAGGTTTCCTTAAGGAAGCAACCGGCCGCTGCGACGATGTTGGGTAAGCGCTTCGGCTTCGTCTAAAATAATTAAAGATGCGCGAGACGCATCAAATCTGCAATGAGAATCAGCCTTGAAAACCAGGTAGCAGTAGTCACGGGAGGCTCGCGCGGCATCGGCGCCGCTACCGTTAAATTGTTTGCTCGGGCCGGCTGTAACGTCGTGTTCAGCTATCTGCGGGCAAGCAAAGCTGCAAAGGAAGTCATGGATGCCTGCCGCAACTCGCCGGGGTCAGTCGTGGCCGTCCGTGCTGACGTCTCAAGAATGGCAGATGCCAGAAAGTTGATTGATACGGCCATTCGCCGGTTCGGACGGCTGGACATTCTTGTGGCCAACGCCGGCATCTGGAATGCCGACCCGGAACGCATTGAAGAGATGTCTGAGCGCCAATGGGACCAGATGGTGGCCGTGAACCTGAAGGGAGTCTACTCGGTCCTCCGCTGCGCCGTGCCCCAAATGATTTCGCAGAACTGCGGCCGCATCATTGCTGTTTCTTCCACCGCCGGACAGAGGGGCGAAGCCTTTCACACACATTACGGAGCGGCCAAGGGCGGCGTGATCAGTCTGGTCAAGGGCCTTGCCACGGAACTGGCGCCGCACAACATTCTGGTGAACGCCGTGGCTCCCGGCTGGGTTGATACAGATATGGCAAAACCCGTCCTCCGCAAACCCTCGGAGAAGCGCAGGGCGACAAGCGTAATTCCGTTACGCCGCTTTGGCAGGCCGGAAGAAATCGCCATGCCCATCCTGTTTCTTGCTTCGGATATGTCAACCTATATGACCGGAGAGATCATTAATATCAATGGAGGGAGCATCCTCTGTGGCTAACAGAAAGATAAACGATCTGAGACTCCTCGCCTGCACGGCCTGCATCTGCACGTTAGTGTCGGCCGTTGCAGCCGCTTCCCAAGGTGCGCAGCAAGCACCGGCGCAATCGCCATCGGCGCTCCCTTCCCGCATCAGTCCCAAGGCGCAGGAACTCCTCGATCATGCCATTCAGGCGCTGGGCGGGCCGGCGTTCTTGAACTATAAGAACATTTCAACTACAGGGCGCGTGTTCGCATTCTCAAATGGTGCGATGGCCAGCGTTCAACCTTACAAAAGCATCTACGTGCCGCCGGACAAACGACGGTTTACCTACGGCAAGGGCAAGCCCGTCACGCTGATCAACAACGGCAATGAGGCATGGGAGTTGGATCAGTACGGGCTGACTCACCAGCTACCCGAGCAGGTCCGCCAGTGGAAAATCGCCAACCACTACGGTCTGGACAACCTTCTGCGCTCAATCATCCGGCAAAACGGCGTTCTGGTGCTCGACCACGGAGTCGATTTTGTTGCGAACCAGCCCGTTTACGTCATTGACATCATCGACGCAGAGAATGTTCACATCCGGCTCTATCTTCGCAAGACGGATTACCTCCCGTTGCGCACAACCTATCGCGTGCAGAACTCCATCACGCACGATTGGGACGATTACACGGACGATTACAGCGATTACCAGCGCTTTGACGGAATCATGACACCCATGAATATCGAGCGGAGCGAGAACGGTGAAAGAATTGGTCAGGTCTACAGAAACAAGGCGAGCTACAACGTCGACGTTCCCGCGAACTATTTCCAGCCCTCCCGTTAAGGGCCATCCCCATCTGTTATAATGACGGGCGGAGGAACTTTGGCACGTCAACGGTCAATCAGATCCACTACCATACTCTGCGTTCGCCGTAACGGCAGCCTTGTGATGGGCGGCGACGGCCAGGTCACACTGGGAGAAAGCGTCATCAAGCATAAGGCAAAGAAAATCCGGCGCCTTTTTAACGATAAGGTCCTGGCTGGATTTGCCGGAAGCACGGCAGACGCGCTGTCTCTTTTCTCGCGTTTCGAGGCGAAACTTGAGGAGTATCACGGCAACCTGAGCAGAGCCGTGGTGGAACTTGCCAAGGACTGGAGAACGGACCGCGCGCTGCGCCACCTGGAAGCATTGTTGCTGGTTGCGGACAAGAAAGCCACTTATCTGGTGAGCGGAAATGGCGACGTCATCGAACCCGATGACGGCATTGTGGCCATTGGCTCCGGAGGGCCTTACGCTGTTTCGGCCGCGCGCGCCCTTGCCGGTCACACCAAAATGACTGCCCGCGAAATCGTTGAGGAATCGATGCACATCGCGGGACAAATCTGCATTTATACGAATGAGCAGAGCACCATCGAGGAGCTTTAAAGCTCCCGGACCCCGGGATAACTCAAATGGTTTTTTACTTGCCTGAAAATCTCGAAACCTCAACCATGCTCGACGAACTGACGCCGCGCCAGATCGTAGCGGAACTTGACAAGTATGTGGTCGGCCAGAGGGGCGCCAAGCGTGCTGTGGCCATCGCCTTGCGCAACCGCATGCGCCGGCAGAAACTTTCGGCCGACTTGGCGGAAGAAATCCTGCCCAAGAACATCATCATGATCGGGCCCACGGGCGTCGGCAAGACGGAAATTGCTCGCCGACTGGCCCGCCTGGCCAATTCCCCCTTCATCAAGGTGGAGGCCTCGCGATTTACAGAAGTGGGCTACGTCGGCCGCGACGTGGAATCGATGGTTCGCGACCTGGTCGAAATTTCCATCGACATGGTTCGCGAGGAAAAGATCGAAGAAGTGGCGGAAAAGGCCGAAACCAACGCCGAGGAGCGTCTGCTGGACCTGCTGCTGCCGCCCCCTGCGCCGCCCCGTCCGGATAAGACCCAGCCTGACGAGGGCTACCGCACGGCGATGGAGCAGTTCAAGCGCACGCGCGAAAAATTGCGGGCACAGCTCCGCGAAGGCAAGCTCGAAGATCGGCAGGTGGAAATTGAAACGCACGAGAAGAACTTCCCCGCCTTCGAGATCATCTCCTCGCAGGGCATCGAGGAGATGGACATCAATCTCAAGGACATGATCCCCGGCCTGTTCGGCCAGCGCACCAAGAGGCGCCGCATGCCCATCTCTGAAGCCATGGAATACCTGATCCAGGAAGAAGAGAACAGGCTGATTGATATGGAGCAAGTAACGCGCACCGCCGTCGAGCGCGCCGAACAGTCCGGCATCATTTTTCTCGATGAAATTGACAAGATCGCCGGGCGCGAGCGGGGCGCAGGGCCTGACGTCAGCCGCGAGGGCGTGCAGCGTGACATTCTGCCCATCGTTGAAGGCACCACGGTCAACACGCGCTACGGAATGATCCGTACGGACCACATCCTGTTCATCGCCGCCGGCGCTTTCCACGTCAGCAAACCCTCGGATCTGATTCCCGAACTTCAGGGCCGTTTCCCGATCCGCGTCGAACTACAGTCGCTGAACGTAGATGACTTTGTGCGCATCCTGAAAGAACCCAAAAGCGCGCTGGTCAAACAGTACGTGGCACTGCTTGAAACTGAAGGCATTAAGCTCTCCTTCACCGACGACGCGCTTGATGAAATCGCCAGTTTTGCCGCCAAGGTAAACGACCAGACGGAGAACATCGGCGCGCGCCGCCTCCACACCATCATGGAAAGACTTCTGGACGAAATCTCATTTGAGGGCCCTGACCTGAAAAAGAAGACGGTGCGAATTGATGGGGCTTATGTCAAGAAACAGCTTGCCGAGATTGTGAAGGACCAGGACCTCAGCCGCTACATCCTGTGAACTTTCAATTGCATACTTCCGATTCCGGCGGCAACACCGCCACAACCCAAATCCACACTCCCCGCCCCCTTCAACTGCGTCGCTGGTGTAGATTTCTATGGCAGATATCTCTGGTATCTGTTTTTGCGGCCTGTGGTGTCCAAGCTCCGCCGCGGCCTCCGCGCGTGGAAATCCCCGAAACCATCAAAGACCTCAGCGCATTTCAGATCGGCCGAACCATCCACCTGGCATTCACCATGCCGGTGCTGGCAACGGACGGCGAGGGATTAAACAAGCCGGTCACCATCGACACTTTTCGCGCAGTTGCACCTGCCGGCCAGCAACCCGGCCAGCCTGACACGAGCGGCCCGCCGTGGCGCTCGCTACTTCCCAACGAGGTCCCTGCTTACCTCCATGACGGCAAAGTTGATTACCCGATCGAGCTTTCTCCGCAGGAGTTCCGCCAGCAGCAGGGATCAGTT
Organism: Acidobacteriota bacterium; assembly: GCA_021787735.1. Classification (GTDB taxonomy): domain Bacteria; phylum Acidobacteriota; class Terriglobia; order UBA7540; family UBA7540; genus SCRD01. The sequence goes on along the minus strand of JAJYLL010000032.1, from coordinate 7,601 downwards.
CTGTCATTTGCGGTGGTAACTTTCACGCGGGGTTTCCGGGGCCGCATGCGAAAAAGCAATCCCTCGAATGTTGTCAGCACGGCGCTCCTTGACGTCACGCAGCCCGTAACTAATCTTGAAGCCAAAACCAGCCAGACCGCGCTCCGGCTCACTTGGGGCAAGCCCACTGAAACGCTCACCGGCCTTCCGCCCGTGCACGTTTCCGGTTATCGCGTGTATCAAAGTCCGACTGGCAAGCCGGATTCCTTTCAGTTGTTGGATACGGCAGTTTCAAATCATTTTGAGGACACTAATTTCCAGTTCGGCCGGCAATACTTTTTCCGCGTAAGCGCAGTCACAACGGTGAACGGAGTGACAGCCGAAAGCGACCCGTCCTCGCCTATTGGGGTCACGCCGCGCGATGTTTTCCCGCCGCCCGTTCCCACAGGCCTCACGGCTGTAAACGCCGCCGGCGCGGTGGATCTGCTGTGGAACGCAACCTCAGCGCCTGATCTGGCCGGGTACAACGTCTATCGCAGCACGAATGGCGGGCCGTTCGAACGCATCAACAAGCAACTGGCGCCCACTCCTATTTTTCATGATCAGACAGTGGCGGCCGGCAATCGCTATCAATACGCCGTGGCGGCAGTCGATCTCAGCGGCAACGAGAGTGCAAAATCCCAGCCGGCAAGCATCACAACGCCAATGGCAGGAGCGCAATAAACGTCCTGAACGCGCCACTGCACACAAGATGGTATAATTCCGCCGGAAGAGTAAGTGGCACTCGCTCGCGGAGATTTTTGCGAATCATGTTCCGGTTGCACGGGGTGCCCCGGCGATTGAAGAGGTCAAACCAGCAGTGAAGTTGTGGTCGCCCCTCACAATTGGACTGGCAACTGGCGCTGCAGGAGTTGCGGCCGCTGCCGCTGCCACTGTTTATTTCAGGTTGCGGCGGAAAAAAGAGCCTGCTGAACTTGAGCGCCTTCGTCGCCTGTCGCTGGGCCGCACGGGGCGCATCACCTCCGGCGAAGTCACGGGCTTGATCGAGCCCGAAGGGGAAAACACGGCACTTCTGCTGGTGTACCGGTACGATATTTCCAGCGTCACCTACGAGGTGATGCAGGACATTTCCACGATGCCGACAGTAGCAACGGTGGCACATCGCCTGATTGGCAAGGGCATCAGCGTCAAGTATGAGATGAAGCACCCCAGCAATTCTATTGTCATCTGCGAGGAATGGTCCGGCATCAGCGGCATCCGTCTCAGAGAACCCGATGCGGACAAGAGGATTGCGGTCCCCCTCCAGGCATCGGGAAAGTTCTGAGGAAGAGTCGCACAGGCACTTTTGGGGCAGCGGGAGGTCCATGAAGCTAAGGCCGACGATCACAGCCGGCTGCAACAACCGATGATTCGAAAGGAACCATACGGAGATTAATTTCTGAGGTCCATCAATTGACGCGTGAAGAAAAACTCGAAGAACTCCGACGCAGGCACACGCTGGCAGAAGCCGGAGGCGGCGAGCAGCGCCGGGCCAAACAGCATGCGGAAGGCAAGCTCTCCGCCCGCGAGCGACTGGAGCTTCTGTTCGACGAAGGCACGTTCGAAGAACTCGGTGAGTTCGTCGAGCACAATTGCCGCGATTTCGGCATGGACGCCCAGCGGATTCCGGGCGACGGCGTTATCACCGGCTACGGACTCATCAATGATCGCCTGGCTTACGCCTTTGCCCAGGACTTTACGGTTTTTGGTGGCTCGCTCAGCGAGGCGAACGCTGCCAAAATCTGCAAAACCATGGACCTGGCCTTGAAGGTTGGAGCCCCGCTCATCGGTCTCAACGATTCCGGTGGCGCACGTATTCAGGAAGGCGTGGCCTCGCTTGCCGGTTACGCCGACATCTTTCTGCGCAACACTCTGGCTTCCGGCGTAGTGCCGCAGATTTCCGCCGTCATGGGACCCTGCGCGGGCGGCGCAGTCTATTCCCCTGCCATCACAGACTTCGTCCTGATGGTTGAAAATTCCAGCTACATGTTCGTCACCGGGCCCGACGTCATCCGCACCGTCATGCACGAAGACGTTACCAAAGAGGACCTGGGCGGCCCGCGAACTCACAGCGCCACCAGCGGCGTCTCACACTTTGTCACCCGCGACGATGCAGAATGCCTGGCGCTCGTGCGCGAGTTGCTTTCCTTTATGCCGCAGAATAACCGCGAAGACGCGCCATTCGTTGAATCGAACGATCCGGCGGACCGGCGCGATCCTGAGCTCGACAACTTGGTTCCGGCGGAGTCTGACCGTCCCTACGACATCAAGGAGATCATCCACCGCGTCGTGGATGACGGCTACTTCCTGGAGGTCCACGCGCAGTTCGCCCGCAATCTGGTAGTGGGTTTCGCGCGCCTGGGCGGTTACAGCGTGGGAATCGTGGCCAATCAGCCCGCCGTGCTCGCCGGATGCCTCGACATCGACGCCTCGGTCAAGGGAGCCCGCTTTGTGCGCTTCTGCGACGCCTTCAATATTCCGCTGATCACCTTTGAGGACGTTCCCGGATTTCTGCCCGGCACGCAGCAGGAATTCGGCGGCATCATCCGCCACGGCGCCAAGCTGCTGTTCGCTTTTGCCGAGGCCACTGTTCCCAAGCTCACCGTTATCACGCGCAAGGCCTATGGCGGAGCGTATTGCGTGATGTCGTCCAAGCATATCCGCACCGACGTAAACTTCGCCTACCCCATGGCGGAAATCTCCGTGATGGGACCCGAGGGAGCCGTCAACATCGTCAACCGGCGTGAACTGCTGAAGGCCAAAGACCCGGAAAAGCTCCGCAAAGAGAAATCTGAGGAGTATCGCAACCGGTTCGCCAATCCCTACATCGCCGCCGAGCGCGGATACGTGGACGCCGTCATCGCTCCACGGGACACGCGCCCGCGCCTGATCCACGCCCTGCGCATGCTCGAAAACAAGCGCGATACCACACCGCCCAAAAAGCACGGCAACATCCCGCTCTAAAGACGTACTAACCTGCCCCGAGCGACGGCAGGATCTCTCACGTCATTGCTGCGCGATTATGGCGGGACGCCTCTGTGTCCTCTGTGGCCCCCAAGCCTCAACACAGAGGGCCCAGAGACGCTCAGTGTCCTCTGTGTTCATGCTTTTCCAGACACCGAGTTCACAGAGAGGGAACGCCATGAGGTGTTCGGGCCAACACAGACGCCAGCCCCGGCAGGGGCGGCAGATTTTAGCCCATGGCGCAAGCCATGGGAAAAAGGCCACCCAATATCTTCCCAACCCTCGCCCGCTCTTGCACGAGGGGGGAACGGTAAAGCGCTGGAGGAGGGCGTCATCTGCAGTGAGCGCGTGTATAATCAGGTTTTCAGTGGATACACCGGAGGCAAGCGAGCAGCCGCGGTGCTGATTTTGTGCCAGGCGATTTCCTACAATTAACAGGAGACCCATTGTTCAAGAAAATCCTGGTTGCCAATGGCGGTGAGATTGCGGTACGGAGAATCCGCGTCTGCCGCTGGCCCCAAATTATAATGGCGTTGCTGCTTACGCCTAGCCTTTACGGGTCAAAGGGACCAAAGATTCTCGTAAAGCGTGTCGGCTCCTCCATTTGGGTCACATTGCTCAACTACCGGTATCAAAACCTCGGCCCATTTCGTTCCATTCGCGATGTGGACTTTAGGAACCTGCGCTTGGTGTCGTTCGGTTTCTATATTCAAGGTCGTCAGCCACTCGAGCATTTTCAACTTGAGCCGTCTGATCGTTACTATAGTCAGTTCGAGGACGGTCAATTTTCTAATACTGGCCCGACTGGAGGCAGCGACTCAATGAGTGTGACCGCTGTCCGATATTTCGGCAGACCGCATGGGGCTTCCGAGACGGCCTTGTTAAGCGTAGCGGAACTCAGTTGTGGTGTAAGTTGCAGCGAGGCCGGCGACATCCTCATTTTTAGGCTTTGGAAGGGCAGGCTCCTCGAAACTCAACAGATAGGTTTCGACCTTCAAGCCCCAGGCGCAGGTGTCGATTTTTCTTCTGAAAACGGTATTCTCACCGTCAAGGCACGCCACGAGGATAACAGCGCACATTGCTGCCCCGACAAACTTGACGTGGCTACATTCAAATGGGATGGCAAGACATTTCGGCTACAAAGCCTGAACGTGCAACCTGTCAAGCAAAGTGATTATTAGACGGCTAGCCCCGCTTTTGTGCCGTGGGCCTTTAGCTGTTGTGCCGCAACTGAATAGGAGACCCATTGGTCAAGAAGATTCTGGTTGCCAATCGCGGTGAAATTGCGGTTCGGGTGATGCGTGCGTGCCGCGAGATGGGCATTGGCAGTGTGGCGGTTTATTCGGAAGTGGACCGCAAGGCGCTGCACGTGCGCTATGCCGACGAAGCGCTAGCTATTGGCCCCGCACCCGCGATTGACAGCTACCTGCGCATCGACCGAATTATTGACGCCGCCCAACGCTCGGGCGCCGAGGCTATCCACCCCGGCTACGGATTTCTTGCCGAAAATCCAGACTTTGCGCGGGCCTGCCGCGACGCCGGCATTGTCTTTATCGGGCCCACGCCCGAAGCCATGGAACTGATGGGTTCCAAGACGGCCGCCCGGCACCTGGTGATGAACGCCGGCCTGCCCGTGATTCCCGGCACCGATGCCAACCTGGAAAGTTTCGACGAAGTGGTGCGCATGGCACGCGAGATCGGCTTCCCCGTAATGTTGAAGGCCTCGGCCGGCGGCGGCGGTAAGGGCTTGCGGATGGTTGCGACGGAGCAGGAGCTCGAATCCGCTTACCGCAACGCCCGCTCGGAAGCACAGAACGCCTTCAATGATCCGTCAGTCTATCTTGAAAAGCGCATTGAACGGCCCCGCCACGTGGAGATCCAGCTACTTGGCGACACCCACGGCAACCTGATCTACCTGGGTGAGCGCGAATGCTCCCTGCAGCGCCGTCACCAGAAAGTTCTGGAAGAATGCCCTTCGCCGCTGCTTGATGCTGAGTTGCGCCACCGCATGGGCGAAACCGCAGTGCAGATCGGAAAGCTGGCCGGGTACACCAACGCCGGCACGGCAGAGTTCCTGATTGACCAGGACCGCAATTTCTACTTCCTAGAAATGAACGCGCGGCTCCAGGTGGAGCACCCGGTCACAGAACTGGTGGTGGGCATTGACATGGTTAAGGAACAGATCCACATTGCGGCCGGCGAGCGGCTCGCATGGCGACAGGAAGATGTGCAACTGCGCGGCGCGGCGATTGAGGCGCGCATCTACGCGGAAGATCCCGCCCGTGGTTTCTTCCCTTCTCCCGGCCTCATCACCCGGCTCGCCATCCCGTCGGGACCCGGCGTCCGCAGCGACAGCGGAGTCTACCAGGGGTGGCGGGTACCGCTTGAATACGATCCACTGCTGGCAAAGCTGGTGGTGTGGGGAACAGACCGGACACAGGCCGTGGCGCGAATGCGGCGCGCGCTCAGCGAATATGAAGTGGCCGGCCCCCAAACCAATTTGCAATTCTTCCGGCAATTGCTGGCGCATCCCGAATTTGTGGACGGGCAGCTCGATACAGGGTTCATTGACCGTATGCTTGCGGAAGGCACGCTGAGGATCCCTCCGCCGCCAGAGCTTGGACAAGTAGCCATTCTGGCCGCCGCGCTTGAGATGCGCAGGCGACTGGATTCAGGGTGCAGACAGGCAAGATCGAGCGGGAAAGCTTCGCGGTGGAAAACCGCGGGCCGCGCTGAAATACTGAATCGTTGGCCCGGGCGGTAAGCAGCAGGGAATGGAATGTTATGAAATTCGAAATCGAATTGCGCGAAGACTCACAAAGCAGCGAACACACTCTATCCGTCGAAAATGGCTCCGGCGACAGGGGCGGAAACGAAAGGCCGCGGTTCTTGATTGACGGCAAGCTGCTCAATGCCGACTGGGAAGAAATCCGCCCCGGCCACTATTCGATTCTGATCGGTGGCAGGTCGTACGAAGCTCGCGTGGCCGCGGCGACGAACAGCCAGCCGGACTCCTGGGTTGTGACCATTGCAGAATATGATTTCCACGTCCAGATTCGCGATCCGCGTACTCGACGATTTGCCGGTCAGGCCGTGGCGCACGAAGGCCCGCTTGACTTACTGGCGCCTATGCCTGGAAAGATCGTCCGAGTGCTGGTGGAACGCGACCAGGAAGTGGCGCAAGACCAGGGCCTGGTAGTGATTGAGGCCATGAAGATGCAGAATGAGCTGCGCGCCCCGCGTGCAGGGCGCATCACAGAAGTGCATGTGAGAGAAGGCATCGGAATTGAATCCGGCGCCAGGCTGCTGCGGCTGGAATAAGGATAGGCTCGATGTTGAGCCTATCGCGCCTCCTTCACGATCTGCTCAGCCAGTAGGTTGCGGACCTTGGCCTTGTCACGCAGGTTTTCGATGTAGGCGGCCTTCAACAACTGTTCCTTTTCGTTCATCAGTGTATTTCGGATCCGGCTTTGCACTTTGGGGTCCGTCAAAGACAACTGCCCGGCCTTTTCAAGCCCCAGTAGCTTGATGATGTGATAACTGCCTTTCGCCGTAATAATTCCGGAGATCTGCCCCACCTTCAGGCTCTTCACGACCTTCTCGAGAGCAGGGTCTCCAGCCAGCGCGGATTCCGGGTAATATCCCATGTCGCCGCCACTCAAGGCAGTGTTGGGGTCCTCAGAGTAGTTCTGGGCGACGGTGGCAAAATCCTGCCCGGCCTTAAGTTGCGCATATAAGGCCTGAATCTTCCGTTGTGCCATCTGGGGGGTCTTGGCGTCGTCGTTTTTCAGGTTGTGAACCTCTTTGCCGGACCCGGGAGTCACTTCGATCTGGGCCAGATGATATTCGGTTTCAGGAACATCAAAAGAGCTCTTGTTTTTCTGGTAATAGGCATCGATGTCCGCATTGCTCACCGAAACCCTTGACCTGACGTCCCTATTAAGAAGCTTTTCAATTGTCAGGTTAGTTCGGATTTCCTCCCCGAGTTCGTCCTCGGTAATACTCTGTTCTTTCAGCTTTTCGGCAAACTGCTCCGCCGAATAGGGGCTCTTAAACTGGGCCACTTTGGTGTCAATTTCCGATTCCGAAACCGTGATGCCGGAGCGGGCCGCGTAAGCCAGCAGAACCTGCTTCACAATAAGCTCATTCAGGATGTTGAGTTCGTCGATCTCTGTTTCCGCTTTGTCGGCAGAGTTGCCCTTGGAACTACTCATTCTGCGATAGATTTTTTCGACCTGGGAGCGATAAATCGGGTGCCCGTCGACTTCCGCCCAAACGGTCCCGGCTCCTGCATTCCTACTCTGGCAGGCCGGCAGCAGCATCACTGCTGCGGCGATGCCAAGCAGCCAGGCGGCGGACGCCAAGCGGCCAGCGGAACCTCCTTTTGAACTATACCGGAGGTCCTGCCAAGCCAGACGCCCTCGCAGGCTGGTCCGAGTGAAGAGACGGTGGGCAACAAAACGTACATCTGATAGAATTAAATTTTGCATTTTTCAGATCTTGTCCATTTCTAAAGGAGTTGTTGATGGCGCGTCAATGCGAAATTTGCGGTAAAAGTCCTTCTTACGGGAATAATGTGAGCCACGCTCACAATCTTACCCGCCGCAGGTGGAATCCCA
>JAJYLL010000149.1 GCA_021787735.1 Acidobacteriota bacterium | reverse complement strand
AGACAGGAGAAACTCTGCACCTTGTAATCGCCCCGGTAGCGCTCGACACAACGACGAAATTCGGCGAGCGGAAGCAGGTCCATCAGTTGAGCAAAAATCGTTCGGCCACGGTTCATGCACCATCCCCTGGAACATTTCGGATTGGCCTAAGCGTACCGCCAAATTCAAATCGATTTTACTCATTTTCGCGACCAACTCGCTGCGCGCCTTCGACTTATACGATTTCTCAAAACCAACATTGGGACAGCACTGATTTGAAATTACCTTGCCCAATGCGGGGCATAATACCGTAAAATCCTGTCTTAGGCCGGACCACCAAAATCTTCCTTCCGGACACGTTTTGGTACAGTCAACCGAGCAAGTATATGGATTTACAAGAGGTTAAGAATAAGACTCAGCAGCATCAGCGTTCCAACCGGCGAGACACCCGACATGAAGCGTGAATATCCTGATCACCCGATTGTGGGAGTCGGCGGAGTGGTCATTCGGGATAACTTCGTACTCCTAATCCGGCGTCGGCGCGAGCCGCTCAAGGGTGAATGGTCCATCCCGGGAGGCGTGCTCGAGCTCGGGGAGAGCTTGAAGGACGGCGTAAAGAGGGAAATTCTGGAGGAGACAGGTCTGAAAGTCCATCCGCTGGATGTCATCGCGGTGCTGGACCGCATACAGGAGAGCGCGGGCAGGATACAGTATCACTACGTCATCATCGACTATGTTTGCCTTCCGGCAGGAGGCCGTCTGAAGGCTGCAAGCGACGCTCTGGACGCCCGATGGGTCGACCGCCGCGACCTGCCGGATTACAAGATCACACCCAAGGCTGCCGCCGTCATCGCTGACGCATTTGACTGGTCCGCAAAACAGAAGAAACTGTCTTCCCGCAAGACCCGGTGAGATGCCTTCCTGAAACTCGCCCCCGTCCCCGCAGCCGCCGGGTTCCATATTCGAGCGCCATAAAATACAGAACCCCTGGCCTTGTTTTGCTGGCAAGACCAGGGGTCGGATACTGATTGGGATTGGCCTCCCTGATACTTCCGGGAACTGGCGCTACTAGCGCCGTGCCTTTTATCCTCTCTTAGCTAGGGAGAGGTCCTACAAACAAGCACTAGCGAGCGCCTAAGCCTCAGCACCCTCGCTACAGTTACTTTCAATTTGCATGGATCACCTCCTTTCTAGCGTGATTCCGATACTATAAGCCTGCGGCTTCGGAGTCAAGAAAAAATATCAGCGGGCTTAAGAAAAATTCAGCGCGGATAGCGGCCCGTCAAAGCGTGCCATCGGAGCACAATCAGATCGAGAAACATTCGTGTGGAGTCGCGCAAGAAATGGACCTTGGTGGCGGGATTGTCGTTCCAGCGGACAGGCACTTCCACAATCTTCCCGCCCAGGTGCTGGATCAGGAAAAGCACCTCCGGGTCAAAACCGAACCGCTCAACCTGTTGCAGTTCAAAAGCCCTGCGCGTTGAGTCTCTGCGGAAGAGTTTCAGCCCACACTGAGTGTCGTGAAGCTTGAGCCCTGTAAACAGTCTGACCAGCAAATTGAAAAAACGCCCGGCGAACTCTCGCCGCAGCGGCTGACGGACTCCAATCAGCTTGCGGTCAAGGGCGCGCGACCCGATTGCGGCATCGGCCGACTCGGACTCCAGTGCGGCAAGCAACTTGTCAGCCTCTTCAATGGGAGAGGAAAGATCGGCATCAGTGAAGAGGGCCACTTTGCCCCGCGCTTCCAGAACGCCACGCCGGACGCTGAACCCTTTCCCGCGGTTGACCCCGTTCAAAAGCACCTGCGTGCTGGGCCAGAGCGATTGAAATTCCCTGAAGAGTTCCGCAGTACGGTCACTGGAACCGTCGTCCACTAACACGATTTCGACCTCAAAGGGCTTTGAGGAGGCGTACTTCCGGACTTCATCCAGCGTTTTCCCGACCCTCATGGATTCGTTATAGGCGGGGATTACAATACTCAGCATCGGCTCAGCCATAGGGGCCAGAATATAATCCGGTCACTCCACAAATTGCAATGGAATTCGAGTTAAGAACACCTAATGCAGGGCACTCCTGAGGTAGTAATTGCTTTATTGTCAAGGATGGGCCAAAGCTCTGACGCTCTGACGCTCTGCCGTCATGTGCCGTACGGCGGCACCATAACTTCGAAATTGTTACCGAAAATTTCACTACCACGCGTGCTCTGGCCACGCCTGCCGGCCGACCAGAGGCACAAACTGGCAGGCGTCCAGTTCGCGGATTGAAATCTCTTCTCCGTGTTTGGAAATCACCTGAAGCGTCTGCAACTGGAGCGTCCCGACAGGGATCACCAACCGCCCGCCCTCGGCCAACTGGCTGACCAAAGCTTGCGGCACCGCCGGCGCAGCAGCGGCCACAAGAATTGCATCGTAAGGCGCTCCGGCCGGGTAGCCTTCGCTCCCATCTTCGGGAATAATCCGGATGCCGCGGTAGCCGAGAGACACCAGACGTTCGCGCGCCGATTCAGCCAGGCTCCGGACCCTTTCCATTGTGATCACTTCCGCGCCGAGATGCGCCAGAATCGCACCCTGGTAGCCCGAGCCAGTGCCAATTTCCAGCACTTTGTCCCGCGGGCTGACCTGGGCCGCTTCCGTCATGGCCGCCACCATGTACGGCTGCGAGATCGTCTGGCCTTCCCCAATCATGATGGGACGGTCTTCGTAGGCCGCCTGCTGATGTGCCAGCGGAACAAACTCGTGGCGCGGCACCTCAAACATTGCAAGCAGAACACGCGGGTCACTAATTCCCCGCCGTCGCAACTGCCACTCAATCATGGCCCGGCGTTCGGATTCGAAGGAAATTGCAGTCATAAAGTCCCAGGGCACAGACGGCGCGAGGCCCTGCTAACTATTATCTTCCTCCGTCTGTGAACTTGTGTCGAGCGCCACGACGGTGAAAATCAATCCGCCGCCGGTGCGGGCTCAGGCCATGGTCGAGCGTCCTGTCGCAACCTGGCGATGTCGCGGGTGGGCGCACTTCCGAAGAAACGGCTGTATTCTCTCGAGAACTGCGAAGCGCTCACGTAACCCACCCGCTGGCTTGCGCTCCCCGCGTCCATCATGGCCGACAACATGAGGCGCCTTGCTTCCTGAAGGCGTAATACCTTTTGATAGCGCAGCGGGCTCATCGAAGCAACCGCCTTGAAGTGCTCATGGAAAGAGGAAACGCTCATGTTCACCAGGTCGGCCAGTTCTTCGACCTTCATGGGCTGGGAGTAGTTGTCGCGCAGCCAGGAAATCGCCTTCGCAACCCGTTGCACGCTGGACTCAGCAAAACCCATCTGAGCAACGCGAATGCCAATGGGGCTGCGCAGCAAACGGATCAGAATCTCGTCCACCACAAGTGGGGCGAGGAGCTCGGCGTCTCCGGGCTGTCGTAAACACTCAATTAATCTGGTTGCAGCGCTGATGATGCTCGCGTCGACGGGAGTGCTGTAAACCGCCTTCCGTTCCTGAGCTGCAGGCACACCATGAGGAAATACCTTCAGGACCAACTCGGTAATTTTGGGCGCGTCAAGGTCGAGCCTTAGAGAGAGGTATGGCTTGGCAAAGCTCGCTTGCGTGACCTGCGCCGCAATGGGCAGCGCGACGGAGAACACGATCATTCTGGATGAGTCGTACTCGTAAACTTCATCCCCCACGATAACCGTCTTGGCCCCCTGCGCGACGATGCACAAGGAAGGCACCCGTAGCACATGCGCACACTCCTTGTTAATTTGTGAGAGGCGTCCCGCATGCACACCGGGGATGCGAAGGTCAAAACTGCCGTCGTGCGGGGCATAAGCAGCGATGAGACGGGCAAGCCTCTCAAGTTCGGGCTCGCCAACCGTTTGCACCGGACCTGAAGCTCCAGCCGACATGACGCTTCCTCCTCGCTTTCGTTTACTCCGACTTTAGAGAAGCCATATCGATGGAGAAGCGGTATTTCACGTCGGACTTCAGCAGCCGCTCGTAGGCTTCATTCACCTTCTGGATGGGGATGACTTCGACATCCGAGGTGATGCTATGCTCACCGCAGAAGTCGAGCATCTCCTGTGTTTCGGCAATGCCGCCGATCAGCGAGCCCGAGAGACTTCGGCGCCTGATCAGCAGCGCGAAGGCTGCAACATTAAGAGGCTTTGGCGGTGCGCCGACCAGAGTGATGTTGCCGTCGCGGTTGAGCAGATTGATATAGGCGTTGATGTCGTGATCGGCGGAGACGGCATCAAGGATAAAATCGAAACTGCCGGCGTGTTTCTGCATCTCGTCCCCATTGCGAGAGACGACCACTTCGTCGGCGCCGAGGCGCATCGCATCTTCCTTCTTGCCGGGCGAGGTCGTAAAAACGACAGTGTGCGCACCAAGCGCGTGCGCAAACTTCACTCCCATGTGGCCCAGTCCGCCGAGACCGACCACGCCAACTTTCTTCCCCCTGGTAACGCCCCAGTGGCGCATGGGCGAATAGGTTGTGATTCCAGCGCAGAGCAAGGGCGCAGCACCGGCGAGACCAAGGATGGGAGGAACGTGCAGCACAAAGCGTTCGTCAACCACCACACTATCGGAATAGCCGCCATAAGTGACGCCGCCGAGGTGCTTGTCAGGAAAATTGTAGGTGAGCGTCACATTCGTGCAGAACTGTTCGTGGCCGGCGCGGCACTCCGGGCATGTTCCGTCTGAATCGACCATGCAACCCACTGCCGCGATGTCGCCCGGCTTGAACCGGGTCACAGCCGAACCGATCTTGGTGATGCGGCCCACAATCTCGTGGCCTGGAATGCAGGGGTAGGTCGTAGGCATGGCTTCGACCCACTCGTTGCGGACTGTGTGGAGATCGGAGTGGCAGATGCCGCAGAAGAGGATTTCGATCTGTACGTCGTGTTCGGTCGGATCGCGCCGTGAGATCACCGTCGAGGCAAGAGGCGACGTCGCACTGGCGGCAGAATAGGCTTTCGCTCTGTACATAAACTAACGCTCCTGTGTGGAAAATATCCCGCGCATGCATAATGGGCCAGCATGTACCGTGATTAACGAGACTTTGATTAAGAAACTCGTCTTTTGCTACGCCCCCGCAGGTCACTATTTTTGATGCAACTGTCTACTTTCGGTTGCGGACAAATCCAGCCCTGATCGATTGGGCTATATCCCCTTTCTTGTACAGCTTGCCCGGGCTGCCAGGAATATCGGGGTTACAGACCGTTTTGAGTCATTAGGCGACTATTACCAGTATTACTTTCGTGGCCGCTCGTCAGCTATGGATGTATTATAGTGCTGCAATGCGCCCTCAACCTCTCATCGCAGTAACCGATGTAGAAGCCAGCAGCCGATGGTACCAACGCCTGCTGGGCTGCCGGAGCTATCATGGAGGCTCCCAATACGAGCAGCTGGTTTCAAATGGCCGACTGGTTCTTCAGCTTCACAGCTTCGAAGTTGAGCACCACCATGGGCCGATTGGCAACCGCAATGACAAACCCTACGGAAACGGCGTCCTGCTATGGTTCGAAGTGGACGACTTTGACGCGGTCTTGCAGCGCGCCGCTGAAATGGCCGTTGAAATTGTGCTGTCCAAGCATCGAAACCCTCCGGATGGCAACGGCGGGCCGAACCATTGGGAGTGCTGGATGCGAGACCCGGACGGATATGTCGTCGTAGTAGCCAGCCCGTATGGGACAGCCGACGGAACATGGCATCCAGAGCACGACAATCCATGGGCCTGAAAGAAATGCATCCGTTGCTCGCGCAGGGTTGCCGGATCTACTTGCGGTACTGCTCGTCAGTGACCTTTTCCATCCAGTCGACCGCCTTGCCGTCCTTCCTTTCCTGAATAGCAATATGCGTCATGGCCGTTGTTGGCATGGCTCCGTGCCAGTGCTTCTCACCCGGGAGTATCGACACAACGTCGCCCGACCGAATCTCCTCGATCGGCCCGCCCCAGCGCTGCACCCATCCGCAACCGGCTGTGACAATCAACGTCTGGCCCAGAGGATGCGTATGCCATGCTGTTCGCGCACCCGGCTCGAATGTTACGCTTGCGCCTTGAACGCGGGCCGGATCGGGCGCCTGGAATAGAGGATCGATACGCACCGTGCCGGTGAACCACTCATCCGGTCCCTTGCTGGAGGGCTGTGAACCCACTCTCTTGATTTCCATTTCTCTGTCCTCCTCTCGTCGCCTTGATATCCGTTTGGCTGCGTTTCCGGCCTGCTGGCGCAGCCAGCATGCAACCGGATACTACGATTTCTGCAGTTCAGCGATTAGTCATTCGCTCGATGTGTTCGGGATACCGGTCCCCTTGCACCGCGATTTTTGAGGCAGCAGCATCAATCTCGCGGAGATCGTCGGGCGTGAGGTCAACTGAAGCTGCGGCAATGTTTTCTTCCAGGCGATGCAACTTGGTGGTACCTGGGATGGGAACCATCCACGGTCTCTGGGCAAGCACCCAGGCAAGAGCGATCTGGGCCTGCGTCGCCTTTTTCCGTTCTGCGATGCTGCCCAGCAGGTGAATCAACGCCTGATTGGCTTTCAAAGCCTCCGGTGCAAAGCGCGGGAGTTGACTGCGGAAGTCGGTCTTATCGAACTTGGCGCTTTCGTCGATTTTGCCCGTGAGAAAGCCTTTACCCAGTGGGCTATAAGGAACGAAGCCAATTCCGAGTTGTTCGAGAGTCGGTAACACTTCTTCCTCAGGGCGTCGCCACCACAGCGAGTATTCACTCTGGACAGCGGCCACCGGCTGGACCGCGTGCGCGCGTCGGATCGTTGAAGCTGCGGCCTCGGAAAGGCCGAAATGCCTGACCTTGCCTTCCTGAATCAGGTCTTTCACGGCTCCCGCCACGTCTTCAATCGGCACGTTGGGGTCAACGCGGTGCTGGTAGAAGAGATCGATGGCGTCAACTCTGAGCCGTTTTAGCGACGCATCGGCGACCCGCTTGATCTGATCGGGCCGGCTGTCAAGCCCTGCCAGGCCCCGCTCCACCTTGGGATCAATCTTCCAACCGAACTTCGTTGCGATCACCACCTGCCCACGAAAGGGAGCAAGCCCTTCACCCACCAACTCTTCGTTAATGTAAGGCCCATAAACTTCGGCCGTGTCGAAGAATGTAACGCCGCGGTCCACGGCGGCCCGCAGAAGAGCAATCATCTCCTGCTTGTCTTTGGGCGGACCGTAGGAAAAGCTCATGCCCATGCAGCCGAGCCCGATGGCCGAGACTTCCAGATTGCTATTTCCAAGTTTGCGTTTTTGCATTATTCCTCCTTAAAGCCGCCGTCACAGGCCCACTCAATTGAACGGACCACAGCAACCGGCGCCGCAAATAAAGCCGAGAAATCCTGTTTAGCCCTACAAAAGAAGTATAGTCCCAATAAACAGCTGGCTCTTGCCTTGTTATCTAGAGTTTTTGCCAGATCCTCCAAAATCCGGCTCCAACTCTGGTTTCCGTGCATGCCGGTCCTGACGTGCCGGCGCTATAATGAAAAAGACTTTAAAGGAAAAATGGACCGCGAAAAATATTCCCGACAGATCCTCTTCGGCCCTATTGGCGAAGACGGACAAAGCAAGCTGCTCGCCTCGAAGGCCGTGATTGTAGGGTGCGGCGCACTGGGTACTGCCCATGCGAATGCGCTGGCCCGGGCGGGCGTTGGCCGGCTGCGCATCGTGGACCGCGACTACGTTGAAGCAAGCAACCTGCAGCGTCAGTCGCTGTTTGATGAGAGCGATGCCCGGGAGAGCCTTCCCAAAGCGGTGGCAGCCGAGCGCAAACTGAAACAGATCAATTCCGGCGTGCAGGTGGAAGGAGTAGTGGCCGACGCAACCAGCCGCAACATTGAAGAGCTTGTTCGAGGTTTTGACGTTATTGTGGACGGCACCGACAATTTTGAGGCCCGCTATCTGCTGAACGATGTTGCCATCAAGATGGGTATTCCATGGGTTTATGGCGCGGTGGTGGCCAGCTCAGCAGTTACGATGACCATCCTGCCGGGTCATGGGCCGTGTCTTGGCTGCGTCTTTCCCGATCCGCCCAGCGGGCTGCACGAAACCTGCGACACGGTGGGGATCATCGGCCCGGCGGCGGCATGGACATCAGCCATCCAGGTGACTGAAGTCTTGAAAATTCTGTTGGGGCGGAAACAGGAACTTCACGGAACGCTTTTCGGCTTTGACATCTGGCACAACCGCGTGCAGCAGGTCAGGCCAAAACGTGATCCCGACTGCAAGGCCTGCGGTCAGAGAATTTTCTCTCATCTGGAAGAGGGTGAGCCGGTGCCTACAACGCTTTGTGGAAGGGATGCCGTCCAGATCCGCCATCGCGACGCCCGCAGTCTGGACCTGAGCCTGCTGAAGGCTCGCCTTGAGCGGTTTGGGAGTGTCCGCATCAACGAATTCCTGCTGAAGTTCTCGTTCGACGCGTATGAGATGACGGTTTTCCAGGACGGCCGCGCCATCATCAAGGGAACCCAGGATCCCGCTGTCGCCCGCGGGCTCTACGCAAAATACATCGGCTCCTGACCTGCCCTGCGATTCGGCTACCGCGAGCTCAGCTTGTATTCCACAGCCCCTGGGCGATTAACAACCAACTGCCGGTTCAATTCGAATTTGAGTTCGGTGCCGCTGGGCAATGACAGATCCGGACCCCGCCGGCGAAAACTATCCACCAGGCCCGCTGTGCCACCAATCAGACCTCCGATGACAGCCCCATGAACGCCGCCGATCATGGTTCCCAGCAGGCCGCCGCCGCCGATTCCGATGCCGACTTCTTTAACGTCCCGCATCCGGCCCGTCGGCCCTTGGACAACGCCCTCTGCGTTTGCAATGCGAACGCCGGGAGCGCCGTAGGCGTACAGCAGGACAGCGTTTATCGTAAACGTCTGGCCATTCGGGAAAGCGAGTGTTTCAGGAACCAGCAGCATTTTCCCCGCACCCTTGATGCGACCGGGGCGGCTAAGGGCTCCAATCCGTCCACGAATCGTGGCCCCGGCTGGAACAATCTGGTTGCCGTTGACGACGACAGGTTCCGACAGAACAGCGGCAAACAGCTGCCCCTGCGTATTGAAGGCCGTCGACAATGTCTGGGAGAGTTTGGTGTCAAGAACGGTGCCGGCAGGAACAGTAGGTGTCGCCGCCATTCCTGCCCAGGCGCTCAAGATGACCAGGGACGCGACCAGAAGAGCACGCTTGACCATGACTTCACCTCAAGAACAGGCTTCATGGCCGGACTCTGGCGCTCTGTCCAGCTAGTGTCGCGTTCGACAATTGCGTTGACTTATTATGCAGCCAGGGGATTGCCTGTGTAAGTCCATTGAAAAGGCCGAGCCTCCTGGTTGTAAGTTTCGATGAAGTTCATGAGTCGTTGCACAAGT
>JAJYLL010000031.1 GCA_021787735.1 Acidobacteriota bacterium | reverse complement strand
TTTGTAAACTCTTTTCCGCCCGAGCCTTCCGCGCAGGCGGCCATCAGAAGGATCTTCCCGCCCGGTTTGATAATCTGTGATGCAGCCGTGATGCCCTTGATAGCCTGGTAGAAAGTGAGATCGAGCGGGTAGCCGGCGCTCGTTGTAATGACCGCATCCACGGGTTCGTCAAGCGTTTCCAGCATCACCTGAGATACGAATCGAACTCCTTCGCGATGCGCCTGGATGGGGTCGCCTGCAAACACTGCCGCAATGGGACGCTGCCCCGCACCACGTGCCAGCGCCACATCAACCAGAAAATCGTGGCGCGCCATTTGGGCAATCTCCAGAAGCTCAATGTGAAGTGGATTCTTTTCGATTGACCCCTCACAGGCACGAGGATCCCGCATGAACTTGGGGCTGTGGAGGACTTTGATGGTTTCCTGGGCGGCCAGGCCGGGCACGATCAGTTTGCGGCCACCGGAAAAGCCCAGCATCAGGTGCGGCTCAATAAAGCCTACGGTGATGTGAAGGGCAGCGGAAACGAAACGTTCGTCGATATAAACGGGCGTTCCGGAAGCGGTGGATCCCAGATGCCGGTGTTCGGCCAATGCCCGGGCATTGTGATTAACAATGCGATAGTGGGCGGTAATGTCTTCACCGCAAATCTCCCGAATCTCTTCCGGTGTAGCGGGACGGTGCAAACCGGTGGCAATAAGGATCGTTACCCCTTCCCGCGAAATCCCAGCTGCTTCCAGATCAGAAAGGATAGCAGGGAGAATCAGGCGGTTCGGAACCGGTCGAGTGATGTCACATACTGAGATAGCCGCAGACGGCTTGCCGCGGGCGAGTTCCCGGAGAGGTGGGCGGCCAATGGGAGCTTCGAGCGCGCTTCGGACGGCATCCTCGGGATTCTCAAGGGGAACGGCCGAGCGGGCCTCCAAAATGCGATAACGAAATCCCTCGGGGAGGTCGACGGTAAGGCCCTTTTGTCCGAACGCTAAATTAACCCGCATATACTGAATCCATCAAAAGAGGATAACCGGAATGTCCATTATAGACTCGGGGCGGCCGAGAATAAGACCCCAGTCTCCCTGAGCGCAATCGCTGACACTTCATAGGAGGCCCCGCGGCTCTGCCGAGGACACTTACCCAGTGAGAGGGGTCTGGTCCAAACCCGGCGGAAAAGCATAGATTAAGAGAATGACCCCGAGACTAAATGCCCGGGCGAATTTCGCTGATTGCCCGCTCAAGCAGGTCCAGGCGGCCCAGTGCTAACTCGATGTCGGCAGCGCCTGCATCGCGGGCGGATCGGGCATAAGCCAAGGCCTGCTCGGCAATCCGGCTTACCTCATTGAATAATTTCTTGACTTCGACTTCAGCCGCCCTCGGCTCCCCTGGATGCAATTGAGAACGTCGCTTTGAACGCGCCGCGTATTGGTTTCGAGCAGATGTTCCAGAAATTCCGTGGCGTCTCTTTAGATAAGTCTGCGCGCCCCAACAAATCCCAGAACCAGATCAGCCAGCCATCGAAGAGGCGAGGCAGGCTGGGCCACTTCGATAAGATCGAGAAATGAGAATCGCGAGCGGATCCGGAATCCGGTTTCTGCATCCAAGGCGTGGGGGATGCGGCTCAATTCCGGGTTGCCGGCTTCCGCAAGCTTGCTCAGAAAATCATTGCCCATTTGAACAAACCGCCGAGTAACTGTTCTGGGCTAACTACCAGATCGTGAGCGAAAGTTCTTGAGGAAAAGGGGTAACACTCCAACAGCAAGGCTCCGTCTAGGAACCGGAAGGAGTGTTACCGATGGAAAGTACCAAGAAGGTTCAGGGTAAGAGGAAGATCCCACGCCCCCCGAGGGGGGCGGCGCGGCGGCGCAGTCAAAAGCACGCTCATTGTCATCCCTTTGAAATCCGGCGCAAAGCAGTTCAGCTCTGCATGGAAGAAGAGTTTCCCGTCAGACAAGTGGCCCGCGAGATGGGCGTGGGCCTGAGCACCTTGGGCAAGTGGGTGAGGATTTACCGTGAGCAGGGGGAAGTCGGCTTGCAGCCCCAGCCGAGACGTTCTGTCAGTCAGCGGCCCAAGCTGGCGCAGGCGATGGCATGAAGGGCGGCGGTGACACGTCCCCGCCAGGGCCCCCAGCGGACCGCCGTGGGTACAGACAACCCTTCCAAAGCGACCGACTACTCTTGACCTAACCCGTTCCGAACACAAGTTGGAAAGTAAAAGCATCCTCAAACCGCGTTTTTCAACAAACTGCTAGATAAGGCGTGAAACGAAAAATCCACGAACTCTGCTCTGAAATCACCTGGCCTTTGTGAACAACTTCCAGATGTCCCAGTAAGGCTGTAGAATACTAAGTCCACGTTTCGACTTGCACCGTCTCTTTCAGGCGATTGATTACTCCCGCGACCAACGTCGCGAAACCCATCACGACGGCCACTTGCACCAGGTTATAAACAATGTGAGACAGCATTCAGTCACCAGGCATAAAAAAGCCCCTACCCAGCCATCAGGTAGGAGCCATTAGTCACGGTATTCCGAAACTTTTAACGGTGGCGCTCCATCACCGCAAACGGCCAATTCACAATAGCCGGTGACCTATCGCAATAGAAATTTCTGGCTCGTGATCAGTTGATTGAATCGTTTGCCGGCCGCTCTGGCCCGAATTTCCGTGTAAAATCGAGCTCATGGCAAAGAACTATCGCATTGCGCTTCTCCCCGGCGACGGCATCGGCAAGGAGGTTGTTCCGCAGGCAGTTCGAGTGCTGGAGGCCGCGGCCAATGACTTCACGCTTGGTTTCGAGTCCTTCGAATGGGGCTGCGAATATTATCTGCGGACGGGCCGCATGATGCCGCCGGACGGGCTCGAGCAACTGCGTCCTTTCGACGCCATTCTGCTGGGTGCCATCGGACATCCCAGCGTGCCGGACCACATTTCGCTGCGTGATCTGCTGCTGCGTATTCGTTTCAGTTTCGACCTGTATGTGAACCTGCGGCCGGTTGAAATTCTGCCGGGCATTGAGCCGCCATTGCGCGGCAAGACGGCCGATGACATCAACATGCTTTTTGTTCGTGAAAATTCAGAAGGCGAATACTGCGGCATGGGCGGCCGCTTCAAGGCCGGCACGCCGGACGAAGTTGCCGTGCAGCAATCCGTCTTCACACGCAAAGGCGTTGAGCGCGTGATGCGCTACGCTTTCGAGCAGGCGCGCCACCGCCCACGCAAGTGTCTGGCTAGCGCCACCAAATCGAACGCCATGCAATACACCATGGTGATGTGGGATGAAGTTCTGCGCGCCGTGGCCCGCGATTATCCCGACGTTGCGGTCTCCAACTATCACGTGGACGCGCTTGCCGCCCGCATGATCACGCACCCGGAAAGCCTGGACGTGGTGGTGGGATCCAACCTTTTTGCCGACATCCTCACGGACCTGGGTGCCGCGCTCCAGGGCAGCTTGGGCCTGGCCTCGAGCGCCAATCTTAATCCTGCCGAACATCTCGGGCCGCCCATGTTTGAGCCCGTACACGGCAGCGCTCCGGATATTGAAGGCCGCGGCGTCGCCAATCCCATTGCCGCGATCTCAACTTCGGCCCTGATGATGGAGCATCTAGGCGAGCCCGAAGCCGGCCGGCGCATCCTGGAAGCACTAAAGGAGGTGACCGGAGAAGAGACGGTTCGCACGCCGGACCTGGGCGGAAAGAACACGACGCAGGAATTCGCCTCAGCAGTAATTCAGAAACTCTAGCTAAACAGGACTGTCGACAGGCGTGAGGTAATAGCCGCTGACGCGCCACTCGCCGTTCTTCTGCATGATCATGGAGACAACTTCATCCACCCTTCCGCGCCTTTCGAGCTTGATTGCAAACCGCAGAGTTTCATGCTCGCCTGCGGGGAGTCCGGGTGGGTTCACGTCAAACGCCGAGTCTTTGAACTTGCGTGATACCACCTTGCCGTATTGTTCGTGCAGCTTTTTCATGCCCGCGATCCAGTCGGCTTTGGTGACCCTGTCCTGAAACGACTTGGCGGCCCGGTCCCAGCTCGCGGCATACTGGCCTTTGTCCAGGAGCGCAAGCCATTTCATGGCGGCCCCTCTGCCATCCTTGGTGGGCTTGACCATAGCCTGCGGGTTCGCGAAAGAGGGCTGACAAAGGCATAGGAGCGTGCAGATCGTGATGATCGTCCTCTTCATGATTGCCCCCCTTCCGGTTTGTCGCACCCATTATAACGCCCCGCGCCAGACGAAAAAAACGGCCCGGTCTGCGCTGTTGCGATTTAAGTCATCAGGGGGTGGAGTCGCAGCCGTATTAGCGGTAGAATTCTGAAAAGGATAGAAATTCGAACGAAGCAGGAGTTCCCGCATCCTGAAAGGACCAGGAGGCCGTCGGTGGAAACCTTGCTGATCGAGCTTTGCGTCGTCGTTCTCCTTTTCGCGGCCGTCGTATTCAGCCCGGTCGTGATCGCAGTTGATTCGCGCAACCGCCAGGTGCGCATTCGCTGGCTGCTGGCCCTTGAATTCCAGATGCCACTGCCCGGCGCGTCTGGTCAAAAGTCTGTAGCCATCTTTCGCAAGCCGTTCCCCATCCGCGAACAACAAGCCGCCGCAGGAAGCGGCGGAGCAAAAAAGGAAAAACCTGCAAAGCCCGCGTCCGCAGTTCGCAAGGCCCGCACGAAGCGCCGAACGGCGGGCCGATTCCTCGCGCGATGCCTGGGTGACTCCGACATTCGTCGTGCACTGGCCCGGCAACTGTCTCTCCTGCTAAGCCGCATTTTCCGTTCCGCCAATCTGACCCACTCGGACGTCGATATCTCCCTGCCCGATCCCGCACTCAATGGGATACTGGCGGGCGCCCTCGCGGCTTCGAACCGCGGAGCCGGGTCTGGAGTCCAAGTGAACTTCATGGGTGAAAACAGCTTGTTCCTTGAACTGCGTCTTTATCCGCATCGTGTCTTCAAGGCATTTCTGCTCTTTCTGCCCGGCCTGCCCTACCGGGCTGTGGTCAGACAGTGGCGTGTCTGTTCGGCCGCCCAATCACAATGAAGCGGCCGCATGCATGCGGGCTTCATTCGGAGAAGACTAAAGATCTAAAGCGAAGGAGGCAACTGTGAATCCGGCACAAGACATTCTGAAAGGCCTGATCGGGGAACTCAAAGATATCGCAAAGACAGAAACCATTGTTGGGGCACCCATCACCATGGGCGAATACATCATCGTGCCCATCTCGCGAGTTTCGCTGGGTGTGGGTGCGGGCGGCGGCGCCGGCGAGGCCGAGGCAAAGAAAGGTTGTACCGGCGAAGGCGGCGGCGGGGGCGGGGGTATCCGAATGAACCCCGTGGCGCTGGTGGCGGTTCGCGGAAGTGAGTTGACCGTGCACCGTCTGGGGGCCGGCGGTTCGCTCGGGCGCACCGTCGAGCGTATGCCCGACGTTCTGGAAACAACGTTGGAAAAAGCATTCGACATGTGGCAGGCACGCAAAGCCAAAGAAGAAAAATAGGGTTCCTGAAGCCATTGCACAAAGATGTGAGATGGTGTGATTGGTAAGTACGAAAGGGAAATTATGAAGGCTGAGTTATGAAAGAAGCGTTCAAGAGCGGACAGACGCTTCGGGAAATCTTATCTTATCCTTCATGATTCAGAACTCATAATTTCCCACCTCGGCCGGCAATGTTTTCTTGCCTCCGACGCTTTCTTCGGGAGGTATGCGATTCGAACCTCGCTCCCTATCACGATCCGGCTGATTGCTCTCTTAGCATTTGTGTGCGCATTTGCGCAGGAACCGGCCCAGACCATCCACGGAACCTGGATTGTTACCGCCGGCCACGGGCAGACCCTCAACGGAACGTGGACCGGCGACTCCTCGCCCCAGAACCCCAATGTGGCGTCAGGCACCTGGACGCTGGCGAACGGCGGCCAGATTGTCATCCATGGAACCTGGCGCGCGGAAAAAAGCAGAGAAAAGTGGGAGGGCCATTGGACCGCCCAGACCGTTCGTGGAGAATCGTTGGCCGGCGCCTGGGGCACCGACATTGAACACTGGCAGGGCAAAACGTTTCAGGACCTGCTGGCATTGACCCTCCAGGAAGAAGTTTCCGGCTGGTGGCAGATTGGTAACCAGCAAGGCAACTGGTGGCTGAAAGGCTCACAACACGGCGGCCGCTGAGCCGAAGTTCTCCGCTTTCCACCGCCGTGTTGTCAGGTGCGTTATACTCCGACAAAGTGAAACTTGCTTTTGACAAAGGCTGGATCTTTTTGGTTCGGAGAGTCACTGCTTCCGTATACTCCGCCCTGGAAGTACGAAAAGGGTCAGATGGCTTCTTGTAAATTTGGACAATCTCCTGAGTTGTTAAGGAGGCGGTATGAGGCGACGGACGTTTTTCGGAAGCGCTTTTGCGGGGCTGGCTGCCACGGCTTACAGCGCAAGAGCTCCCAAGGCGAAAGCCGGCGGCATTCCCCAGCGCACTTTTGGCAAAACGGGCGTGAAGGTCACGGTGATCGGGCAGGCGGGCGGGCGCTTTCCGCTGATTTCCTTTGAGGAGGCGAAGGCCATCACGCTGCGCGCCTATGACCTGGGCATCAATTACTTTGACACTTCCGTCGATTACTGGAACGGCCGCTCGGAAGAAGTTTACGGCGACGTGCTTCCGCCCTTCCGCAAGCACATCTTCCTGACCACCAAGGCCAATGAGCGCACCCGCGCGGGTGCTGAGGCGGAGCTGGAAACTTCCCTCAAACGGCTGCGCACTGATTACGTGGATCTCTGGCAGATGCACGCCCTGAATGAGAAAGAAGAGGTGGACCAGATTTTCGGGCCCGGTGGCGCCATCGAAGCTTTTGAAGCCGCTAAGAAGGCGGGCAACTGCCGCTTTATCGGCTTTACGGGTCACCACGATCCGCACGTGCATCTGGCCATGCTGCACGCCTACGACAAATTTGATTCCGTCCTGATGCCGCTGAACATTGCAGATGCCCATTACCTGAGTTTTCAAAACCTCACGCTGCCTGTTGCCGTCGAGCGCGGCATGGGCATCCAGGGCATGAAGAATTTCGGCAACGCCAAGCTGTTGCAAAGGTTCAGTACACAGGAATGCTTGAGTTATGTGCTGAGCCTGCCGGTCAGTTGTACGGCCATCGGCTGCACCACCATTGGCCAGCTTGAGGACGATGTCCGCATCGCCCAGCAGTTCAAACCGCTGTCGCCCGATGAGATGGAGAACCTCCGGAAGCGCGCGCAGCGCATTGCCGGTCCTCATCTCGAAGACTGGAAGCGCGACATCGAAAGCCGCGCAGGCAGATGCCCCTCGCCGGACGAGGTGCACGGCTAAGGGGAATGGAATGATCTGTTGGCGGGCGCAGATCCTGAAAATCAGGATCTGCGCCAACCACGCCGGTCAGCGTTGTTGGTAGTACAGGAGTTCGTCGATCTCCTTCACAGTAAAGTAGTTCCGTTGCGTAATTTTGGCCTCGGTGCGAAACTGTGGGGCCAGAATGGAGCGCGCCTCCTCTTTGTTTTCGACCTCGGCGATAATCCAGGCCTTATGCTCGCCGTCCAGGCACCCCCAATCGGCGTGCCTGAGAAAATGGGATCCTGTGTTCAGAAAGATTTTGACCGCGCGAGCGCAGGCCATCTTTTCAGGTTCATGGGGAACCTCGATGACAAACCTTGGCATAACGTACAACCTCCTTACAGTTGACTCTGTTTTGGTGTTTTGAAGCCCCGGATCAACCGGTGGACTTGGCTTGCCCCATCAGCAGCCAGTTCGACTGTTCATCACCGGCCCATGCATGTCAGTTGATCCACGGCTAACATCTCAGGCGCATTCGGAATCCGTCGCAATCTTACCGGGGCCTGGACCTTCATTGCTGACCACCCGCGGGATCAGCATGGAAACCTCGCGACGATACCGAACATAATCTTTGCCGTGCAGGGTGATCACGTCGCGCTCCTCAAATTGAATGGCAACCAGATTGTAAGCGGTGGTCATCAGAACAAACACCAAGTGCGCCACGGTCATTGTTGGAGCCGCCCAGAAAGCCAGGAGCCAGCCCACATAGAGCGGATGGCGGACATACTTGTAGAACAGCG
Organism: Acidobacteriota bacterium; assembly: GCA_021787735.1. Classification (GTDB taxonomy): domain Bacteria; phylum Acidobacteriota; class Terriglobia; order UBA7540; family UBA7540; genus SCRD01. The sequence goes on along the minus strand of JAJYLL010000031.1, from coordinate 35,258 downwards.
GTGTTTTGAACCGAAGCGGTGTGTACTCGCGCCCGCGCAGGTAGAGATAAACCTGGCGCATGCCGAAAAGGTCGAAGTGGTTGATCAGAAACGTGGCAACCAGGACGATGAAGAACCCCGCCGCCATGAGACCTTAGAGCGCGATGCGGGCGTTTCGCGCTCCGCCCTGGCGGGTCGATTTAGCGACCTGATCGGGGAGTCGCCCATGCACTATTTGACCAACTGGCGCATCCACCTTGCAAAACAACTGCTATGCGAGGGCCAGGTGGGCAAGCCTCCCCCAGCCTGGCGCAAGAAAGGCTACGCCCCGCAGACACTGCAAAAACAATTCTGACATGCCAGGGGTTCCGTCGCTTCGAGACGCGAATCGTGTAGTGCCGAAAGCGGGCAGCCGCAGAACGCCGAATTCATGGTAGATTGGCCTTTCTACTTGAGGGGGGCTACCGCCCATCATCCCATCACTTGGAGAGGTGATTGTGAGAGCCTTAATTTTGAGAATAGCTGTTATCTGTTTTGTTATCCCGGTGCTACTGCCTGTTTCTGGTCGTGCACAAGCGAAAGCGGAGAAACCAACTGCCCAGCCCGAAGCGGCAAAGACGGAAGCGTTCAAGCCGCACGAGACGGGGACCCATGGCTCCGTAACCATTGGCGGCCACGTGATTAATTATGACGCATACGCCGGCACGCTGATCGTGCATTCCAAAAAAGCGGATGAAAGGGCAGAAGACTCGGAACAGCCTTCTGCAGCCGCCAAGGGCCAGCCGGCGGACGCCAGCATGTTTTACGTGGCCTACTTCAAGACCGGTGAGAAGGATTCACGCCCCGTAACATTTCTCTACAACGGCGGGCCAGGTTCCTCAACCTTGTGGCTGCACATGGGTGCGTTTGGGCCCCGTCGCGTGCTGACCGCGGACGATACGCACACGCCGCCGGCCCCCTATCGTGTGGTAAACAACGACTACAGCCTGCTCGACGTTAGCGATCTGGTGTTTGTGGACGCGCCGGGAACCGGCTTCAGCCGCATCCAGGGCAAGGACTCGAAGAAGGCCTTCTACGGAGTCGATCCGGACGGCCGCGCGTTTGCCGACTTCATTGTGCAGTTCCTCTCGAAATACGGGCGGTGGAATTCGCCGAAATATCTGTTTGGCGAAAGCTACGGCACCACGCGGTCGGCGGTGCTCTCAAACCTGCTTGAAACCGACCACGACATTGACCTGAACGGCGTGATCCTGCTGTCGCAGATCCTGAACTTTGATCTGAGTCCCGATGGCCCGGGGACGAACCCTGGCATCGATCTCCCCTACGAGCTGGCCCTGCCCACCTATGCCGCCACAGCGTGGTATCACCACAAGCTGCCGAACTCGCCCAAGGAATTGCAGCCGCTGCTGGATGAAGTGGAGCACTTTGCAATGACCGACTACGCGGAGGCGCTCGAACAAGGCTCCTCGCTTCCGCCGCAGCAGAAGCAGGCCATCGCCGAGAAGCTCCAGCAGTATACTGGCCTGCCTGTGGCTTACATCTTGAAGGCGAATCTGCGCATCAGCGGCGGAGAGTTTGAGAAAACGCTCCAGGACGCGAACAACCTGACCACCGGCCGGCTCGACACGCGGTTCTCCGGGCCAACGTTCGATCCGCTCAGCAAAGAAGCCGAGTACGATCCGCAGTCGGCAGCCATCAGCTCTGCATACGTGGCGGCGTTCAACGACTATGTGCGGAAAGATCTGAAGTACGGCGCGAACGAGCAATACAAACCTGAAATCGAAATTTGGAATAGCTGGAACTTCCTGCACCAGCCTCCCGGCTCGCATCGGCCGGCGCAGCAGGCCGCCAATGTCATGCCGGACCTTGCTCAGGCGATGAAGTACAATCCCGACCTGAAGGTGATGCTGAACTCCGGCTACTTCGACCTTGCCACGCCCTTCTTCGAGGGGATCTATGAAATGCACCACTTGCCCATTGAGTCCAGTTTGCAGAAGAACATCGAGATCAAGCACTACCTTTCGGGGCACATGGTTTACGCCCACCAGGCGTCACTGAAAGAGCTGCACGACAACGTGGCTGCCTTCATCCAGAAGTGGGCGCTACAGCAACCCTGATTGTTGCGACGGGCGATGGTTCCGGGCTCACGGGCCGGGAGCTAAAAGTAGGGGATGCAATTTTTACCCGCTGTACCGGAATTAAACACAAATTGAACTGCGGCGTGATTTTCAAGAACAGAAAATCTATTAAGTACTTTATTATCTTTAAGTTGAAAAATTGAATTTTAGCGGGCTGAAAATCCCAAACGTCCCATTTGGAGGTGGCGAGAGGCCGACGCTAGCCTACATCATAAAGCCTAGTCCTTGGGCCGGCAAATGCGACCCTCCCTGTGTTGAATATCCTTCCGCCGCTAGCGTCCTCCAGCGGACAGCGGGTGGAGCGGATCAGTTCGACTGCCGGGCGCTCCGAGGAGCTTTTCGATCCTGCCGGGCAGTTGCTGGGGCACTTCAACGGGGCGAACGGCATCTGGTGGGAGCAATACGTGCAGTTTGACGGGCGATTGCTCTGGTATTACACTCAGGCGACGAATGTGTCGCGTTACTTCCACGTGAACGCATTGGGCTCGCTGGGACTGGCCACCGACCAGACGGGCGCGCCGGTGGAAGAGATGCTCGACTACCCGTTCGGAGGAGAGTGGGTGAACACCGCGGGGTTCGGGTGGGACGAAAAGTTTGCGCGCTTTCCCCAGCACGACACCGATCTGGGACTGTATGAGACGGCGTTCCGGCAATATAGTCCGGGCTTGGGCCGCTGGCTGACGCCCGACAAGCTGGCCGGCGACGTCACCAATCCCCAGTCCCTCGACCGGTACACCTATGCGTTGAACAACCCGGTGTCGTTCACCGACCCGTCGGGGCTTAGCTGCATCCACACAGATGACGGAACAACCGTTGACAATGGAGACGGGAAGGGCTGTTCGGAAATGAACAATACCCCACAAGAGGTTAACGTTTCGGGATCGGGGCCCGGATCCATCGATACTTCGAGCCTCAGCCATCTCGCATCGTTGGGGTCCAGTGGAGGCGTTACCAGCGGCAGTGTCGGTGTCGCCGGTGCTTATATATATTCGGCTCCGCCACCGGCGCCCAAGAAACCGGCGGATACGCGGCAAAGCTGCGGGAGTGTTTATCTTAATGCTCTGGCGGGCTCGAACACTACGGATCAGGCGGAGACAGCCAAGCAGGTGGCCGAGGCGGGCGCCGGTGCGGCTGTGGCGGAGTCTCTCAATTGGCAGATGGAGAGATTGTTGGTGGTACCACTCAGATCACCGTACGTTCGCCTTTTCGAGAATACAAGCAGTTTGCTTGTAGAAATGAGCGAAGTGGTACCGATCGGGTTCGCCACATACAGCTTCGTAAGAGCTGACTTCGCCGTTGCGAAAGCCCGGGTCAATGGCGCGTGCCGACCTGGCTTCTGATGCGCCTATGAATCAGTCGACGAAGGAAAACCTATTCATCACGGCCCTCGGCGTTGGCTCGGCGATAGTGGTTGTTGCGGGCGGCACCCTGTTCGCCATCTACGTCGCCGATTGGCAAAAGTGGTTCGGCCTCGTATGGTGGACCGCTTTTACGTTTGGATTTGTAGTTTTTTGGTTCGGGCGGGGCCTCATGAAGCCTTGGTGCCTGGCGGCTTTTGCTACGCTTCTGGTGATTCACGTCGCGGTCCTTTTGCGTTACTTGGGCACAACAGACAGTTTTCCGGACATCTTTTTCCTTTTCTTTTCGCCCTTTGAGGCAGCACTCGTGGGCATGGTGTTGATGCTGGTAGGAGGCAAGCCTTCGCGCCAGGAGGGCCGACCCAGACGCCGTAGACTGCGGTTGAAACAAAATGCACAGGACGGCACCGAAGTCCCCGGATGTTCAGACGCCAACGAGAGTCGTGGCAAACCTTTGTGAATGCGGAACGGGCACTCGGGCGGGTGGCGCGAATATTGTTTTTAATGTTTGCGATCAGCAGGTAGCGAGGACCACCGATTGTGCGGTCCGCGGCTCTTGTTTTCAAATGCGCTTCCGCTCATCCGACGGCGACAGCGGGTAGATTCTCTCTTGATCATCAAGGGTATTTTTTCTTTTGAAGGTGGAGGAAACTTTTCTTTTGAGCATCAGGCGGCGGCCTCCGTTGTGGAAATTTCCGCTACGGGAAGCGGGAACAGTTTGTTGCCGTCGAAGGCGGTGTGATGTTTGAACATGCCGAAGATGGCGTGGAGCAGTTTGCGCATGACGGCAACCAGAGCGACCATCTTGGCTTTGCCGCGAGCTCGCAGATGTTCATAGAAGCCGCGCAGATGAGGCTCACGGCGAAGGGCGACCAGGGCGGGCATGTAGAGGGCGCGGCGCAGGTGGAGGTTGCCGTGTTTGCTGATGCGCGGTTTCTTATGCACGGAGCTGCCCGAGGAATGCTGGCGCGGATCCAGCCCGGCGTAGGCCACCAGTTGCCGCACGTCGAGGTCTTGCGGCGCCACGGCCAGTTCGGCCAGCAAGGCGATGGCACTGGTCTCGCCGATGCCCTTGGCGCTGAGGAGCAGATCGAACCGCCACTTAAGGTCGGAGTCCTGCCGGATGATTCGGACCGCCTCGACGGTGAGTCGCGCGATGGCGCGGTGCAGCGAGCGAAGGCTGCGCTCCAGGTCGCGGCGCACGGCGGCGGGCGTGGTGAGGGTGGACAGGGCGGCGTGGAGCCGGCTCTGTTCGGCGGCCTGGGTGTCTTTCAGGGCCTCCAGTCGGCGCGACAAGGCGTGCAATTGAAGGACCACGGGACGCGGCGGCGTCCAGGCCTGAAACGGCATACGCTTGACAAAGTCCAGCAGCACCCGGGCATCCAGCCGATCGTTCTTGCTGCGTTGCATCATGGCCGTGGCGAAATGGCGCGCCGCGCGCGGATTGGCCACCATCACTTCGATTCCGCCCCGCGCCAGGACCAGAGCCAGGTCCAGGCCGTAAACCCCGGTGGATTCCATACACGCGTGAACCGTATGACCCGTACGACGCAAGAAGCGAAGCACGGCTTGATGACCCTGGGCGTCATTGGCAAAACACTCGAGCGGGACCGTCCGCCCTTCACGCTCCACCGCGACGATCAGTTCTTTGGCGCTCACTTCGATGCCCGAACAATCATGCTTGTCCATCCGTCCCTCCTGGCGTTAGGCTGTGGTTCTGGCTCCCCGACCCTGAGCCCTCTCCAGTCGAGCTTGCAAATGCAGGCTGCCCGTTTCGACGGGGCCTCAAATTCTCCTCGGCTTGGGAGAAGAGGGCGGGGGGCCTATCTACCCGACAGGCTCGCGGCTTATCGCCGGGCCTCAGCGCAGCGGGTAGCGCAGAGTTGTTCTGTAACTCTGCGGGTTGTGGATTGTAAATGATTATATATTTAATAATACGTATATTGATGATTTCAATGTCGAGGCCAGTGGTCAGAATGGCCGTGGAAAACGCCGCAAAGTAATGCGCTCCGCGCACAACTCTGATGGCATAAGGTCGTCGGTTCCTCGATGGTGAGAGTAAACAGGCGTTGTCAAAAAGTCAGGAACTCTCAGTCAAGGAGGAACCGAGACATGGTTATTATAGGCTGTGATTTCCACTCGCGCATGCACGTGATTGGGGGGCTGGCGCAGACCCTGATCTTTGGGGTCTGCGATCAGCGGAGCTGAGTGGGGTTAGAATGGCGTGGTGCCGCTGCCGGTTGCAATAGTTTACCTTAACGATCACTACAGGCTGGCGAACATGAATCTCAAAAAGGATCTCTCGCTTCGCAAGATCGCAGACGCTACAAAGCAAGCATCTGCGCCACCCGCCTGCCAAGGTGATCTCCATTGAGTCCCAGAACCGGCAGTCACGGTCAATACGGAGCGTGGCTCCAGATCTCTGCAGGTCTGGCCTTTTTCGTGTGGTTGGCCTTGTTTGTGACCGGCCTGACTACGAGAACGGTCGAGGCGGTTCATCCACTCCTTCCATCTTGGTTTCCCTTGCTCAACCTGGCCCTTCTGCCGATTCTCTTCTTAATTGGTGCTGCGTCGTCGCCCATCAGGCCGCAAATCCGCCTGATGTGCTGGGTATTTACCCTGTGTTCGGCATCAGCTATGTACCTAGCTTACCAAACTCACCCTGTCGCGTACTCTGTCGTTCTTGCCCTCTTCCTCGTCGAGGCGTTTCTAGTCGTGCCGCGCTGGAACAGGCATCGCCGCAAGAAGCTGGGACTGCCATCGTTGGGCGTCCCATTCGAAGGCACGAAGTTCAGAGCCTTCGACTATGTGGTATATGCGCTCGCAGGATTGGTAGTTGCTGCTTGCATCATCTATGCAGTGCTCGCACGGCCATGAACCCAAGCGGGTAGCGGGGCTGGCGCAGACCCTGATCTTTGGGGTCTGCGATCAGCGAAGCTGAGAGGGGTAAGAATGGCGCGGTGAAGGAGCCGCAGCATGATGGCGGCAAGCGGCTGTGGTCAAGTTGGGGATTTTGTTCTCTGAAGGACACATCGAACATTGCGAAGGATCGGTTGGCATGAACTCAACCAAATGCCTCTCGCTTCGCGAGATCGCAGATACGACAAGGCGCGTATCTGCGCCAGCCGGCAGACTTTCAGCAAAAGCGCCGGTGCATATCCTGCTCGCCCTTCTTCCACGTAATCGGCCTCGAACCCGCTCAGGTCCAACTCCTCGACCACCCGGTGTACGAAGAAACACAGGGGGTTTCTCACCTAGCACGTCCTTCACACTGGGCGGCAGCAGATACGCTTGCTCGGGATTGTAGGGAAGAAATTTCATTCGTCGCCTCCTCATCCCGCATTATACGAGTTCGTCAATCCCAGTTGTCACACAGGCTCCATGGGTGTGGGCAAGAAGCTATCTGGCAGACGTACGATCAGAAAAAATAACGGTCGGAAAGAAAAAGGGGCGGGAGCCGCGACATAGCGCTAGAATATTGTACCGTTAGCAATCGTCACCGGAAGGACCGCGGACCTCGAAATCCGAGGGCCGCACTATTTGCTGAATTCCGGTGCGGAGGTGGCAATGGGTTCGCAGCCGGTTTATGACGTGATTGTCGTGGGCTCTGGAGCGGGCGGAGGGATCGCCTCACATTTGCTGGCGACAAAAGGATTGAAGGTGCTCTGCCTGGAAGCGGGGCGGCCCATTGATCCCGGCAAGGATTTTTTTACCCACAAGTTCGGTTACGAGTGGCCTTACCGCGGCCAGGGCAAGCCGGGCCAGTACGGCAAGTTGCCCGAAGGCATGGGATGGAAGATCACGGAATGGACCGACCATCTTTATACGATTCCGGATGAAGACCCCTATGTGGTTGCTCCGGGGTCAGAATTCACCTGGACAAGGCTGCGCGCCGTGGGCGGACGGACCCTTACGTGGGGACGGGGCGTTGAGCGTTATGGGCCGCTGGATTTCAAGCCGAAGAGTCTGCAAGGCGGCTGGGGTGAAGACTGGCCCATCAGCTATGACGACATGGCTCCCTATTATGACAAGGTCGAGGAACTCATTGGTGTTGCGGGCGGAAGCGAAAGCCTGTACAACGTCCCTGCCGGCGAGCATCGTCTGCCTCCATTTAATCTGCGTTGTGGCGAACTGCTCATTAAGAAAGGGGCGGCGAAACTGGGGATCAAGGCGATTCCGCAGGCGATGGCGGTGCTGAGCAAGCCCTACCGCGGGCGTCCTGAATGCCACTATTGCGGTGGCTGCAACAACGGCTGCATGGTGGAAGCGCGTTACAGCAGTCTTGCAGCTTTTGCGGAGTTGAAGAAGCATTCCAATTTCGCATTGAAGCCCTATGCCGCGGTCAACACCGTTCTTATGGATTCCAAGACCGGCAAGGCCAAGGGCGTCAGTTACGTAGATACCCGGAACAAGCAGGAGTACGAAGCCTACGGCAAGGCGGTGGTGCTTGCTGCATCCAACATCGAGTCGGTCCGCATTCTGCTCAATTCCAGAAACCGCGACTTCCCCTCGGGGCTCGCAAATTCGAGCGGCACGCTGGGCCGCTACCTGACGGAACACGTGGCCTTTCAGGATATGAGCGGCTTCTTCCCGCAACTGGCAGGGCGGCCCACTACCAACGACGATGGCCCCGGCCAAGCCTGCCTTTACATCCCTCGGTATTATTACCGCCGCCACCCGAATCAGAAGTTCTATGGGGGCTGGCGACTCAATGTGAGCACGGGTTGCAGCATGAGTCCCGGCGTCGGCGCTGGTCTGCCCGGCTTTGGGTCGGCGTACAAGAAACGGATCAAGGAGTTGTACCCGGCAGGAGTTTCCATAGGAGGATATGGCCAGGGGCTGGCTTTTGCATCGAATTATGTTGAAATCGACCCGGATGGCCTGCGCGATCCGTGGGGGATCCCCCAGGTGCGTTTCCACACCAACGCGAAATATCCTGAAGCTTACGCCATTATGGATGAAATGATCGGACAGATGGAAGAGATCCTGAAGGCTTCGGGGGCGGAAATCTTTCCTTATAAGAAGGGAGATCCCGAACCGCTGGGAGCTGTGACGCATGAGGGCGGAGGCGCGCGGATGGGAGACGACCCGCGGACTTCGGTGCTGGACAAGTGGTGCCGAGCACATGACGTCAAGAACGTGCTCGTTGCAGACGCTGCACCGTTTGTGACGCACCCGGAGAAGGAGTGGACACTTACGCTCATGGCGCTGGCCTATAGGACTTGCGATCATCTGGCAGAAGAATTTCGGTTAGGAAACGTATAACGCAGTGGCAGTTTCAATCAACTCAAGACGCCGCTAAGGCGTGTCGAACACGGGTGAAGGCAATGGGGAAACCGATCGGAAGACGAAGCGCGTTGAAGTATTTTGGATTTCTCAGTGGTTCTACGGCAGGGCTGGAGTTTCTGTCAAACTGGCTGCCCCACGGCTCGGGCAGTCTTGCATCCCCCGCACCTGCGGGCCTGGTGAACCTGGCCGGCAATTCTCAGGGCGCTGCATCGGCCTCACCGGCTGAACCCTACTCGCCACGTTTCTTTAAACTGGATGAGTTCCGCACCGTTGAAATCCTGACGGAAATGATTATCCCAACCGATGACCAGCCGGGCGCCAGAGAAGCGAAGGTGGCCAACTATATCGACTTTGTAGTCTACTCGGCCTCGGAATTTGAGCCTTCACTGCAGAAACAGTGGATTGACGGACTCGCGGAACTCAACCGCGAGAGCGGCCAAAAGTACGGCAAGCGCTTTCCCGAGCTTTCGGGTTCCCAAAGAGAGGCGATGCTGACGGCAATGAGCCTTCCTGAACATGATCCGCATGCGGAACATCCGGGATTTCCCTTTTACCGCACTTTAAAGGGAATGACGGTAGAGGCTTTCTATTCGTCCAAGGTGGGACTCATTGATGTTCTGGGGTACAAGGGACTCGCCTTCCTCCTCAGCTTTCCGGGCTGTACGAACCCTCCCGGCACGCCGACGAAGTAGAGTGCCGCAACGCCCCGGCAGAAGCATTTGGTTTTGTCAACTTGGTTTGGCCCCTTTTGATCATTTAATTTGGCCCCACCTATGTTGTTGACTCTGTATTGTTGCCTCTCTTGAATTCTGTCTCCTTGCTTGGTGTCTTAGTTCTTCTTGTGGTTTGCCGTCTCTTTCCACCCCGCCGGTCGCGAAGCCCTGCGGGGTCAAGCGGCAATTTGTGTGTAAACGCTGGAGCATTGAGAGCGCGGATGAAAGCTCCATCGAGACTCCATCGTCTGAGCGACGTACCCCAAACAGCGATAGGTTGAAATTTCTCCTGCTGTTACTTCCGTGGCTCGGGTGCGGCGTTTGAATTCCTTGTTTAACCGTTCGATGGGGTGGGTGGTTGGCAGCACGGTCCCGCAGGTCGCATCAAACTGGAAGAGGGTCAGCAAGGAATCCAGATCCTTCCCGATCACTTCCATGGCCGAGGGAAACCTCCGGCCCCAGCGGTCTTTCAGAGCCAGGAAGGCCGATCGTGCCGCGATCTCACGCCACCGCACCGCCCGGCCATACTTCTCCCGCACCAGCCCTAAGGTCCTGCCCCGAAACTCCTCCCCGTACGCTCGGTTCAATCACCGCCCCGCGCTCCGGTACTTCAGCCCCGCTGCCCCATCCAGCCGCAACTACCTCCTGTTCACCCTTGCAGAATCTTTGCCCGACTCAACTCCGTTTTGCTCATTTCTATCCGCCCCAATCTGACCTCCTTCCAGAGGTCTTATTAGGGGACGCTATCATCGAAGTACAACAGCAATATTGTTTATGGGAATGCGCTAGGTGGGAGGTGGCGCATGTATCGGAACGCGCGCAGATTTCCCGGGCAGCCGGATGTTTTGGTACGGTACGCGCCGGAGGGCCAGAGTGGAGGACGGTAGATTGAGCGGCCGGGGACACTCGACTGGATTATTCTGGCGATGCCTTGGGTGGAGCTTTGGGCGGTGGTTACGTTGACCGGGACAATGTTGGCGATTATGGCAAACCGACCTGCCGTAGAATCTGGGCGAATCGAGGATCGGAACGGATCGTAGGATTAAACCAAGGATCCAATCGAATATATGCCGGAAGATCCCGGTCACGGGTACTCACCGCCTTTGCCAGCCACTTGAATGCGTCGGTGTATTGTCCGAGGCCGGCATAGACTTCGGCCGTTTCGTAAGGTGCCTTGCCCGAACGGGTGATCTCTTGCAAAAGTTGCTCACCTTCCAGACGCTTTCCGCTTTCGAAGCAGGTACGGGCTAAATACGCTTTGCAAGCATCGCCGCCACCTTGCGCAACTGCAATGTGCAATTCCCGCAGGGCTTGCAAATGCATCCCACAATCTTCATAGGCCCAACCGAGCACTTGGCGCGCGGCGACGTAATTAGGATCGAGACTCACGGCCTGCAGGGCTTCGATGACCGCGTGTCTGTACCGTCTGGCCAGAATGTCGGCAATCGCCAGATTCAATCGGGCCGGGGGTGAGACGGGATCGAGTTGGACATATTTCTCCGCCTCGGTAAGACCCTCCGCGGTTCTGCCCTCGGCCAACAGAACATTCGAGTAAAGGTCATGGGCCACCGCAGAGCTGGGATTGAGCTCGACCGCGCGCCGCAGGTCGGCTGCTCCGTCCTTCCAGCGCCATTCTTCAAACCACTCGATCATGCCAAGAGCGGTATGAGCTTCCGAGAGCCGGTCGTCAAGCGCAATCGCCTGCAACGCAGCTTTCCGCGTGTCCGCCAAGGTGTCCTTATTGACGTAGGTTCCTCCCTTTGTCGCGTAGGCTTCCGCCATGCCAACATAAGCAAAAGCGTTTCGCGGATCGAGTTTGAGGGCCTCCCTGAAATCATCGACTGCCAGCTTCCTACCCTTCACCGTTTGGTCTCTCTGATGTGATCGGCCCTTGAGGTAGTCCAGGTAGGATTTAGGGATGACGCGGACGGTCTTTACGGCAAGGGCGGGGCGCGTCGGGTCGATTTCCGACCAGATACGCCGGGTGATGGACTGCGTCACATGGTCTTGTATCCGGACGCTGTTTCCCAGCGTCTCTTCGTAGCTTTCGGCCCACAGTTGCCTCTCAGGCGCCACACGTACCAGTTGCACAGTGATGCGAATCCGTTTCCCATCTCGCTCCATGACCCCATCGACGATCGCGTCCACATCCAATTTGTAGGCAATTTTGCGCAACGGCTCATTCGTGTTCCGGTACCGCATCGCCGAACTGTAGGAGGTTACGCGCAATCCCGGCACCTGCCCCAAGTCGCATATCAGGAGGTTTGTCATCCCGTCGACGAAATACCCTTCTCTGGGATCGTTTGAGAGGTCTCTTATAGGCAGCACCGCAAGGGATCGTATCTCGGTGCCGTTCCCTGCAACCGCAGCGCGCAGGGCGTGACGATGGGGCAAAAGTCGGATCGCCACTGCCAGCGCCGTCAGGCAGGCTGCAATGGTAGTCAATACGATCACCGCCCGCCGGCCGGAAACCCATCTCCGGGCCGTTACTTTCCCTTCCGCCGGCTCGGTGGCTCTTCCTGGAACTTCAATTGGCGCAATGAACCGATATCCCTTTCCCACAACCGTCTGAATGAGGCGGGGGTGATCGGGATCCTCCCCGAGGGACTGCCGCAACTTCCGCATCGCCGTGTTAATACCATGCTCGGCATCAACGAAACGGTCTTTGCCCCATATGGCTTCCACGATCTCTTCGCGAGTTAGTAGCTGCCCCTGCTTCATCACCAGGAGAGTGAGCAGTTGAAAGGGGATATTCTGGAGGTTGGCGACGCTTCCGCCTCGCCGGAGTTCTCGCCGTCCAAAATCAAGTACGAACTCTGCGAACCGAACCTCGTCCGCAGACATGGTCTTACCCTCGTGCGCGAATTTAAATTAAATTATATGCTCGCGGCCCCCAAAGTCAATCTCTCATATCCCTTGCAATATCAATGAGAAACGAGTTCATCAGAAACGAGTTCATGGGGGTTTATCCCAGTTCACTTCCAGTGCATTGACCGTTTCTTCTCGCCCTCCCAAACTCAGTGCTGCCAAATCACGAGAGGAGCCCAGTGTCATGCATCTGAGTCCCGTCGAGTTCACTTTCGCCGTGCTGATAACGTCCATCACTGCCGGCTTCCTTGGGTCGCTGACGGGTTTGGGCGGCGGGATCGTCATCACACCCATTTTGACGCTGGTCTTTGGGGTGAAGATCGAGTACGCAATTGGCGCAACGTTGGTCTCGGTCATCGCCACTTCTTCCGGTGCTGCTGCCGCCTACGTCCGCGAAGGCTTTTCCAATATTCGGGTCGGAATGTTCCTGGAGATTGCGACCACCACCGGAGCAGTCGCGGGGGCCATACTGGCGGAGAAACTCCCGGCTTCGGCGATCTTTATAATTTTCGGTCTCGTCTTGCTCCAGTCTGCTTACATCTCCGGTCGCCCCCGGCCTGACCGACTGGATTCCTCGCCCGGCGACCCCTGGGCCAACCGCTTGAAGATGAATTCGAGCTTTCCCACTGTGGACGGGCCTTGCTCCTATAGTGTACATCACGTGGGGATGGGTTTCGGGGTTATGTACATCGCAGGCGTCCTCTCTGGACTGCTCGGGATCGGGTCTGGTGCCCTGAAGGTGATCGGCATGGATCAAGCTATGCGGCTTCCCTTCAAGGTATCAACTACCACCAGCAACTTCATGATTGGAGTTACCGCCGCGGCGAGCGCTGGGATTTACCTCCGCCGGGGCTATATCCATCCGGGGCTGTCCATGCCCGTCATGCTGGGGGTGCTGGCCGGAGCTACGTTGGGGACCCGCTTCCTGATCGGCGCGAAGGTGCCTCTGCTGCGCGTCATTTTCGGAATTGTGGTCGCGGTGCTTGCAATCGAGATGATCTATCACGGCATCGCAGGAGGGATCTGACATGCAAATAGCCAAGAAAGGTTTCGAAGCTGCCGAAAGCGAGCCGCAAACGGCAGAACTTCCCTTCGCGAAAGCGCCTGCGGGCGCAGAAGCATCCGCCGATGTGCCCAAAGCGCCTTTCTGGACGGAAAAGCGCATCGAACTTGTGGTTGGGCGGTTGCTGCAGATTGGGGTACTGCTGGCCGCGGCCGTGGTCATCGGTGGCGCCGTCCCGTACCTTATGCGCGGCGGCGAACCCGAGTCGCACTATCACATCTTCACAGGCGAGCGAGAGGATTTGCGCAGCGTGCCGGGAGTCCTTCACGACCTCGGCGCTCTTCGCCCCCGAGCCGTCATCCAACTGGGGCTTCTTCTGCTGATCCTTACTCCTATCGCACGCGTTGCGTTCTCAGCCATCGCCTTCGGGCTACAGAAAGATTACATGTACGTAGTCATTACCCTCATCGTTTTTGGCATACTGATGTATAGCCTTATGGGGCATTACGTTAGCTGAAAGGAAACATTTATGGCAGTCATCACTGTCTCCCGAGGGACCATGAGCGGCGGCATGGCACTGGCGGAGTGTTTGGCGAATCACCTCGGCTATCCGGTACTGTCACGCGAAGTCTTGGTAAAAGCCGCCGAGAAGGTCGGCGTCAGTGAAGACATGCTTCGGGGCAAGGTGGAACGGAGCGCAGGTTTTTGGGAGCGAATGACGTCGGACCGGCGAATGTACCTGATTGCCCTGCAATCTGCGTTGGCCGATGCCGCCGTTGGCGGCGATCTGGTTTACCACGGTCACGCCGGTCATCTTCTGCTGGCCGATGTTCCCAACGTACTGCGCATACGTGTGATCGCTCCCATGGCGATGCGGATTCGCGAGGCGATGAAGCGCAACGGATTGGATTATGATAGCGCCAAAGAGTATATCCGCATCATGGACCAGGAGCGAATTCGCTGGACGAAATTTGTTTATGGCCTCGACTGGAGTGATCCGAAGAACTACGACATGGTGGTCAATCTCGGCACCATCAGCATCACCAACGCCTGCGCCATGATTGCCGCCGCCGTGAAGTTGCCAGTCTACGCTATTACCGATGACGTCAAGAAGAAGTTGCGCGACTTCACCCTGGCTTGCCGCGTCAAAGTAGCCCTTGCCGCTAGTATCCACTCACGAGCGACCTCTTTCGACGTGACCGCAGACAATGGCAAAGTGGAGATTTTCGCCGAAACAGCATCCGTGGGAGTGCTCATCTCGAGGCCAGGGCCCAAAGCCGAAGACATCGAACTGATTGCAAAGAGTGTGGAGGGGGTCAGCAGCGTTAGGGTTGATTTGCGGTTGTACCCTCAGTACTCCGAGTGATGGGCCGATCGGCCTGCCATTTGTTTCAGATGATTTTCTCCGGTACTGCTTCCGGTCCAATCTGTCTGGTCTAGATGTGAGTGATTTCGACTCCCAGCCACCGGCTCTCCGGGCTTGTCGAGGCAGCAATGTCCCACACAGCCAAAATTGCAGAGCCCTGGTAAACACTTTCGTAACCCGCCTCTGACTGTGAAACCGTTCGGATCGGAATAATCCACCAGCGGCATCCGGGCCGGGTTTCAAGAACCAGCCTGACGCCTTGCCATTCGTCTGTAAGTTCCAGTTTTGGAGATTGGATCTCGCCGGAGAATTCCAGCGGATGCCGCTCGCCGGCCGCGGCAAAGTAGCGGTCTGGAGCATTCGGCGCCAGAAGGTTGAACACCAGTTCAACGCCAAGCAATAAAGGCACGGCGTGGGTCTGATTGCTTGAAATCAGCAAGCGGCATTCAACATGGAAGCCGGCCTCTGTGCCTCTCGCAAGAAAAATCTTGCGCGCTTCAACATCCAAGCTTGCGCCGTCACGTTCATATCGCGATTGGCATGATAGCTCCATCGGATTTGCGGAGGGGCCTGTCACCACCTGCCATTCGCCCCCAGCCAAGGTGATTTCCTCCTGCAAGTCGAGCCGCTCAAAATCAGGCCACTGTTTCCAATGCGGGAAAAGATAGGTCCGGAAACAGTGCCGCATATATCGGTCGTAGCGCAGAAGGTCATTGAGATCGGCTTTGGGCCCATTTGGGATTTCCTGATGGTTCTCGACGCTAGAACGGATCTTGCTGTGGTAGACTTCAGGCCGCCGCATCAACGAATTAATAAGCTCCGTCGCGGCGGGCTTGAACCTTAGACTCGAAACGGTGCCACCGTCTGACGGCTTCAGAATGATGCCGGCCCTTTGATGAGAAAGCAGGATTTCCCGCTCGCCGTCCACATCTAAATCGGCTGCCGTGACTCGAACGCTGTCCGTTCCGGCCTCGCCATTCAACTTGTCAAGTATCGCTTCAGCCTGAACCAGGTTCCGCAGTACCGCGCTGCGCAGGTGCGGCGAATAAAGGCCGCCAAACAGGCCGTGCCAGTAGGCATCATTGCATTGTGCCGCCAGCAGATGGGTTTCGGTTTCATCGAGCAGGCTGCGGCGCTCGCCGTCCGCGGGAACATCCGTTTCGGCCTCGTGAAAACGCCGACTGACGTCAAGCATCAGCTTGTGGATCTGGTTTGACTCCGCGTACTTGCCCAGAAATCCCTGCCACGTGCCGCCCAGCAGGAATTTCCGGAAGCGCTCGCCCGATTGCATGTTTTCCGTTTCTTCCAGGCACTGCATGAACTCTTGACAGGCGTGCGCTGGCAACGCCCATTCCATCATTTCGGGATAGGACGCGGTGGGCAGGTAAACTCTGCCGAGCGGTTTGTGTGTGGACATAAAGCTGGAAAGCGTTGTGGTTTCAAGCCAGTCGCCCGAGTCTTCGACAGCCTGGAAAAAGCGATCCAGCCAGCCCCGCGTGTAGCACAGGTCATATGTGCCGGGCCAGATGCCGAATTTCTCTGCGTCGTCGCCAGCCGCAAACAGAACATTGGGTTGGCCGATTCTCTGCCGGAGCAGATCGAACGTTTCACCTATGTCGTGGAATGGGATGGTGTAGCGCAGCCGCTTTAGACTGGGGACAAGTTGAAGCTGTGCCCCCAGGTCCTCCGTGAGATAAGTCCCGTACAGGTCCCCGGGTTCCACGCCGGCGGCAATGAAGTGAATGTCATCCAGAATCACATACCGGATGTCAGCGTCCGCCAGTGGCCGCACCAGATCAGGCCGCCACACGCGCTCTGTAAGCCACGCGCCCTGAGGGCGCGAGCCAAAATGTTTTTCAAGATAGTCGGCCAGTCGCGAGAGTTGCGCGGCTTTGTCGGCGTCAGGAATGGCAGAAATGACCGGCTCATAAAATCCCCCGCCCATCAATTCCACCTGGCCGCGGGCCACCAGTTCCCTGAGAGCGTCGAAATACTCGTGATGATGTTTTTCAATCCATTCCAGCAGGCAACCGGAAAAGTGAAGGCCCACGCGGACGCGCGAATGACCAAACAGGGTCTGCACGAAGGGATTGTAGGCTCTCTGGTAAGCCTCTTCGAAAACGTGATCGAAATTGCCGACAGGTTGATGCGAGTGAACCACCAGGGCCAAGGAGATCTTGTCCAACGCAGAACCTCTTTAAACTTCCGCGCCGCGCCTGGCGGCAGCGTTCGCTCAGAGTGATACAGCTAGGATAGAATGAAACACCGTTTGCTGTCACGGCTGGGAAGTTTCCTTCGTTTCCGTGCCGCGCCATCGCTCACAACCGAGAGGGTGAAATTGGAATTTCGCAAGCTGCTTGCCTACTGCCGTCGTGATCTGCCCAACACCATGAAACTTCTGCGAGAGGCAGTTGAAATAGAATCCCCCACTTATTCGCGGGTGGATATCGACCACGTTGCGCGCTTTTTTGCGCGTGAGTTCCGCCGCCAGCACGGGAAAGTTTCGTTGATTGAAAACTCGAAAACCGGCGCAGCTCTTGTTGCTGAATTCTGGGGCAGACCGCACGTAGGCGCTTCCAGCCAGAGCGAGGGAAGACGGGAGAAATCGAGCCAACAAGAACCGATTCTTCTGATCGGCCACCACGATACCGTCTGGCCCAAAGGCACGCTTGCCCGTATGCCATTCCGAATCCAGGGAGGCCGCGCTTACGGCCCCGGAATTATGGACATGAAATCAGGCATCGTGCTTGCCCTTGCGGCGGTCCGGGCGCTACAGGCGCTTGGTGCTGAGCCCGCAAGCCCTGTGCGGTTTTTCCTGAACCCGGAAGAGGAAACTGGAAGTGCGGCGTTCCGAAGCGAGATCGAGCGCCTAGCAAAAGCCTCCCGCGCAGTGCTGGTGCTGGAGCCGGCGCAGGACGGCGCGTTAAAGACGGCCCGCAAAGGCGTGGGAGAATTTCGCCTGACTGTTCACGGCCGCTCGGCGCATGCAGGTGTAAACCCCGCCGCGGGGATCAATGCGATTGGCGAACTGGCACGGCAGATTCTGAGGATTGAGAAAATGGCGCAGCCGCGGCGCGGCCTGACACTGAACGTGGGCGTCATCGAAGGCGGTACCCGGACAAACGTTGTTCCCGAACTCGCCCGGGCCACGGTGGATGTCCGCATCCCGCGTGCTGCCGATCAGGCGATCATCGAAAAGAAATTGTTCGGATTGAAAGCGGTCCATCCGGAGGCACGGCTGAAGGTTGAGGGCGGAATCAACAGGCCACCCATGGAGCAGGCCATGACAATGGGCCTTTTCGGCAAGGCAAGAACCCTTGCAAGCCAGCTTGGGTTTGAAGTGAAGGGCGCGGCGAGTGGAGGCGGGTCCGACGGTAATTTTTCTGCCGCGCTCGGCATTCCCACTCTTGATGGCCTGGGCGCCGTGGGCGACGGCGCGCACGCGATCCACGAGCATGTGATCATCCGAGAACTGCCACGACGGACGGCGCTGCTGGCGGCTCTGATGGCAACGCTCTAGCCGACCGGTTGGGGCGGAAAGTTATCCCGGAGGCCAGTGAAAAACACGTCCACCCAGCACGTGCACGTGCAGATGGTTAACGGTTTGCCCTGCCCACGGTCCATTATTGATCACGGTCCGATAGCCTCGAGACTCAAGCTGCCGCTCACGGGCCAGATGGGCGGCCACCGCAAAGAGACGGCCCAGTAGCGGGGCATCGGCGCCATCGGCTTCATTCAGTGAGGGAAGGTGTTTTCGAGGCATCACCAGCAAATGGACCGGCGCCTGCGGCCGGATATCTTCAATGGCGACGATCTCTTCGTCCTCGTACACAATCTTGGCCGGCTGTTGGCGTTCAATGATTTTGCAAAAGATGCACTTATTCATGCTGCCTCCGCACGAAGTCGTTAACGGGTTCTAATTGGTGCGGACCACGAAGGGCTGTGTTGCCAGTTTGTCATGCACCAGTCGGCTTGCCAGTTGCTCCGCCTGCTGCTGGGTACTTTCCTGGCCCACGAGAACAAGATTGAACACACCGTTAGGGCGGTTTGCCGTTTTGATGATGACCGGCTGAAACTTTTTCTCAATACGCCGCTTCAGCCTTTCGGCGTTGCTAGGGTCAAGGAACGCGCCGATCTGCACCGCGTAAATGCCGCCCGCCGCATCCGGCCCGACATTCAAAATATGCAACCGCACCAGGGCCGTCCCTGGCATGCCCATTGCCCTTGCCGCCGCATAAGAGAGGTCAATGATTCGCCCCTCCACAAACGGTCCGCGATCATTGATGCGCACAACCACGCTCTTCCCGTTCTCAAGATCGTGAACTCGCACGAGAGTCCCAAAGGGCAGGGTGCGGTGCGCCGCCGTCATGGCATTCATGTTGTAAATCTCACCGCTTGATGTCCGCCTGCCGTCGAAGGGGTGCCCGTACCAGGAAGCAATCCCTTCTTCTCCCTGCACAATGGGGGCCGGCGGTGGAGGCTGCTCTGAGGGCCGCCCCGGCTTCGAGGGCGCTGGCGGCGCGGGGGTGGGCGAAGGCGGAGCAACAACCACCGCCCGGTGATGGCAACTGGTCCAGAAGAACGCTAGGCCCGCCACAATAACAAGACGGCCGAGCCTCTTGTATTTTCCGAAACAGGATTTGAACTCTAGCGTCTTGACCACGATTTCAGATTTTGTCCGTTTCTTCGTCAAGACTTATGCGTTCTGTTTTCCGCTCGTCCTCGCAATGTTGCAGCCCATCGTTGCGGCCAGAAAAGAAATCATCGGCCAGTTGCCCATTTTACCCCAGGATGGCGCGTGCTGCGACGCGGCAGGCATTGTAAGTGTCGAATTCAGGGCCGTGGGCACCGCTGTTTCGGCTCCTGTCTTTCTCGCAGAAACAACATTATGCCGCCTTGTGGCGGGATGAATTGGCAACCACAAATTCCAATCGAAACGCCGGCGGCCGCGAAAATCGTGTCAAGCGGGCAGGTGGGTGGAATATAATAGTTGCTTATCTCCCGGCGTTCAGAACTCACGGTGCTTATGCAACTTCCACGAGAAATTTGGTTCAAGATCCAGCAACTTAAGAACTGGTGGGAATCGTCGTTTGGCTCCGCCGAGCAGAAGTATGACACTTCTCACCGCATGTGCCCGGAATGCCGGGCGCTGAATCCGCGAGGCACCAAAGTCTGCCCCCATTGCGGCGCAAGAATGGGGCCCCAGCGCGCGCGGGGCGGTACAGGAACTCCCGGCCGCGTCATGGGCATTATTCCCACCCCGACCAGCGCAACTTCAATATTGGCAGCAGCAATGGTCTTGATGTTTGTCGTGGAATGGTTCATGACGCAGAGGGCCGGCGGGGCGGGACAGTCCGGGGGCTTTTTTGGAATCGGAAGCATTCGCAGTATCGTCATGGCTCGGTTGGGAGCCTTGTACGGACCTTACGTTTTCATTTTCGGCCAGTGGTGGCGGCTGGTGACGGCCATTTTCCTCCACGCCGGTCTTCTGCACATCGGGATGAACCTCTGGGTGCTCTTTGATATTTCACCCGAGGTGGAAGGTTTATTCGGCGTTTCCAAATTCGTCGTAATGTTTCTTGTCACAGGCATCTTCGGTTACGTCGCCAGCCTGTGGTGGATGCCGGGTGCGCTTGCCATCGGTGCTTCAGGTGCCATCATGGGGCTGATCGGGGTCCTTATCGGGGCCACCTTCCACCACGGACGCATGGGAAAAGATTATCGCAGCATGTTGTGGCGGTGGGTCATCTATATTGCCATCTTCGGCCTGTTTTTCCCGATTGATAACGCCGCGCACTTCGGCGGACTTGGCGCCGGCATCGTTCTGGGCTACCTGATTCCTGAAGGCGTGCCGGAGACGCGCACGGCAGAGAATTTGTGGAATGTGCTGGCGGTACTTTCCGTTATCGTCATCGCAGGCTCGTTTGCCCTGATGGCCCTGCAGATTAACAATCCCATCCTCTACCGCTGATTCCAGCACGAGCGCCTCAACAGATCATGCCGAGTGAAGCGAAGGACCACGGCGCCGGGCCCGCCGCCTGTCATCCTGAGGAGTCAAAGGCGGCGAAGGATCTCTGCATTTGTTCTCTTGCGGTTAATTCGGGGATTCTTTGCTTCTCTAAAAATGACGGGCCTGCCGCTCATGAAGTAGAACAGGCCGTCTTGCGGGAAGCTACAGAGTAGTCAAAGTGGACTGGTTATTTGCCGGATAACGTTTCGAGTGAGCCGTAGCGGGTAGCATTCGGCTGATGTGTTTTTTCGAAGCCGGCAATCTGATCTTCGAAGCGCAACGTCAGGCCGATGTCGTCCCATCCGTTCAGCAGGCACTCCCGCCGGAAGGAGTCAACTTTAAAGGGAATCTTCAGGCCACCGTCCGGAACGGGTGTTGCCTCAGTGATGGTCTGGCTTTCCAGATCCACCGTCAACTCATAGCCATCGTTCCCTCTGGTGCGCCGGAAGAGTTCATCCACCTGCTCCTCTGGCAAAGTGATGGGAAGAATGCCGTTCTTGAAGCAGTTGTTGTAAAAAATGTCAGCGTAACTGGGAGCGATGATCGCCCGGAAACCGTAGTCCAGGACAGCCCACGGAGCGTGCTCGCGGCTGGAGCCGCAGCCAAAATTAGTCCGCGCCAGCAGGATCGAAGCGCCATGGTAGCGCGGCTGGTTCAGCACGAAGTCCGGGTTCGGTTTCTCTCCATCCAGGTAGCGCCAGTCGTAGAAGAGAAAACGGCCGAATCCTTCGCGCGTGATGGCCTTCAGAAACTGCTTGGGAATAATCTGATCCGTGTCCACGTTAACGCGATCCACCGGCGCAACGATTCCCGTCAACTTTGTAAAGGGTGTCATATCAACTCCAAAAAAGCTCAGGGTTCTGAGTTCTGAGTAATTGTTGCGAGACCACAAAGGTCGTTCTTGTTCGTCAACATGATTACTCGGGTATCCGCCCGGCAAACTCTCAACTCACAACCCTGAACTCAGAACCTTCAATTTGTAACTCGTAATTGCAATTTGCATCCGGCAAACTGTATTTGGGCAGGATGCTGGCTATTCAACGTGCCCCAGGTCCCACTTGCGGATGTCAACAAAGTGACCTTCGACGGCCGCTGCTGCAGCCATCATCGGACTCACCAGATGCGTGCGGCCGCCCTTGCCCTGGCGACCCTCAAAGTTGCGGTTAGAGGTGCTGGCACAGCGCTCGCCGCTCGGTAAAACATCCGGATTCATGGCCAGGCACATGCTGCAACCGGCGTCGCGCCACTCGAATCCTGCCGCTCGGAAAACCTTATCCAAACCCTCGGCCTCCGCTTGCGCCTTGACGCGACGCGAACCGGGAACGGCCAGCGCGCCTTTGATGCTGGATGCAATCTTCTTTCCGTCAAGCACGCGCGCGGCCAGCCGCAAGTCCTCAATGCGCGCGTTGGTGCATGAGCCGATGAACACGCGGTCAATCGGAATGTCCGCAATGCGCGTTCCGGGTTTCAATCCCATATATTCAAGCGCCCGCGCTGCGGACTCGCGCGACGCCGAATCGCTGAAAGAAAAGGGGGCCGGCACGCTGCCTGTAACGTCGGTCACCATGCCCGGGTTGGTTCCCCAGGTTACCTGAGGAGCGATTTCCGCTGCATTGAGTTCCACCGTGTGGTCATAGGTCGCGCCCGGACCGCTCGCGAAGGTCTTCCAGCGATCAACCGCCGCCTGGAATTCCTTTCCGCGCGAAACATAAGGACGGCCCTCAAGGTAAGCAAATGTTGTATCGTCGGGTGCCACCATTCCGGCGCGCGCCCCGCCTTCAATCGACATGTTACACACCGTCATCCGGCCTTCCATGGAAAGCTTGCGGATGCCCTCGCCCGCGTACTCAATCACGAAGCCAGTGCCGCCGGCGGTCCCGATTTTTCCAATGATAGCCAGGATAATATCCTTGGCCGTGACGCCCTGCGGGCGCTGGCCATTCACCCGCACCAGCATGGATTTCGACTTGAACTGCGAAAGGCACTGGGTGGCCAGCACGTGTTCCACTTCACTCGTACCGATGCCGAATGCCAGCGCTCCGAACGCGCCATGAGTGGACGTGTGGCTGTCGCCACAAACAATTGTCTGGCCAGGGTTCGTGATGCCAAGCTCAGGGCCGACGATATGCACAATGCCCTGGTTGCGGTCGTGCATGTCAAACAGCAGAATGTTGTTTTCCTTGCAATTGCGCTCCAGCGCGGCAAACTGCGCTTTGGCGGCCTGGTCCAGAATCGGCAGGCTGCGATCGGTGGTGGGCACGGAATGGTCCATCACCGCAAAGGTCAGGTCCGGCCGGCGGACCTTGCGTCCATTGGCACGAAGCCCCGCAAAGGCCTGCGCAGAAGTCACTTCATGGACCAGATGGCGGTCAATATAGATGAGCGTCGGCTGTCCAGTCTCTTCCCGGACAACGTGGGCGCTCCAAATCTTTTCGTACATCGTTTGCGATGGCATATTGTCTACTTTAACTCATTCTGAAAGCGTTCGGAAGCCGGCTTGCAACAGGGCCCCATTGGCGGTTTTGCGCCGGGTTTCCGGCGCCGCCCAGCATGTACCGACCAGTCGGTAGGCAGTTTACCACTCGCTTTCTTCCGCTGTCAATTTCACCCTTCTCTTCCGGACACAGAAGAGTCCTGAGCAAAGACACGCGGCCTGCTGTTTACTTCCGCTGCCATAGCTGGATTTTGGGCGTAGAATCGAGGCGTATGGCTCAGCATAGCAGCAGACAAGATCTTCCGCCCAGCAGCAGGAAGGGCGGCGAATCGCGGCGGGTGTTCTTGAAGACGGCGCTCAGCGCAGGCAGCGCATTTGCCAGCTTCTCGATTGCGTGTACAGTCCGGGCAGGCAACAGCCGTTCGCGTTGGCAGGCGCATGCGGTGGCGAAAATTCCGGAAGGATACCAAGTTGCCGTCGCGGATGTAAACCGCGATGGCCGACCGGATATTCTTGCGCTGAGCTCCGGGCAGAGCATTGTTGACTGGTATCAGAATCCTTCGTGGCGTGCGAGGTCCGTTACAACTTCAACCGTGAAGAATATCAGCCTGGCGCCGCTGTTTCGTGCGGGTTATCCCGCTCGGGGTATGGCGCTCGCCAGCGGCTTCGATCTGGACCATGCAGAAACGGGCGGGGACCTCTGGTGGGCGCGGCCCGGCGCCTCGCCCGATTCCGAGTGGTCTCTCCGGCCGATCGGACGCATTCCCGGTTCGCACCGGCTGCGCTGGGCCGACCTTGATGGCGATGGGCAGCTTGAACTGGTGGTAGTGCCCATCGTGGGCGCAGGAGCGAGGCCTCCTGATTATTCTGTCCCGGCGCAGATCACCTGGTTCCAGATGCCGGAGGCACTGCTTTCTGGCCATGCCCAAGCCGCCCTTGCGCGATCAAGCAAATGGATGCCGCACCTGATTGACGACACGCTGAACCTCGTGCATGGTGTCCACGTGATGGATTGGAACGGTGACGGCCGCGATGAAATCCTTACGGCAAGCGCCCGGGGCGTGAATTTGTTTATGGCGAAAGGAAAAGGGGCGAACCTGGAGTGGAGCAGAACACTGCTCACTCCCGGCGATCAAACCGAACGCTACCACGGGGCCAGCGAAATCGATGTCGGCAAAATCCGCGGCAAACGCTTCCTTGCCACAATCGAGCCCTGGCACGGTGACAAGGTGGTTGTCTATCCGAGGCGCAAAAACGGATTTACTGAGCGACTGGTGATTGATTCCAGTTTCAAGAGCGGGCACGCGCTGGTCTGCGCTGACCTCGACGGCGACGGCAACGACGAAATTGTGGCCGGCTACCGCGGCCCGGGAACTTCGCTCTTTATCTACCATGCGAAGGATGATCAGGGAACCGCATGGGAACGCGAAACCCTAGACACGGAGATGGCCGCTTCCTGCCTGGCAATTGCAGACATCAACGGCGATGGCCGCCCAGACATCGTCGCCATTGGCTCATCCACCGCCAACGTCAAGTGGTATGAAAACCTGGGGTCCTGAATGGGAACAATGCTTTCATTTGATGTGTGCACGGCGTCCAGGTTGATTATTGTTTGTCGATTGGCACGGGCTTTGCTCCCTGTGCGTCGCTGTAATGGCCACCCGCCAATTAGAGGCATTAGTGCTCACCCAATGAGGATGATCTGATGCTAACATCGTCGGCCGTTCGTTGCATCCTGGTCCCTCTGCTATTCCCGCTGCCTGGCCTTGCTTGGCAGAAACCCACGACGCCTTCAGCCAGTGTCTCTCCACAGAAGACACTCTTCGTCAACCTCAGCTGCGAGCAAAAGCAGGAGACGAACCCTGTGTATGGCCCCGTCTCGCTTTCAGAACAAGGGAATTGGCGTGCTTATGTTGAGGTGGATTTCCAGGACAGTCGCGGGTGCCTGAGTACTACGCGCCTGTGGGTATCCAAGGCACGGTCTCCATACCAACTGGTCTATATGATGCCCCCGAAGCGGACAGCCCAAAGGAATGGGATGGAGATTCTGGGCTGGGCCAGAAATTCCCGCATGCTACTGGCTCTGACAGAGCAATGGCAGGTGGGGTCCGACGCACCAGATACCCAACAGGTACTCGCCGTCGATGCTGGAACAGGGATGGTCTATGAGCCCAACCTCTCAGAACTGCTGGAGGCACACAAGGGTAAACAGTGCTCTGTTCGTGTGACAGACGCGGGGTTCAGTTCAGATAGGAACGTTAACATTCTGGTTCGAGCGAGGTTTTCTACCTGGGTCGATGTCGATGAGACACTGCAAGACGTGCTTCCGGCAAAGCGCTGCGGCGACTTCGAAGAAACGTGGAGCTTCAACTTCGCCACTGGAGAGATAAGAATGGTGGCGAATACCGAGCCGCTGCACATCTTCAAAAAATTTGTACCCAATCCACAAGGGAAATAAGCAGACGGCAGACAACGCATGATTCGTGTTTTGCGGCATCTTGTAAAGCGCTACGAAGTCTGCCATCCCTTTCCATTCTGAAGAGACGCTGTTGTTCATTCGCCTTAAGAGTCCAGTCTGCCCTTACCTTGACGACTCATGAGCAAAGTGTTCACTCAATCCGGTTGGGACCACTGGTGCCGGGCAATTGCCCGTGGTAACGAAAGATCAACTTGAGCAGGCGCACGAACATACGTGACTGCTTGCGGACGTACCACTGGTCAGCGGCGCGGCGATTCCCGAGCGCGTAAGTCGGGTATGGATGAATCGTGTCCGCCATTTTGCGCAGCGTCACCTTGTTCCGCATGGCGAGAGCGAATTCGCCGATCATATCACCGGCGTGGGCGCCCAGAATGCTGGCGCCGTAAATCCTTCCGCTAAACTTGCTGGCGAAAACTTTCACCATTCCTGTGGTTTCGCGGTCAATCACAGCGCGGTCGATTTTGCTGAATGGGAACCGGTATACAGCGTAGCGCTGCTTGCGCTTATGCAACTCGATTTCAGACGCGCCCACGTGCGCAAGCTCGGGATCGGTGTACGTGCACCAGGGGACGTTGGCGGTATCAATCTTCATTTTCAAGCGCAGCAGGGCGTTGGTGACGGCCACTTTGGCCATGTGCTCCGACATGTGTGTGAACTGGTAAATCCCCGTCACGTCGCCGCAGGCATAGATGTTTTCCACGGTGGTGCGGCAATGGCGGTCCACGGTGATGCCGCGGCGGCCTGCCTGAACGCCCGCAGCCTCCAGTGCCAGCCCGGCGACGTTCGGCCGTCGTCCCGCCGCCGTCTAGTCCCAGCACCTCAACTTGTATCGGGCTGATGAACTGCGCCTTGCCTTCAATCACCGCAATGCCCATCTTCTGGTAGACAGGAGGAGCGTCGGCATCTTCGTAAACCGCGGTTTGAAGCTCGTGGACACGGTCCATCACCGCAGCGAAATCAAACTGCGGCTCAGACGCCTTCAATCCATACCGGCCGGCGGTGCGGATGGTGTTGGCAACCCCGGCTGCCTTCAGCAGCGCCTTGCTGGGCACACATCCGGTCCAGGTGCAATCGCCACCAAGGCGGCCCGCTTCGATCAGCGCGGTCCTCGCGCCCAGCGAGGCGGAAATCCCCGCAGCAGTCAGCCCTGCCGCGCCCCCGCCGATCACGACCATGTCAAAATCCAATGCCATATGTGCGTTGGCGATCGACACCGCCTGCCCGGAATTGAAACTTCTTTTCGAGAGCCCGATTGTGAAACTTTATACCACGACCTCTTCTTCGATGCGAGCGAGATCCCGATGGATTCAGAGTCTTCCGTGCCGCACATCATCGCCGGCACGCCATCACCTGCCCATCAACAGCCTAAGACGACGAGTGCAGAGGTACGCGCTTCTTTCCCGGTCCTTCAAGGCGCAGAGCCTTTCAAAGAATGTTGGGTCCAGATTCGGCCAGGAGGTTTGCTTAAAAAGGTTCGCCGCTCATACAACGGCTGATGACATCCTGAAGCACCTGCCACGGAACGTACATCCGACAGCCGATACGGAGCGAGTAGACCTTGCCGCTGTCCAGCCAGCGGTAAAACGTTGAGCGGGAAATGTGCCCGCCGGTCCTTCTGTGCAGGATCCGCCAGGCATTTGTGGGAGAAAGCAGCGGCGCGTGCGGGTGGACTTCTCCGCTGCGGAGAGAAACCGGCGGCAAACCTGCTCGATCAGACACTTTGGGCCTAAAAGCCATGCGTCGACACCTCAATTGGAATAGAACCGCATCAAAGCAAGCAGAGCCTTCCTGGTTGAACCATGAGCATGTGGGTTCCGCACCGTAAGCTCAGGCAAACGAGGCCACGCCACCGGCGAGCCCGAGGCTTACCAGTTTGAGAACGAAACCCGCTCGTTGTTGTTTTCCGTTATACGAAGGTGGGCTCTCTAGGGTGTTCCTTCCGATTGAAACTGTTCCCAAAGTTCTGCCATCCGGCGGCGGTCGCGTTTCCGGCTGCCGTCGTACTCCCGATCGGAGGGGGACATTCTTGCCGGATCAAGCAGCAAACCCGTCGGCTGATGGGACCGGAAAAGCACCGGTTCTTCCTGTTGGCGCAAATGATAGGAACACTTGCCGCTGCCCGGGGAAGATGCCGGGAACACGCATCCTTTTTCTGAACAGCGCGCAGTTGAGAAGGCAATAGATTCAGGTCTTCCGATGCCGGTTGTGGAAAGGGAGAGGTTTTGAGATTCCGTGATCTGGCCGGCATGATGGCATTCAGGTTTCATCACAAAACTGACAGGCGGATTAGCAGGAGAATGAAAGCAGGTATTGCGGTTCGAAGATTTCATTGATACTCCTTCTTGTGACTCGGGTTGTAGGTGAAGTGTAGAAGGGAAGCATAAGCCGGAACTGGCGTGAGGGAACCAGCGACAAATGGATCAGCCGAAAGCCAAGTCCAGGCCCAGGCGTTTGGAAAGGGCTCAAGTTGTGTTATCCGCCAGCCGAAGAGCATAGGTGGAAAGGACCAGCAGACAACCCCGGCCAAAGCGGACACCGCGGAAGTCGTCCCTACGGGACAATCATGCCCATGCGGGTGTCTACCAGGTACGGAGCGCAAGTCGCCGGAAGTGCCAATGCGATCACTTGAGTCATTAGTAAATAGCCGAGGCGCGAAAATTAAATTGCTCATTGACAAAAGCCTGTAATCCTACTAAGAATTCACGTGAATTGGCGCTACAAGCAGAACGCTCTGGATCGTGTGAGGGGGATCGTACAGGTGAAGGTAAGTCCACGCCTCGGAGTCTGCACCGTATCCCCCCTTTGTACGGTGTCAGGCTTATCGTGGCCTTGGCGTAACATTCAGGTACGGATTCAACAAAAAGCTTCCGTACCGGGCAATCTGTGATATACTAGCCTATAATTATAGTCATGTCAAGAGAAAACTAATCAGGAGAAGGACCTCGATGGCTGAACTCGATGTCTCAAAAGTGATTCGCAGAGTACGGCAAAAGCTCCAGGTAAGCCAGGAAGGGTTGTCACGTTTGCTCAATGCGACTAAAGGCGCCGTCCAGCACTGGGAGCGGGGCAGGAACCGTCCGGATCTGGCTCGCCTGATGGCCCTGCGCCAGCTTTGCCCTCCCTCCCAGGAGCGCAAGGACCTGGACGCCCTCATCCGGGAATCACAGGCCCAGGTTTCACCTTATTCTTCTATCAAGACCGGATTGCGGACTCAGGGGCCCAAGGGGAAGGAACTTGATGATTTGTTTCCGCCGCAGGGACTGGACGTCCTGCGCCGTGAAAACCAGCGCCTCCAGCGCCAGATTACCAAGCTCCAGTCGGTGTTGGACCGCAAAGTCCAGCAGGTCCAGATTCTTGAAGATCTGGCCAAGGACCTCCAAGGGCAAATCGCCAGCCTGAAAGCCGGCGTCCCGGTTGAATCGCCAGCCACATCAAGAGAAACAGCCGAGCCGGCGGCCGAGTAACACGCTCGGCAGGTTCTCGCGATTTTCCGTGCGTCGCCATCGGCAAGGGTCTCGATCCATAACAGGCGGCGCGCAGCCTCATAGAAAGCAAACCCGACGCTGCACCTGCCGGAAGCACGCTGAACTTCCGGCATGCGTCACGCTCTATTTGCGAACAAGATCTGCCATTTACCCGCCGGCCCGTACGCGGGCCGCAACCCGAAGCAGCAGTTCCGTCTCCCCCAGTTTCACTCCAGATCCAATCCGCCGCGGCAGTCGCGCAAACGCAGTCGCCTCAGGCATGCATTCTCACGGCACGCACATTGCCATCTGGTTTTCCTGACGAATCAGCCCAGGCTGGCAATATGTCTCCGGCGGCTACTTGGCCAGCACCTTCACCATCACGACGCCGTGAGGAACCACTCGGGCGCGGAAGAACCCGTCCGCAAACGGACCCAGGTCCTCATGTTTCCAAAGGTCGCGAACGCGCTTACCCTTCCCCACGTAGAGTGAAATTTCTCTAGGCGTCTGGCTCCGGTTCAGCAGCAGGTAGGCTTCTGCATGGCCGGCCAATTCTTTGCTCCAGACTTCCGTATCGCCGTAATCCCGGTAACGCTGTCCCTGGTGGCCCAGCGGATCCTGGTCCACGGCGATCACCTCCTTATTCGTCAGGATTTCGCGAATATCCGCCGGCATACTGCGCAGGTCGTTTCCGGCAATCAGAGGTGCAGCCAGCATAGCCCACAGGCTGAAGTGGGCGCGGCTTTCTTCGAGCGAAAGGCCCGGATTGCCCACTTCGAGCATATCGGGATCGTTCCAGTGGCCCGGGCCGGCATAGGACCACAAGTCGGCTTCCTGGTCCAGAATCTGCATCACGCCGCGGGTATAGACGCCCGTGCAGTCCCAGCAATCAGTGATGTCGCCGGTGGTCCTCCACAGGTTGCCAATGTCAGCCGCCCACTTCCACGGGTCGTCCACGCCCCACTCGCATATGCTGAAGACGATGGGGCGGCCTGAAGCCTTCAAGGCATCGCGCATGATGGCGTAGGAAGCCTGCACATTCTGCGTGCTGGTGTTGCACCAGTCGTACTTGAGATAGTCCACGCCCCAGGCAGCGTATTGCCGGGCGTCCTGAAACTCATAGCCGCGGCTGCCTGGGCGGTTCTGGCAGGTGGCGGTACCGGCGTCGGAATAGAGTCCGAATTTCAGCCCCTTGGAATGGACGTAGTCCGCCAGGGCTTTCATGCCTGAGGGAAAACGTTTGGGGTCTGGAACGATGTTTCCGTTGGCGTCGCGCTTCACCTGCCAGCAGTCGTCGATCACGATGTACTGGTATCCGGCGGCCTTCATACCGCTGGAAACCATGGCGTCTGCCATTTCGCGAATCAGTTTTCCGCTGACGTTACAACCAAACTTGTTCCAGCTGTTCCAGCCCATGGGCGGCGTCCTGGCCAGCCCGTTGTCCAGCGCCCAGGTCGGGGCGGCGGCGCAGAAGAATACCACGGCCAACAACAGCATCACTTTTTTCACGGCAGTTCCCTCCGTCTTTCAGATTGGTTCACCAATGTGCGGCGCTATCGTATCACGCGTCGCTTCGCTGGTCATTCGCCTCCGTCAATGGGCGCCGTCAGGAGGTGAAGTGTCTGCCTGTTGACGTTTATCCGCGTGGTTGTTACGATCATTCCTCGTGAGGGGTGAGATACATTGGGGCATTCTGGGGCCTGATTGTTTCCATCCAAGGCAAACTCCTTCCGCGCGGCCGGACGACGGCAGGAAGGGAGAATTGAAACGCGGAAACGTCTGGAGGTTTGTATTCATCATTCGGAAAGGGCGCCCTTTCCGTGCGCGCGAGTGACCGCTTTGGATCACTCCTTCACTCCAGGTGTCCCGGACATCTTGAAATCCAAACCGTCAATGGAGACAGAACATGGGTAAGCAGGAAAAGCAGGTCTATGACGTACTCGTCGTGGGGTCGGGTGCATCTGGAGGATGGGCAGCCAAAAGGCTTTCTGAAGCAGGGCTGAAAGTTGCTCTTGTCGAAGCCGGGCGCGAACAGTCCGACCAGAACTTTACTGAGCATGAACCGGCATTCAAGTTGAAGTACCGGGACATGGCGCCGGAGGTGATGCGCAAAACCCGTCCCGTACAAAAGGACTGCTACGCCTGCACGGAGTACAACGCCGACTGGTTCTGCAATGATCTGGACGAGCCCTACACCACAGCCAAAGGCATGCCGTTCAGTTGGCAGGGGCGCATGCGAATAACCGGCGGCCGCACCAACGTGTGGGGCCGGCAATCCTACCGGTTGAGCGACCTTGATTTCAAGGCGGCCTCGCATGACGGTTACGGGGAGGACTGGCCGCTCAGCTACAAGGACCTGGCTCCTTATTACGACATCGTTGAGGAGTATGTCGGCATCACCGGCATTCCGGAAGGCGTTTATGAGCTTCCTGACGGCAAGTTCCAGCCGCCCATGGGACTGACATGCGCCGAAACTCTGTTGCGGAAACAAATAAAGGAAAAATTCGGCAGGACACTTACGTTGGGCCGCTCTGCCAACCTGACCAAGCCAATCAACGGGCGGGCCGCCTGCCATTATTGCGGCCCCTGCGAGCGCGGCTGCGTTACACACTCCTACTTTAATTCCTACTTCACCGCAGTGGCAGATGCCAAGAAGTCCGGCAATTGCACTCAGATTTCCAACGCCATGGTCTACAAAGTTCTGATGGACCCGGACCGCAACCGCGCCAACGGGCTGCTTTACATCGACCGCAGTACGCGCCAGCCGAAGGAAATCTACGGGCGCGTGGTGGCCCTGTGCGCGCAGTCACTCGAATCGGTGCGAATCCTTTTCAATTCCGCCAACCGGCAGTGCCCGAACGGGCTGGCCAACTCCAGCGGCGTGCTGGGCCACTACCTGATGGACCAGATCTCGGGCGGAGGCGCCAGCGGCGAATTGCCGCAGCTTACGGGCAAGCCTACGCTCAATGGGCCCAATCGCCCTGACGGCATTTATGTGATCCGCTTCCGCAACACGCAAAATGGCCCGCGGTCAAAGAAATTCCTTCGCGGCTACGGCTTCCAGGGCAGCGGCGGCGTCGGCTTCAACATGGGGGCTGCTGGCTTCGGAATGGCCTACAAAAAGGCCATCCAGGAACCGGTGGTTTCCATCGGACTCGGCGGCTTCGGCGAATGCCTCGCCCGCTGGGACAATTATGTGGAGATCAACCCGAACGTGGTGGATACCTACGGCATTCCCGTTCTGAACTTCCACATGACGTACGGTGAGAATGAATACGCCATATTGCAGGACATGGCGCAGTCCGCAGCCGAAATGCTGGAGGCAGCCGGCGCAAAGAACATCCGGATCAGAGATCGTGCCAACGGCCCCGGTTGGGCCATTCATGAAGTGGGTATCGCCCGCATGGGCGACAATCCCAAGGCATCGGTACTGAATCAGTTCCAGCAAAGCCACGACGTCAAGAACCTGTTCGTTATGGATGGAGCGGGGTTTACTTCAACGGCCTGCCAAAACCCGACGCTCACTATCATGGCGTTGTGCGTCCGTTCGTGCGACCACATGATGCTGGAAATGAAGCGCGGAAATATTTAGGGGCAGCAATACAGCCACGGCTCAGAAGTCCATGTCGCGGAGCAGACAGGCCTTGCTGCGTCGGGGTTTATAACTGATTCTGAAGCGGTAACGTCCAAGAGTACGATATCCAGCCGTGCTCGCGCCGGGGTGAAGCGAGGCGGTCTCCACACGAAAGGGGCAGACATGATCCACGGATGGAAAGGTGCGGCTGTCGCCGCAATCGGGCTTTCATTGGGATTCCTACTGTTATTTTTCGCCATGCGCGCGCCGCGATCGATGGCGCAATCGGCACCGGGGGGGCAGACTTCAGCCAAGCCGGCAACCAAGACCGCCGCAGAGGTCTACAAAAACATCAAGGTACTCAAGAACATTCCCGCCTATGAACTGATTCCGACCATGCAGTTTATCTCGGCTTCGCTCGGCGTACACTGCGACTATTGCCACGTTGAGCACCACTTTGACGAGGACACCAAGAAGCCAAAACTGCGCGCCCGAGGAATGATGCAGATGATGTTCGCCATCGATAAAGACCACTTCCACAACCACGTGGTGGTGACTTGCAACACCTGCCACAACGGTTCCACACATCCTGCCGGCATGCCGGCGGTCGCCGGGACGCAGGTGGCTATGGCTCGGCCTGCTCATCCTGAAGAGCATGGCATGCACGTGGATATGTCCTCGTTTCCCCAGCCGTCAGCCATTGTAACCAAGTACGTGGCGGCTCTGGGCGGGGCGGACGCTCTGCGCAAGATCAACACCCGTGTTATCACGGGCACGATGACCTTTTTCGGCCATCCTGCCCCGGTTGAGGTTTATGCTAAAGCGCCAGACATGCGGGCTTCTATAATCAAGACGCCGCACGGGGAAGGCATGACAATTTACAACGGGCACGAGGGCTGGGCATCGATGATGCCGCAGCCTCCGCATCCGATGGAAGGCAGCGAGCTTGACCAGGCCAGCCTTCAGGCCGACTTCTATTTCCCGCTCGACATTCAGAAGACTTTCCCATCGTTGCGCGAGCGGCCGCCGCAAAAAGTCGGCGATCAGGATGCGTATGTCGTGCTCGGCGTGCGACCGGGCATGCCACCGGTGCAATTCTTCTTCAGCAAGCAATCGGGGCTGTTGCTTCGGATGGTGTACTTTACCCAGACGGCGCTGGGTCGGCTGCCTCAGCAGACCGACTACTCCGACTATCGCGAAGTGGACGGAGTAAAGGTTCCTTTCCAGTGGACGGTTTCGGAGCCCGAGGGACAATCAACCGTTCAGGTCACGCAGCTCCGGCAAAACGTTCCGGTCAGTGATTCAAAGTTCGCCATCCCGAAGCCTACAGGGCCGGCGGAACATTAATCCTCGATCATCGACCCCGCACGGGCCACGGCGTTTGCAGCCGCGGCCCGTGCTCGTCCGTCCGTTCCCCCCACGGGTGAAAAGAAGATTGTTGCCGCTCTTGCGAGCATTCTCCTGCAGGATGCAGGTGCTGAGCAGCCGCGCTAATATTTGCGCAGCACCCCGATCACGCGTCCCTGGATCTTGACGTCGGCCGCAGGCACAATGATGGGATCCATCTGGGCGTTTGCGGGCTGCAACCGGACCTTGTCAGGGCCGTCCAGGAAGAATCGTTTCAGGGTCGCGTCCGTTCCGCCCACCAGAGCCACCACAATCTCACCATTCTGGGCGGTCTCGGTGTTTTCCACCAGGATGTAGTCGCCGTTGCAGATGTGGTCCTCCACCATCGAATCGCCCTTCACCTTCAAGACATAAATCTTGCCCTTATTGCCGGCAAAGTCACCCAGTGAAAAGTTCTCAGGCTGCGCAACCGCTTCCACCGGCTGGCCTGCCGCAATGTAGCCCAGCAGCGGAAATTCAAGGTTCGGCAACGGGTAGAAGTGGATAGAATCAGCAGGCGTCGCCGGAGATGTTCCCTGCCAGAACTCCGGCGGCAATGATTCAGGGGTCGCCGGCACATTCCCGTAAGGCACCGACCCGGGCACGGCAACCACCTCTACTGAGCGGCTCTGGTTATACCGCCGGCGGATGAATCCCTTTTTCTCCAGGACCTGCAGATGCTTGTGCACCGTGGCCAGCGATGAAAGACGCAGCCCCGATGCCATCTCTTCAAAGCTCGGCGAATAACCGTGCCGATTGATGAAGTGGATCAGGAAATCCAGGACCTGTTTTTGCCGCCGGGTCAGTGCCATCAGATTCCTCCTGCTGTGGCTCGCGGAGCCACACGGCTATGAATTGTGGTTATTATAGGCGAATAAAAAGCGAATAATCAAGAGGAAATCTGTGGCGCGATTTCATCCCTGAAAACAGGCGCCTGAGTCTGCACCCGCACCTAACAACGCAGAACCCGGAGGGTCGGCAGACAGTTGGCAGGCATAAGCGAACGGGGTCTGACGTCAAAGTGATCTTTCTTGTGCGCCCAAGCAGTTTCCCAGACAACAAAACTCTTCGCAAAAGCTACAGGTTTTGTTGAAAAAGTAGTTCGGGGGAGCAGGGGAAGGATTATTGACGGGTTTACAGGAGCCAAGTACGGGTATTCAGGGCTTCCGGTTCCTCCTTTTCGCGCTTGCCGCCGCA
>JAJYLL010000148.1 GCA_021787735.1 Acidobacteriota bacterium | reverse complement strand
GCTGCCATCTGGTTTTCAGTTAAGGTTCCGGTCTTGTCAGAGCAGATGACGGTGACTGAGCCCAATGTTTCAACCGCAGACAACTTGCGGATCAGTACTTTCCGCTTCAACATCCGCTGCGCGCCCAGCGTCAGTGCGATGGTCATAACAGCTGGGAGGCCCTCGGGCACTGCGGCAACCGCGATGCTGACGGCCGTGAGGAAAAGTACCTCAAGATTCTCTCCGCGGAACCAGCCAAGCACAAAGATCAGCAGAACGATGAAGAGGGCAGCCGCCGCAAGCGCTTTTCCGAGTTGGCCCATGCGCCTTTGCAGAGGTGTCGGTTGCGCTTCAACGGTCTGGATCAATCCAGCGATCCGGCCCAGCTCCGTACGCATGCCGGTTTCTGCGACGATGGCTTCTCCGCGTCCAGCGGTGATGTATGTCCCCACGTAAACCATGTTGCGGCGATCAGCCAGCGCCAGATCCGCTTGGCCCAGCTGATGGCTGGTCTTCCTGACCGGAAGAGACTCACCCGTCAGCGCGGCTTCCTGCGCCTGGAGGTCTGCACTTTCAAGTACGCGACAGTCCGCAGCCACGAAGCTTCCTGCTTCCAGCAAAATAATGTCGCCGGGAACAAGGCTCACCGCAGAAGCTTCGCGGACATCCCCATCCCGCCGGACCTTTACAGATGGAACTGAAAGTTTCTTAAGGGCAGCCATCGCCTTTTCCGCCCGATACTCCTGGGTAAAGCCAAGGACTGCGTTGAGAACAACAATTGCCCCAATGGCAATGGCATCACTGTAATCACCAAGAAGGGCGGAGATCACGGCAGCGATGATCAGAATGATCACCATCAGTTCCTTCAACTGATCGAAGAAAATCAGCCAGGGACTTTTGATTCCGGTCTCTTTCAGCTCGTTGGGGCCAAACTCGGCCAGCCGGCGCGTGGCTTCAGCCTCGCTAAGACCGGTAACCGAGTTACTCCCTAATTCTTCTACAGCCGCCTGTGGTTTGATCTGGTACCATTTGGTCATGGAATGTCCCAGGCCGCGATGGACCCCACCGCGATAACGGCGGGCTTATCGGGCCGACTCTCCAGGGTGCTTGGCGTGACTTCGCAGGCTCGGGCCTCTGAGTGTAATTCTGGCCCGTTAAGTGCCGCGGACTTCAAACACGTCAAACCGGATTGCTGCGCCTGCTCTAAGTTGAGAATACACGAGATGGAAAGGGATTCAAAGGTTTGCATCGGACAGATAGCCAAGTCCGACATCTTCACGCAGGCTGGAAATTCACTTCGCAGGCAATTACGCCTCTGGAATTTCTTTGAGTGGAGAAACAGAAATGTTTGTTCGACAAATCATGTTGACGCCGGTCATCACGGTTGATGAAGATTGCTCATTGGAAGAAGCCGCGAAGATCATGCTCGAACGCAACATAGGGGGCCTGCCCGTCATCGACGATCAAGGCAACCTCTGCGGCATTGTGACCGAGTCCGATTTTGTTGCCAATGAGAAGGGTATCCCGTTCTCCATCTATCGCTTTCCACAGATGTTTGGAGAGTGGATGCCGCATGAACACGTCGAGCGAATCTACGAGTCAGCTCGCCGCCGCGCAGTGTGAGAAATTATGAGCCGCGATGTCATCACCGTAACGGAGGTCAACACGATCAAAACGGTCCTGGAAAAGATGCTGGAAGGCGGAATTCATCGTCTGCCTGTCGTGCGGGACCAGAAGCCGGTTGGCGTCGTCACTCGCCATGAACGGCTGCGGCTGATGCTCAAACACTTCCCGCAAGTCAATGAAAAATAAATGGTAGCTGCGAAAGAATTACAGCCGCAAATTATGCACTTGAATCTGGTCTCGGACAGTGGTAGTTAGTTATATATGGACAAGCAGAGTCCACCGGAAGCAAAGGTTTCATGATCACACCGCTCTTGCGGTGCGGACCGATCCCAGCGGACAATCGTTGGGCGACGGCCAAAGAGAAAGAAACCGTGGGGGGAGCCAAATGGCTCCCCCCTTCTGCATTTAGGGGGTGTGGCTGGCAACAGGAT
The DNA here is from genome assembly GCA_021787735.1 of Acidobacteriota bacterium. Lineage (GTDB taxonomy): Bacteria > Acidobacteriota > Terriglobia > UBA7540 > UBA7540 > SCRD01. The sequence continues at coordinate 7,516 of JAJYLL010000148.1, read as the reverse complement.
CTTCGCGCTTGTTGGCATAATGCCCAGGATTTCGCCCCGCGCGCAGTGCCGTGACCGGAATTGACGAAACGCACCATGCGAAATGCCCACTGGCTACCCCGATGCTCGGCTCAAGGCACCTTTTTCACCTACTCCCGCGCGTAAGATAACAACGAAATCCTAATCTAAGAGAGGTTTCGCATCGGGAAACACCCTTCTGCTTGGGATCATTTTATTAGAAGCCATTTCAAAACCCCATGGAACTTGTTGAACTAAGGGATCAACCCCGAGCAATCGGAGACGGGGCACCTATCAGGCCGGTTAAGCCCTTTGTTTTCAACAAAGACCTTTCAACTGTTTATCCTGGAGACGGAATGGTCATGCCAACGCCTCTCGTTTCAGCAGGCTACTGAGGGTTTTGAAATGGCTTGTAGAGATACGCGGACTGGAAGCCTGCTTGCGTTAGTGATTCCCCCTTGCTCAGTTGAAAATGGAAATGGACATCCCGCCGAAAATGTCGCTCTTAAAAGGAGGCCCCATACGGAAAGAAATCCGGACCGCTGCCGGTGCTGTCTGGAAGGTGTTGCACGCCAAGCGTGGGATCAGGCTCTCTTGCGTCAATGAGCAAACCAAGGCAAAGACGCCTGTCTTCGATTGAGCCATCGGTTGGCTCGCCCGGAGAAGTAAGATCGCGTTCACGCCGAAAAACGTCCGATTCAAGATCACCTCAGTTGATTCTATGCTCCCCCTGTGTCGCATTGTCAGACGAAGACAATCGAAGACCTAAGTGGCTGGCGTGGCCACTGATGCCCGTTGACTTCATGGGCTTCACGAGTGGGATAGAGCTGCATTCCGGAATAGTTTGTTTTTCTCGAAAACCGTGCTTAAACTGGCTTCGAACGGCCATGCGTTGACGACTAGGTGAAAGATACCTACCGATTTCAAGAATCTGCAACTAACCTGTTTTCGACCTGCCATCCCCAAGCACCCTCCTCGTCATCCAAGAGAAAGAAGCGCCAGCTTTGAGGACACGCAATTGCCAAAGACAGACTGCTGAATTTACTATGAGGTCGGGGCTATTTTATCTTTGCAGAGTGGGGCTGAGGAAGGATTGATTTGAAAACTATTGTTCATTTCGCTCTACTTTTCCTGATCACCGCGACTCAATGCTTTGCCGCCACGCCGGGCACGTGTTCGGCCGGAACACCTGTGACCAAGTTTCGGCTGCTCGTGGTCCCAGAGCGGGGCAGGCCTCCACTCCCTGTCAATTCGATCAACGTAATTCTGCACGGCGAGAAGCTGAAATACGAGCCGCCAACTTCCGACCCGAAGAACGGGCCGAAGGGAAAAATCACGGTACTCTTTGTCCCGGCTGCAAAAGGGACGTCTGGCAAAATTGAAATCCTGCCGCCGCAGCCCGCCAATGTTGCAGAGGAATGGAACGTGCCCGCTCGCTCTTCGATTGTCGGCGTGGTTTACGGTCCGCACGGGCTCGACGTCAAGAAGGTCAACTCTCTGGTTGAGCGCAATCAAAACCTGATTCCGCAGCTTGCCGATTACGCCGAAAAGGCTGCGACGGTGGAGGCGCTGGTCCAAACGCTTTCCAAGTATGAGCAATCGCCGCCAGCCAGCCGCGATCTTGATGCCGTGCTCAAAGGCTTTTCATCGCAGTACGGAGTTACGCTGCCGTCGATCAATTCCACGGCTCCCGCTGATCAGCAGGCAGCGCAACTTCTGCACGCCGTTGTGCCCGCGCTCTCGTCGTACGATCCCCTGGCGGAACGCGGAAGTTCCACCACGCTCCAGCAATCTGCCGGAGTGGCGGCCTGGGTGGCGGCGCTTTTCTGGGGGAGCACGCCGGTGGGGCTGGCGGCCGGCGGCGCATCTCTTCTGCAAAACATGCGGACCATGATGTTTCCTGACACGGACTTTCGTGCTGCATTTGCGCAACCCGCGGCATCCGGCAATCTGGAACTTTGCACTACACAAAAAGAGGCTGCCAAGCGCATGCGGACAGCCTACTTATGGGTGCGGAGAGTTCCCAATGTTGGACCGCCGGCGGTTTCCCTTCCCGCGACGACGCATGTCCCGCTCGACTGGAAGTCTGAAATAAAGGTGACCTGCAAGACGCGGGCCCAACTAAGGGAGCTTCCCCGCGCGCGCGCGTGGAAACTGGTATCCGACGATCACAACTTGTCGATTCCCGTTAACGTGACCGTTGGTTCCTCCGCCGACACCATGGCGCTTGACCTGAGCAAGGCGCAGCTTGTGCCGGGCAAGTACAAGCTGGCGGCGCTCTGGGACTGGACGCCGTTTGACGTGGCGGGCACGGTAGAAGTCCACAAGTTTGCGGATCTATCTCCGGCAAAGGTAACGCCGGAATCTGAGGACAATCTCATCCAGGGAAGCGGCACGGTTGCCGTCAAGTTGACGGGCCCCGATTTCGAATTTGTGACCAACCTGTCGCTGGTGAAGGCGGGCGACAAGAACGCCATCGCGAAAGTCCTCAACTTCACGCTGGACAAAGGCAATCAGGGAGGCGAGCAGCACAGCCTGGAAACGCACATTGATACGTCCAGCCTCGAGGCGGGAAGCTATATCCTGATGCTGAGCCAGTTGAACGGAACCAGTCAGGACGTGCCACTTACCATCCATCCGCCCAATCCCCAGCTCTCGGGCCTCCCGTTGCGTGCCAACCTGGGAGAAAAGAAGCAAACGCTCACCCTGCACGGTTCCGGCCTGGATCGCATAACCGGCATCACGAGTGACGCCGCAAAGTGGACGCTGGCTCCGGCGCCCGCGGGCAGCAACGAAGCGACTGAGCGCAAAGTCACCCTGCAACTCGAGCCGAAAGCCCGCAAGGGCGAATTGCTCGCCGCCAACCTGCACATTGAAGGAATCGGCAAGCCGCTGGCGCTGGCGGACATCGTCCACGTCGTGGGCCCGCGCCCCAGAATCACGGACGTGCGCGCGTCGTTCCCCAAGGAGAGCAACGTGGCGCTTGCGAAGAGCGAAATCCCCGCGGGGTCGCCGGTCAGCTTTGCCATCGAGGCGGCGAACATGGGGCCCAGCCCTGCCGTCACGCTCAACTGCAGCAACGACAGCGACACACGGCAGGCGCTCACGCTGCATCCCGGCGACAGCGGCAAATCAGCTCAACTCGATTTTGCCGGCAGCGGCACCCTGTTTCTCTCGGTTGACCCGGGAACGATAGGCCAGTCAGGTTGTCTGCTGGACGCCACCGTCGCCGACCCGACCACCGGCAGTTCCGATCCCTACACCCTGGGCCGCGTGACGCGTTTGCCCCGAATCACCAGGTTCACCTTAACCAATGAAAAACTGGGCAACGCTCTTTATGCGGGAACGCTTACCGGCCAGGACCTGCAAATGATCGATAAGACCGGGTGGGCGCCCGACGCCGGCTACCCTGTGCAAGGGATTCCCACGACGGTCAGCGGATCGCCCCAGGAACAGACTCTCAAGATTGAGATGGCGTGGCCGCCGCCCAGCCCGCGCGCTCCCATCTATATCTGGCTGCGCGGCGAAAATGCCGGGCGCCTCACCGCCATCCGATACTAACCGCCATTCCGTTGTAGCGGCGGGGTTCACCCCGCCATGCCCGGGTGAGTTTTTTGTAGCGCGGCTCTTGCGGTGTATGCGCGGACGACGCCGTCAGCTCGCCGCAGCGTAATCGGCAGCCACAGGCAGCGTCCTCCTGTCCATGGGCACCTGCCTCACGCAGTACCCATGGTTAGAAAACCACTGACAGTGGCAACCCGCTTTGTCACCCGTTGCCGCCAGACTTTCTGAAGAGCCCGAGGACACCATATCCGACCAGTAAGATGCCCATCCCCGCAAGCCACTTAGGTGCGTCAATTCCCGCCATCTCTGTATTGGGGACGCCGAACGAAACGTAAAACAATAATGCCCCCAAGCCGATAGAAAGAACGTACTGTAGCTTCATGCAGCAATTACCCCGGGCGCAGACGTTCGCTACCTCTTACTGTAACGGTACAGCGCCCATGAAAACAACCCGATGAACAACAAGAGCATTCCCCCGGCGGGAAGCGCCCGCGACATCGGGTAGTCGCCCATCAGCGTATTGTAAGCTCCGTAAAGAAACAAGAGAGACCAGACAAGGATCAGGTAAGTCACAATCACTCTTCCCAGTTTTCGCGCCCTGCGGGCCTTCTCTGTATCCTGCGGCGGCGCTCCGCGCTGGATTCTCCTGCTCACAAGCATCACCCCCGCCAGGGCGACAAAAAGGTAGAGCCCACCGAAAAAGGGAAACCACTCCGGCAAGGGATGCCGCGGAACCCGGAGGGCCAAGTAGAATACAAAGGCCATGTAGGGCAGCAGGATGCCCACAATCAACGCCAGAATTTTATTTTTCCTCGTCAACGGCACCTTCGCCCCTCTGCCCCCGATCCGGCATCATCTTAATGCTGTGTGAGTTTGTAGCCGTGGACAAAGCCTTGCTGTCCATAGGCGTTTGCCTCACAAAGAACCTGCGGCTGACGCCTCGCTAGGCCAAGAGCCCGCGGATGTCACCGAACCAACCAAGAAGATCGTCGTCAGGATCGATCTCTCTTAGTCGCTCTACGTCCATGAGCCGCGCGGCTTGTGAGCAGAGCATGTGCTTCGCTTTTTTCTCCTTTCCGTGTCTCTTTTCTTCCGAAAGCTCATCCCAATGGATGCCACCGTCCGTTGCGTCGTGGACTAGGCGTGCGACATCTTGAGGTACGTCATCAAAGGGTCCGAAATTGGCGGGGATATGCAGTTCCAAACCGTTTCCAGCGTATGCTTCGGCAATTGCATCCTTATGTAGGTAGTTCTCGATTTCCCTCTTTATCGTCGACCTAGCGCGACAGCCCTGTCGCTGATTCACCTGATCGACGTGATCCTGATATCTAGGTTGATCTCCAAGAGGCGCGTCTCGGTCAACCAGGTGAAATTCTGGCCTGTTCAGGTTTCTCAGCCGGGACGACCAAAGGGCGAGGTTCGACCCGGCCAGTGGGATGAATATAACTTCGCCATTCAACTCCATCTGTTCGAGGTTGGGGATGTCCAGCCCGGCCCCCTGCAGCGCCGCCGAGATCCCCTGAAGAAATGTGATGTCATTCGGACCCTCAACCGCGATGAATAGCCTAACAGTGTTGTCTGGCAGCACGCCGAGGGAACGGGCAAGCTCCTGATTCGTTTCGTCTCCCCCGGTCACTATTTCCCTACCCTTGTCCTCAAGAACGCGGACGTAACGCAAGGTGCTATCAGGCAGGGCCCGAGCAAGCATAGGTGTATGCGTGCTAATGATCACTTGCGCCTCCGAAGATAGGTCGGACAAGGCTCTCAGAAGCATCCGTTGGTTGTTAGGGTGCTGGCTCGTTTCAGGTTCTTCGATCGCATATATTGCTGAAGCGCGATCCTCGGCCTTGATGAGTTGCTCAGCTTTAGCACGGAAAAAATTGAGCAGGATGAGCCTTCTGACCCCGCTTCCTCGCTTGTTTATTGGAATGCCGTCATCACCCGAGATACTAGTCTTGAACAGACTCTCCCACTTCTGCACGGCAAAGGACGGGTCGAGTTGAGAAGCCAAGGAGGGATCCATCTGTCGAAGTTTCTCCAAGGTCACTCTCGCGATCTTCTCGACTTCACATTTAACGTATTCAGTAATACGCTGCAGTTCCCCTTCCTTAGCTTTTATCGCCTCCCTAACAGCTGCTTTGAGCGGGTCCTGCGCCTCCGCGTCTTGATCCGTGCTGGGACGGTCTGATTTGAACAGAGCAAAAGCAGGCATGTATTTCTTCAGCCCCTCCCAGGCTTTCTTCCCGTTGTCGTCGTTCAATGGAACCATTCTAGCGACGATCTCTAATTCACCAATGTGGCCGCGAATTGCGGCGCGAACTTGGGCGTTTACCTTCGAATCCACACCACCCAACTCCACCCCCATCTCTTTGGCCCGCTTCTTGAGGTCTGAGTTCTTGAGTTGGAGAAGGTCTTTGACGTGCTCGGCGTTCGGATGATCCGCAAAGACCTCGACACCTGTGCACTTTGGGTTCTGCGCATTCCCACTGTAGGATTTATGAATTTCCAACCTTCCCTCTGTATTCAGTAGGAGCTCATCAGCGAGATTCGTAGGATTGTCCTCGTCGATTACGACCTCTTCCGGCAGGTCATCAAACTCACAGATGAGAGTCAGATCAGAGGGGTCACCGTTCTTCGAACCGTCGTCCCTGTCAGGGCTCCCGTCATTTAGGAAGATATCCAGTGCCTCCATGATGGTTGACTTTCCAGTGTCGTTCTTGCCGATGAGCACAGTTATATCATCGAAATCAACTGACGTCTCATTCTGAAAGCATCTGAAGTTTCTTAGCCGTAGCCGCCTTAGTTTCACCTGAATCCCCCTAGGAACCAGCACGTAAGGACCGAATTCACAGCGGTCGGGGCATATTCCACCCAACCTGGAGTCTGCATGGCGGACCTAGCATTCACGTGCTCTTTTCTTCGTGTTCGACTTTCTTGCCTGTTTTGGCTCCGAGGATGGGCAGAAGAACGAGTCGCGAAGAGTCGTGGGCGAAGTGTGTTACTCTGCGGCCCTTTCCTTTGCAATCAAAACCCGCAGAGTCACAGAACGACTCTGCGCTACCCTTCTCGAAGACTGCGGCCTGCTTTTTTTCCCGGCTTGTGTGAAATTGAGCGCCGGGAAATGGCGCCTGGAGTGAATAAATAGAATGGCGTATCAGGCCGTCCAGACCACAGCGCAGTCCCGGCCGTCAGTGCATAGGGAGAAGACGGCCGCCGCAATAGTATGACGAAAACGGTATACTACTTATGCAATTCAAAGGCAAGAACGATGATGGCACGGGCGGTTATGAGTTGCGAAACCGAGGGCTGTAGCGAATTTCAATCGGTTCGTTATTTTAAAAGGCCCCTCACCCGTCCCGCCAAGCCGGGACACCCTCTCCGCGGGTAGAGGGCTCTATTTTAGGCGGGGGCGGTGGGGTCATCCCGAGTGAAACGAAGGACCACTGCATTTAAATGCGGGGATCCTTCGCTGGGCTCAGGATGACGGGCGGGGCAAGGGCAAGGGGGGGTAAACACGCCGCTACAAAGGTGGTATCCCCAAGCTCCGGAGGAGCGGCAGAATTTAGCCCACCGCATAAGCCGTGGGTTAATGGCCGCGCCCCACACCCCAGCCCTCTCCCCGGCGGGGAGAGGGGGGACCGCAGAGCGGTGGGTGAGGGCCGTGTTCCCCGGGCTCACGCCCGGGTTAAAGTCTTTCGCCCCTCTCGGGGCTTTGCGCCAGCTGACGATGGCGGTCACTCCTGGTGAAATGAAGGATGACGGGCGTGGTGGGGCTGCGGACCATAAGACCGGAGATTCGCGCAACGGGATTTCAATCACTCAATCGCAATTCGCTCAATCGCCAATTCCTTTAATGCAAATGCGGGGATCCTTCGCGGAGTTTACCCTGAGCCCCATTCGACTTCTCTCGGGCCCGTTCGTAACTGGAAGGCGAACGGGCTCAGGATGACGTGCA
>JAJYLL010000147.1 GCA_021787735.1 Acidobacteriota bacterium | reverse complement strand
AATGATACGGTCGCCGTAATCTTCGCCACCGGCGCTTCCCAGATGCCAATGCTCGAGGCGCTCACCTCGATCCCCGGTTTGCCCTGGGACAAGGTTGTGGGTTTCCACATGGACGAATACCTGGGGATTCCTGACGATCACCGGGCATCATTCCGCCGTTACCTGCGGGAACGGTTGACCAGCAAGGTCAAAATGCGCCAGTTTTACGGGGTTGACGGCACCAGCGGCAACCCGGAAGAGACCTGCCGGAAATATGCCGAGTTGTTGAGGAAATACAACCCGCAACTGTGCCTGCTGGGCATCGGCGAAAACGGCCACCTGGCATTCAACGATCCGGCCGAAGCCGACTTTGAAGATCCACTCGACATCAAGATCGTTTCACTTGACACGGAATGCCGGCAACAGCAGGTGAATGAAGGTTGGTTCGGTAGCCTGGAGGAGGTGCCTAAGCAGGCCATCACCTTGACGATCCCGACCCTGCTCCGCGTGCCTCGATTGATTGCCTCGGTTCCCGGTGAGCGGAAGGCGCACATCGTACACCGGACACTGACCGAAGAAATATCAACCCGTTGTCCGGCAACCGTCATGCGGAACCATCCCAATACCACGATCTATCTGGATCCGGCCTCCTCCACCGAACTGCCTTAAGGGTGGCGCCGGGGACAAAAACTTATTTGCTTGCGGTCTGAAGCGTGTGTGAGATGCCATGAAGCCCAAACCGATTAAGCGCCTGCGATGGTTTATCGTCTGGACGCTCTTCTGCTCCACGGTCATCAACTACATCAACCGGCAGACGCTTTCCGTCCTTGCTCCGGTGATCATGCAGCATTTTCACATGACGCACGAGGACTACTCTTACGTTGTGTCGGCGTTTCAGGTTGCTTACGCGGGCATGTGGCTGATCGGCGGGGTCATCATTGACATTATCGGTACCCGCCGGGGGCTGACTTTGGCCATGATCTGGTGGTCTCTTTCCAGCATGGTGCACTCGCTGGCGAGTTCTGTATTTTCGCTTGCCGTCTTTCGTTTCATGCTGGGAATCGGCGAGGGCTTCAACTGGCCTGGCGCGAGCAAGACCGTAGCGGAATGGTTCCCGGCGGAGGAGCGCGGTCTTGCTGTCGCTATCTTTGATAGTGGTTCGAGCGTGGGTGCCGTCATCGCACCGCCTTTTGTTGCTTTTATCGCCTATGAGTTTGGATGGCGTTACTCCTTTGTGGCTGCGGGCCTGTTGGGTTTTCTGTGGCTCATACCCTGGCTGTATTTTTATCACCCATTCGACGCGCATCCGCGGTTGGGCGAGGATGAGCGGAAGATTATCCAGCAAGGGCGCGGCACGCCGGCTGCTTCCGCCCTTAAAGGGGCCAAACGCTGGCTGACCCTGCTGAAAGAAAGAAACGTCTGGGGCATTGTTCTGGGCCGCTCGCTGACGGATCCGATCTGGTGGTTTTATGTCTTCTGGCTACCCGCTTATCTCAGCGAGGCGCGCGGCTTCAGCCTGAAAGAGATCGGTGCGTTTGCCTGGATTCCTTTTCTTGCCGCTGACCTCGGAAACTTCACGGGAGGGTTTGCAACCGGTTTCTTTATCAAGCGTGGGATGCCGGTGATTCGCTCACGCAAACTGGTCTGCATACTGAGTTCGCTGCCCATTATTGCGGGAATTCCTGCCGCCATGACGCACAGTACGACAGTTGCACTGCTGCTGATCAGTTTCGCTACATGGGGATACGCAAGCTGGTCGACCATGGGACTGACGTTCCCCTCGGACCTGTTTCCGCAGGACGTCGTTGCCTCCGTCACAGGTCTCAGTGGTTTGGGAGCGGGCCTGGTCAGCACAGCCTTTACGCTGGTGATTGGCTACATCGTTGACAAGTTCTCTTATTTCCCCGCTTTCGTGGCAGCCGGGACCGTTCCGCTCCTTGCGACTGCGATTGTTCTGATTCTTATCCGGGATCCCGGAAGCAGGGCAACAACATCCACGGCAAATTGAGTTCCGGCATTTGACGAAAACGCGCGGCATGGTTCTGATTTTGCGCAATGGCGGTGGACTCCACCGTTCATCACGGTGCAGATTCCACAAGGGATTTCCCTTGAATTTCTTGAGAGAATGAAACAGTTGGCAACAATGAGTGATCGCGCAGATGTGATTGTGGTTGGAGCAGGACCCGGGGGTTCCACCGCGGCAAAGTTGTTGGCGGACCGCGGCTACTCCGTGCTGCTGATTGACCGCTGCGATTTTCCCCGCCACAAGACCTGTGCGAGCTGGATCAACCGCCTGGCGTTTGAGCGGTTCTCTTATCTAAAGAATTCTCTCCCGGATCTGGTCGAAAATCCCTTTTACGGCGTGGCATTTTATGACCGGTCGATCGAAAGGGAAGCGCGGTATCAGGAGAGCCGGCCGTCCGGCTATCTTTCATTGCGGTCGAAACTTGATGACGGATTGCGGCAGATTGCAGTCCGAGCGGGGGCCCGGTTCATGGGTGGTTGCGCCGTTGACGATCTGATGGAGGAGCGCGACGGCATTCGAATGCGGCTTGAGGATGGCCGGGAGATAACTGGACGCATCCTGATTGGGGCCGACGGCGCCTCCAGCCGAGTGGCCGTGAAAGCCGGTCTGCGCAAGGGATGGCAGCCGGGCGACTACGTGCTTTGCGCGAACACGGACATCCCGTTCCCGCCAGCACGGATTACGGAGTTTTACGGCGAGCGATTTCCTTTCCGCGTGTATCTCGAGTACAGCGGCATTCAGGGTTATGGCTGGATTTTCCCCAAGCGGAAGCACGTGTGCATTGGCATTGGCGCGCTTTTGAAGGATGGCCGCTCGATTCGTCCCCTTTTCGGCAAGTTCTTTCAGGAGCTTCGCAAGCGGAATCATGTTCCGCCCGATCTGCCGGAGGATAAAGTCTATTATGATCTCGACCCGGTTGGCGGCGTTTATCGCATACCGAGCCTGGTCCGGGGGCGGGTCATGTTACTTGGCGACGCGGCTGGCTTTGTTTCCGGCTCGACGGGAGAAGGAATTTATCCAGCCATGGTCAGCGCGGAGCTTGCTGTTGATTTGATCCACCAGGCGCTGAAAGGCCCTTCGCCCGCATCGGTGCTCGAAGGGTACAATGAAAAGTGGCGTTCCGAGTTGGGTGACTACGTAAAGAGATTGCCGGGTGGCGACCGGGAAGGCCAGACGCGCGGCCGCCTCGATATGATTTTCAGAGTTCCGCTCGTATCGCGCATTGCGGGCCGGGCGTTTCTGTATGGGGAAAACCCTTCGATTGCAACGCTCCTGCGCTCGTTCAAGTTGTTTTAGCGGTCCGGTTTAGGGTCCGAAAATTCGTGATTCTTCCTGTTGATTTTGGTTTCCTCTTGCCTTTAACATTGATGAGATATTTGACGGGAGCGTGCTCCGGGGCTCGAGCCGCTCCTTGAGGAGTGATTCACAGATTGGAAATAGGTAATACCGAGCTTCTTGTCTCCCTGGGGTACTTTCGAAACCGAATGCGAACTGCTGGCGCTGTCATCCAGAATAACGCCGTCTCGCCTTTGGCGAGCCTTTTCTTTCAACGGACGCCCCTGCCGCTGCTACTTCTTCTGCCGCTTTATTTTTGCGGGCTGCAGAATTCGCTGGCCCAGATTGCGGGCACCTATCGAGTGGATACGAAAGAAAGCCAGATTCAGATTCACCTGTTCAAAGGCGGTTTTCTAAGTTCACTTGGAGACAACCACCTGATAGCGATGACTCGCTTTTCAGGCACAGCAAAGCTGACGAAGATGGATGGGTGGACGGCTGAATTGTCAGGCGATGCAGCCTCGCTCAAGGTGATCGACCCGTGGGGGAATCCCTCCGAGCGAAAGGAAGTGGAAGACACCATGCTCGGACCCTCACAGCTTGACGTAAAAGACTTCCCTTCGATCAAACTCCATTCGGTTTCGTTTGATCCTACCGCCCAGGATACGGCATGGCACCTCGTGGCCGAAGTCGAGCTACACGGAGTAACGCGCAAGGTGCAGTTTTCACTGGATTGTCATGCCAATGGCGAAAGATTACAAATTAGTGGAAAAAAGATGTTCAAGCTGACTGATTTTAACATCCAACCTTTTAGTACTGCATTTGGGGCAGTCAAGGTAAAGAATGATTTTGAAGTCACCTACAACGTCGTTCTCGACCGCGTCCATTAAACGCACAATCTTCTGGAATGAATCAAATCACTACGTTGGAAACAACTGCGTTTCTTTCGACGGACCGGGGCCCGATCGTATTGCCAACCGCCGACCCCGCGAACTAGAAACCTCTCATATGATCCGGAGGGCAATTTGAGCCACAGAATCGTGGTGACGGGCATAGGCGCTGTAAGCCCCAACGGCCTCGGCCGCGAGGCTTTCTGGGAGGCAAGCTGGCAGGGCAGGAGTGGCGTACGCCGTATCCAGCGGTTTGATCCCTCCCTGCTTCCAGTTCATATCGCCGGTGAAATAGTGGGCTTTGAACCCACTCGCTACATCAGCGAAAAAGATACAGCCAACGTCAGCCGCGTTGTACCGCTGGCGATTGCCGCCGCTGGGGAAGCCATCGCTGACGCCGGACTCGACCCCTCCAGAATGACGCTGGAAGACCGGCGCCACATCGCTGTTCTTCTGGGTTCAGGCGGCGGCGGCCAGGAGTTTGTCGAGCACCAATATGAGCTCTACTATTCCGGGCGTGTACGGCAGTGCAGCGTTTACACGATACCCTCAGCGACCATCGGCACTCTTGCCAGTGAAATCTCCATGCATTTTGGCTTTCGCGGTTTCAGCCACCTCATCTCGACCGGCTGTACTTCGTCAACTGACGCTATTGGTTACGCTGCGCAGAACATTTGGTGTGGAACGGCCGACGTTGTGGTCTGTGGTGGGGCAGACGCTCCGCTGGCCCCATTAATCATGAAAGGTTTTACTCTGATGCGCATCCTCACCTCTTCATGGAACAATCAGCCGGAACGAGGCTCGCGCCCTTTTTCGGCGGACCGGGACGGGTTTGTACTGGGGGAGGGGGCCTGGATGTTTGTTCTGGAAAGCTACGAGCACGCTCAGGAGCGAGGGGCGCATATTTACGCAGAGATTGCGGGCTATGGTTCCACTTGCGAAGCCTTTCACCGGGTGCGCCTGGAAGAGAACGGCGAAGAGCCCGCGCGCGCCATGCGCCTGGCGATGGAGCAGGCGAAAATCGGTCCCGACCAGGTGGATTATGTGAATCTTCACGGCACCTCCACCGTGCTGAATGACCGCATTGAAACCCGAGCGCTCAAGCTGGCCCTGGGAAAGAGAGCCTACCACGTGCCCGCTTCCGCGCTGAAGTCCATGATCGGACATCCCCAGGGGGCATCCGGCGCGGCCGGGCTTGCGGCGACGCTGCTGGCCATGCGCGACGGCCGTGCCGCCCCCACACTCAATGTCGATGTACCTGACCCGGAGTGCGACCTCGACTATGTGCCACATAAGGCGCGCCAAATTGAAATTGAACACGCCATCTGCAATTGCATTGCGTTCGGGTCGAAAAACTCTGCGCTGGTTGTCTCGCGAGCTGCATAGACAAGGAAGATATCCATGCTTCGTGTTCCTTCATACGAGTGGCTTGATGACGATCTTGGCACCCCCGAAGAAATCCGCCAGAGTTTCGACGACCTCTGGCGAATCAACCGCTGGCTGGGAGGGACATCCGGATGCATGCATCTGCTGGACCGCTTTTTCGCCCGCCGGGTGTCAAGACACGCGCGCATTCTTGATGTAGGAACGGGCGATTCGCGCCTGGCGGTCCATCTACAATCCGAACTGCTGCGCCGGAACCGGAGCGCGGAGTTTGTGGCGCTCGACCGCCGCATCAGCCACCTGCGGAACGGAAACCATTCCCCGGGAATGTTGTCTCGAGTCGCTGCTGATGTCGCCCATCTCCCTTTTGCCGACCATAGTTTTGACGTTGTCATCTGCAATCTTTTTTTGCACCACTTCTCCGAAGAAGAGACTGTGGAATTGCTGTGCCGGTTTGCCGGGATCGCCTCCGAAGCGGTGCTGATCAACGATCTCGAGCGGAGCCTGCTGCCTTACCTTTTCATCCGTGTCGCTCGGCCGTTTGCGCGTAGCCGAATCACGCGCCATGACGGCGCAGCCAGCGTCCGGCAGGCGTATACGAAGAATGAGTTCGCAGCTCTAGCCATCCGAGCTGGCTTCACCGATTTTGAAGTAGAGCGGCTCCCTGCTTACCGCCTTGGTCTTTCGCTATGGAAAATTTAACATCGAGTTCGGGTACGCTCGATCTGGCGATCATCGGCGGAGGTCCGGCAGGAACTGCTGCGGCGCTAGAAGGCTTCCGCCATGGTTTGAGCGTTGGCATCTGGGAGCGAAACCGCTTTCCACGCGACAAGGTCTGCGGCGAGTTCATTTCTTCCGAGGCATACCCTATCCTGCAAGACGCGATTCCCGAAACTGTGGCACGCGGCGCTGAAATCCGTAGCGCGCAATTTGTTACAGATCACGGCATGTCTCGGACTTTTCGTTTGCCGCACACAGCACTCGGGTTGTCGCGACGCGCCCTTGATGCTGCACTTTGGAAATCGGTGGAATCGGCCGGCGTCGAAACGCACGAAGGAGTAGTGGTGAGCAGAGTGCAGAAGCTGAGTTCCGGTGGCGGGAAGGATGGCGTTTGGGAAATTGAATCGAGCAATGGGAGCGTTCAAAGGGCCAAATCGCTGATTGTTGCCTGTGGGCGCTGGTGGGCGATTGAGGGCTTATCTTCGCCCGCCCGCCGCGGGGAACCGCAAGCCACTGGTGAGTGGGCCGGATTCAAAGCGCACTTTGCCGGCGTCCCGGCGCGTGACAGAGTTGAGCTGTATTTCTTTCACGGGGGCTATTGCGGTTTGGCCCCCGTGGAAGGCGGCGTCTGGAACGTCTGCTGTCTAGTGCACCGTGAAAAATTCCGGGAAGCGCGTCCGAAGGCACTGGAGGATCTTGCCGCGTGGCTTGCGCATGTCTCCCAGCTACCTGCCCTCGAAAAGCGATTGCACGGGGTGGGGCAGGTTTCTTCTTTGGTAACGACGGCACCGGTGCGTATGGCCCGTCAGCGAGCTGCGCAGGGCGGCGCATTGATGGCCGGTGATGCCTCGGGTTTCGTCGATCCGTTCACCGGCGAGGGAATTTCCATGGCTTTGCACAGCGGGAGACTGGCAGCGCAGGCCGTAGCCAGAGCGCTATTGGAAGGATCCGAGGTTCAAAGCGCGGCCGAAATCTATGGGCAGAGCCTCACGCAGGCGGTGCGACGGAGCTACAGAATTGCTACCTTGGCACGCGGTCTAATGCAGGGGCCCGGTTGGCTACGGGATTTGGCTACGGGGCAGCTTCCGTGGGTTGGGAAATATCTGGTTCGCGAGACGCGCTGGAGAAGAAATCCCGAAGTAGGTCCAGATCGCATACGTCCCGATTAAGTCGATCGTAACTCCAGGGCAGCGAACGGTCTCGACAAAAACCCCCGGGTCCTTTTTAGCATTGGGCCCGGGGTTTTGCGTTGCTTGAGCTTTATTGTCACCGGAAAGCCAGCCATGTGGCTGGACTTCCACATCAGAAGATTTCGAACCGTTCCTGGTGAACGGTCGGATCGCTCTTGATGACCAGGTTCTTGTGGGTGAGAGCCTCGATTTCCCTGATGAACGACCCATCTTTGGATTTCAGTTCTTGGGCGACATCAGGATTAACCCGCAGTGTCATCGTCTTGCCCTCGATTTCGTCGGCCATCTTGCGTGCCTCGGCCATGATTTCATAGGTGACAGTGGTGACAGATTTCACCCATCCTGAGCCATTGCAGTAAGCGCAGGGATCACAAAGGGTGCGTTCCAACGACTGCTTCACGCGCTTGCGGGTAACCGCTACAAGGCCGAAATCGTTGAAGGAGAGCACCTTGGTCGGAGCGCGGTCGCGGCGCAAGGCTTCCTCCAGCGCCTGCACCACTTTGTTCCGGTTGCGGCGCTCGTCCATATCGATGAAGTCGATCACGATAATGCCGCCGAGATCCCGCAGCCGGATCTGCCGCACGATTTCATTGACGGCATCGATATTGGTCTTAACGATGGTGTCTTCAAGCCGGTTGGTCTTGCCGACATACTTGCCGGTGTTAACGTCGATGGCCACCAGCGCCTCGGTCTGGTTGATCACGATATACCCGCCGGATTTCAACCACACCTTCGGTTTAAGGGCCTTCGCAATCTCGTCCTCGATGCCATGCTCTTCAAACAGCGATGAGGGCCGTGTGTGGAGTTTGGCACATCCCACCAGAGAGGGCTGCAGCCGGTTGACAAATTCGACTACGCGCTCGTAGTCAGCCTCGTTATCCAGCCAGATGGATTTGAAGTCCGGAGTCACGAGGTCACGCATCAGCCGCTGGGCCAGATCAAGATCGCGGTAGAGCAGCGCCGGAGCCTTGACTTGCTCTGCACGGGTGCGGATGTCATTCCAAAGGCTAGTCAAAAACCTCAGGTCAGCCTTGATTTCTTCGTCCGAGCGGCCTTCGCCGGCCGTGCGAACAATAAATCCACCGGTCAGATTGCCTCTGTGCTCAAGCACAATGTTCCGCAGCCGGAGCCTTTCCTGCTCCGAAGCGATTTTGCGCGAGACCCCTATGTGGGTAATGGTCGGCATGTAGACCACATAACGTCCCGGCAGCGCCACGTGAGAGGTGATGCGGGCGCCCTTGGTTCCCAGGGGTTCCTTGGCAATCTGGACAATGATTTCCTGACCTTCTTTGAGAAGTTCGGAAATCTGCAGACCCTGCTGGCTGCTGCCGCGCGTTGACTCTCGCTCACGACCACCGTTTCGGCGCGAATGCCGGCTCGACCGGCGCCGCCCGCGCCGTCCTCGTCGCGGCGCAAAGTGCGGCCGCGAGTGAGGCTCGCGCAGCGTGTATGAACGCTCGGAGGATTCGGGTTCGCCCGCTTCTTCGGTTGCCTCAACAGCCTGCTCTTCTGCTTCAGAACCTTCTTCCGATGTTTCAGTATCTTCGTCAGCCGCTGAGCCTTCCATGCCAGACTCATCTTCTTCAGATTCCGCAGAGAAGATTTCTTCAGTCTCCGTCATCTCCTCTTCAACGTCGGGCTCTGGTTCGAGCGTGCTTCCCGTAGGCTCCTCTAACTCGGCTGCTGGCCCCGCCTGCAATTCCGGGGTTTCAATCGGAGCTTTGCTGACGGGTTCGTCGGTTACGGAAAAAGGTTTCGGAGCAGGCGCGGCAAACTGTGCAGGTTCCTGAGTCCTCTCTTCGCCGATTTCTTCCTGGCTTTCGGTTTTTACATCAGCCGTGAGTTCCTTAGCCGGCAAATCCAAACGGCCTGCGGTCTCTTGCA
The DNA here is from genome assembly GCA_021787735.1 of Acidobacteriota bacterium. Lineage (GTDB taxonomy): Bacteria > Acidobacteriota > Terriglobia > UBA7540 > UBA7540 > SCRD01. The sequence goes on along the minus strand of JAJYLL010000147.1, from coordinate 312 downwards.
CGGGGGCTTCTGGTCCTTCCGCTTCCGGAACGGCAACGGGCGCGGGAAATACATCCTCAGTCCGGGGGCTGGCGGCTGTTTCTGTTGCCGGCAAATCCTCGACGTTGGAATGTCGGTACTTGGCAAGGGACTCGCCTGGCAGAATTTCAAAATCTCCGGATTCCGCAGCGGGCTCAGGTTTCGGAGGAGCGGCCGGCGGCTCGGCATGTCGCTCATGGCGACGGTCAAACCCTCCGCGTCCGTGGCGGCCGCGCCGTCGGCGGCCACGATGAGACCGGTGATGAAATTCCCTTCCGTCCCCCGGCGTTTCGG
>JAJYLL010000030.1 GCA_021787735.1 Acidobacteriota bacterium | reverse complement strand
GCCGCAGCATATACGACCGGGCCTTCGCGAACTTTGCACGGTCGCGCTCGTCGGCATGGCCCCGCAGGGCTTGCTTCTTTGTGCGCTCAAGCCACCGGACCTGGTAGGTGGCCGTCTGGCGGCAGTGAAGGCAGGAGAGATCAGCCGGTTTTGAAACTTCTTTTTCGTCGAAAAAGTCTCGCTCTTCCATAGCCCTGACATTCTAGCCTGAATCCGAGATTGTTGCAGGATGTTTACTCACAAACTTCGGCCCCAGCCAAAGCAGCGCAACAACGTCGATCAGGAAATGCGCGGCCATTGACGGATAAAGCGAGCCAAGATGAACCACCGGCCACGCAAGCAACGCTCCCAATGAGCCAGCCACGACCATTCCGTTCAGCCCCTGGTAGGCGTGGGCACATCCGAAAGCCACCGACGACACCACAATGCCCCACGCCGCCGAATGGAACCAGGCTGCCACCTCAGCCAGCAGAAAGCCACGGTAAAGGAACTCTTCGCATAGCCCCGCCGTGGGCGCAAGGCCCAGTACTGCCCACAATTTTTCCCTGGCGTTCTCCGGCATCAGGAGCTGCACCATGTCGGATTCCCTGGGCCACCAGCCACGCTGCTCCAGCAGCAAGACAAGGCCCAACCCCACGACGGCGATCAGGACCACCACGAGTGTCCACTTGAAGAAACCGCTGGCACCAACAGGAGTCAAGCCTATTGATGACCACCCGGGACCCACCACAAAAATTACCACCACGCCGATTGCGGCCAGCACCCACTGCGAGACCACAGCCGAAAAATAGAGCGCCGTTTTTGGAACGCCCTGCACATGCTCGGGGCGCGCGCTCCGCCATGAGAGCAGCGGAACGCCAACCACAAGAAGCAACGAAAAGGCAATCCGGACCAGGATTGAAAGCATTGAAATTTCCTTCAACAAAGTGATCGCAGGTGCGAGCCGGCTAGTGTCTCATTCGCCGGGCGGCGCGTCAACCATCAAGCGTTGGGCCTATAACGTTCCGGCAGGCTGACAGCAACGTGAGAGGCTTTTTGGCAGGACGAACGGCCCATAGGCAGGATGTTTTTCACTCAAATCCTTCCGCAAACAATCTTCGGTTTGTTTTTCCTCGATGCTCTATTTTCAACAACATGGCCCGGTTCGTTTTTCGGTTCGTTTTCGGTTCGTTTTTCCACAGGGACGTATTTTCAATAACTTCTCCGCTTCGTTTTTCAAAAAAGGTATTCTTTTTTATTTTTCGGCCTCTAAAACCGGCAAAAATGACTCCTTTGGGTCAGCACTGTTCCTCTTCTAACGCTGCGCATTGTGCCCGGCGCTCGTGCACGAACCGGAGAGCAACCCCCCGTGCGAAAATGTGCCCATCGCAGGGCAAATGGAAGGCTACTATACTAGCCCACACCAGTCAAGCAAATTCCCATCGCACCACCGATCGTGAGGTCTGCAGCTCTTCAATTGATCCAAAGCAGAAAAATCGCGGCCCCCAACAGGGGATTCGATCTCACGGGCGAGTGGCGGGTAAACGGCACGGTGCGACACGGGTGCGGATATCCGGATTTTTCGCCTACACCGCAGAGATTTGGACGCATGCGGCATCCGTGACTGGAGCCCCGAGGGTTCCCCTGCCAGGCTTGTTCACTGGCGCAGGAGGTAGGCGCCGAGGACGGCGCCACAGCGGTCGCGGAAGACTTCAACGGGGACGTCACCCGATTCCATCAGCCATTGCAGGCAGTAGCCGTCGACGAGCGCCCGAATGGTGGCGGCGGCGTCTTCAGGCCGGACGCGCCGAAACTCCTGCAGATTGATGCCCTCGGAGATGGTCTGAACGTCGCGCTTGCGGCACCGGACAAAGAAATCGTGAAATAGCGTACGGAAGCGGTCATGGCGCGCGCCGAGCGTGACGAAATCGAACAGCACCAGGTAAAGCTTGCGGTTGACCTCAGCACTGTGAAACAGCAGTTCCAGTTCGGCCGTCAGACGCTCGCGGGGAGATTCCTGGCTGGCTGCAACCTGGTCGAGGCTGTGGGTCAGTTCACTGAGGAGCCATTCGAGGACGGCGTAAAACAGATCTTCCTTGCTGCGAAAGTAGTGGAGCGCCCCGCCCTTGCTGGAACTGGCGCGCGCGACAACGGAATCGATGGTGGTGGCGTGCAGGCCCTTTTCCAGAATTTCGGCGTAACCCGCCTTGATAAGAGCTTCGCGGCGCCGTGCAGTAAGCTCAAGATCGACCCTTCGCGGACTCATGGTTGCCCTTTCTCTAGTAAAGGAGAAGCCTCTAAAATGTAGGATATACTGAATTGGGCGTCAATGATTACGGCAAAACAAGAAGAAGTTTCTATAGCGAAGGGAAGATTTGTGGCCCGGTGGCCCCGTGGCACCCAGAAGTGGTCACGGCATTTGACGGGCTTAGGAGCTTCAACACAGGGAGCACAGAGGCTTTCAAAACCGCTCTGATGAAGCTTCTGAAGGCGCCGGGAGCACAGAGAAAAGGCAGGAAGAATCCCAAGGCCAGCGGTCATCGGCCGCCGCTACGACAACTGATGAAACAGCGGATTGCAGCACCGGAAGAAAACCTTTTCGGGCTCGGAAAGATCGAACTCGAAGAACTGGCGGTGGAGTGCGGCCAGCCGAAATTCCGTGGCAGGCAGCTGTTCCGCAATCTGTATGCGCGGCGGGTGCGCGATCTGGACGCCTGCACCGAAATCCCCGCAAATTTCCGGCAGGAGCTTGCAGCTCGATTTCGCGTGGAATGGCCCGATATCAGGGCGCGAGTGGAGTCGCAAGATGGCGCCGTGCGCTATCTGTTTGCGCTCGATGACGGTGAGAACATTGAAACCGTTTACATGCCGATTGAGAACCGCGTTACGCTGTGCCTTTCAAGCCAGGTGGGCTGCGCCGTGGGCTGCCGCTTCTGCTTTACGGCGTTGCTGGGCGTGAAGCGCAACCTGACGGCGGGAGAAGTCGTGGGCCAGGTTACGGCCGTGTTGGACGCGCAACAGGTTCCCAAAGAAACTCCGGTGAACCTGGTTTTCATGGGCATGGGCGAGCCGATGCTGAACCTGGACGCGGTGATGAAAGCCGTAGGAATCCTTTCCGACTCGAACGGGCTGGCGCTGGCGCTGCGTCGCATGACGGTTTCCACCGCGGGGGTCATCCCGCAAATCCGTAAGTTCGCCGAAATTCCGGCGCGGCCCAAGCTGGCCATTTCACTGAACGCTTCGAGCCACGAGCAGCGCACCGCCCTGATGCCGCTGAACCGCAAGTACCCGTTGAGTGAATTGATGCAGGTTTGCCGTGAATTTCCGCTGGGACCGCGCGAGTACCTAACGTTTGAATACGTGCTGCTGGACGGCATCAACGATTCTGATGACGACGCGCGGCGCGTGGCGGCGCTGGTGAAAGACATCAAGTGCAAGCTGAACCTGATCCCGTTCAACAGCGGGTCGGAGTTGCCCTACAAGCCTTCACCGCTCGGACGCGTGCTGGCGTTTCAAGATATTCTGCGCAGCCACCAGGTCCCGGCATATATCCGCATATCGCGCGGGCAGGACGTGATGGCGGCTTGCGGCCAGTTGCGGCTTGGTACGATGAGCAGGACGGCAACGCCGGTTGACGCTTCTTTATAGTTTTCGCCCCACAGCCATTCAGCGCAATTCATCCCCAACCCAGAATTATTGCGGAACAGCGTGGCAGAAGGCTGATTTGGACAGACTAAGAGATTAGACACAGAGGAAGGCCGAAGAATCCTGATGCTACCGGTAATGACACCGCGGCAACAGTCCTAGGCGGGACCCTTCATTCCAATCACAGCCATCATGCGCCCGGCCAGCGCACCCTCCTTGCGATAGGAATAAAAGAGATCCGTGCGGCAGGCCGTACAGTAATCCGCCACATAAATCTGATGGGCCGGAACACCGGCGTTTTCCAGTTGATAGCGCACCACCGCCACCAGATCGAGGTGGACTTTCGCGAGCGAATCTTCCGCCTTATGCCCCGGAGGCGCCTGCAGCGTGAAAAGCGTCTGGTAGCGCAAAGCCATCCTCATCTCTTCGGGCGTTGCGGCAACTTTGTGGAAGAATTTTTCGCCGCCCGGGAAGGCCCCGCTGAAAGCATCTACAACATCCTGGCCGACTTCATAGCAGCACTTGCGAATAGAAGGCCCAATGGCTGCCAGCAAATTCTCGGGCCGCGAATTGAACATGCGCCACATTTCGCCCGCAGCCTTTTCAACAATGCGGCTGAGAGCGCCGCGCCAACCGGCATGCACGGCGGCAACCGCGCGCCTTTCGCGGTCAACCAGAAAAACGGGCACGCAATCCGCCACGCGAATCCCCAGCAACAAACCCGCTCGGTCGGTGATAAGTGCATCGCCCAAACGCGTGCGCGGCGGATGGCTGGAGTCAGGGTTGGGATTTCCAGCCAGTTGATATTGAACCGGCGCGCTGCCGGCGCCCGGCGAAGCGCAATAGACAATGGCGGAGTGCGTCTGGCGAAGCGTGGCCACTGGAAATTCACCGGCGCCGAGAGCCTTGAAAAACGGGCGCAGTTTCTGAGCGTCAGCGGCATGTGCGGCGACCGATGCAGAATCCTGACCGGCAGCCTTGGGCCCTAGCGCTGCGCCCTTCCTGGTGCCGAATCCGTGGACAAGCCAGGGAATTTCGGCGAGCGCCTTGCACTCCAGCCAAGTGCAGCCATTCCGGGACTCGATTTTGAAGGTTTCGGCGCTCAAATTTTGAATATAGCACGCCCGGGCAGAGACTCGTGCGAGTGCCGGCAAAACGCAAGTCGGCACCCGGAGGGATCGTGCGAAGGGTGTACCGCTGTGAGGGCAAGGGCATGGACGCGTCACTCCCTGTGGCCGTTTGAATTCGGATAAAGCGTCTGCTAAGGTTAAGGCAGACCTTGCAATAATCTGGAGGGGTTGCGAAGCGGCTGGCAAGGCCAGGCTGCTGTGGGCAGCGAACCGGCGAGGCGGGGCTATCCAGGTGCAAATTCTACACGTTGCTCGAAAATAAACGAAATGACAGTCGGCACAGGAATTGACATTGCTGAAACAGAGCGGATCGAGCGCGCCTTGGAGCGTCACGGAGAGCGGTTTGCGCGAAAGGTCTTTACTCCTGCAGAGATCGCTTACTGTGAAAAGTTCAAGAACCGCGCGGAACGCTACGCCGCCCGATTTGCCGCCAAGGAAGCGGCGTTCAAGGCGCTCGGCACCGGATGGGCCAAAGGAGTCCGCTGGCTTGATGTGGAGGTAACGCATCACTCAAGCGGAAAGCCGGAACTGGTGTTGACCGGTCGTGCACGCGAAGTGGCCAGCCAGCTTGGCGCGACGCACACGGCCATGTCCATCTCGCACGCAAACCGCTACGTAGTGGCGCAGGTGATTCTTGAATCAAACACCTAAACCGCTCCTCAAACCGCGGCGAAAAGCATCCGGCTACACCTTCCTGCTATGCCTCATTCTGGCAACTCAGAACCTGCAACTCAGGGGAACCCCGCCAGCGCAGAAGAAGATTGAAGCCCTTGCCGGCGAGGCGGCGGCCGAACACCTGATCCATGTTGTAAAGCCACAGTATCCGGCAATCGCCAAAATAAACTTCATCCAGGGGACTGTCAGGCTTGAAATCAATGTAAACACCAAGGGGCAGGTGACCGAGGCCCACGTATTGGACGGCGAGCCGTTGCTTGCCGCGGCGGCCATGGAAGCGGTCCGAAAATGGCTGTACAAGCCCTACGTTTTGCCGCAAGGCCCGGCAGCGTTCAGAACGGAGGTTGCGGTGAAGTTCGCCCTCCATCCGCACACGCTCTGGGGGAAATTCCCTCCCGATGCAAACAGCTATATGGAAAAGCAGGTTCGACCGCCGAAAGTGATCTCACACCCTCAACTCGACCCGTCTGCGGCCACACTCAAGCTTAAGGTGTTGGTTGGTGCAAAAGGGGAAGTTCTGGATGCGGTCTCCAAAGGACAGGAAGAACCGGATGTCGAACAGGCCAGGCAAAGTCTTCAAGGCTGGAAATTCAGGCCGGCGAACTGGGGAGCGATCTCTGTCCCCTGGTACATTATTGTGAATGTCCCTCGGGAACAGTCGATAACAAACCAGGCATCCAATTCGGCAAAGCATTGAGGAGGCGTCTCAACTCGCCGGAATGGCGTCGCCGTCCTCAGACAATCAGCTTTGAAAGGTGCGAATTGAAATTTCCTTTCGTGCCCCCGAAAGATATGTAGTGTAATAAGAAGCCATGAACAAATGGGAAATTGCCAAAACGGCTGCGCTCGTAATTGCAGCTTTCGGGCTTGCGCTTCAAGCCTGGGGACGCTCAAACAAGGAAGCCCTGTTCAAGTATGTTGGCGGCACGGAAGAGATGCTGAAAGGCTGTGAGGGAAAGCTGGAAGTTACCGATTTGGACATGGTGTTCGAATGTGATGGGAGGTCGATCTCTGTGCCTTACAAGGCCATCACTCAGATGGAGTTTCTGCCGCGGATCAGCAAGAATATTCGAAAAATGAAGCTGCATTGGGCCGTCGAACCGCCGTCGTCCGGCGGCAGGCACGAGGGCTACTTCTCAGTACTCTACTCCCTTGGAGGCCAGACGCACGCCGTCATCCTTAAGGTCCCGGATGAAACAATGCGCCCCTACCTGGCGGAGATCGAGCTCAAAACCGGCCGCTCGATCGAAACCAGGACAGATTGACGGTTTGCAAAGCATCCTGACCGGTTGCGCAAAGAACGGAATGGGCAATTCCCTGCCGATTCCGGCTTCTACCTGGGCACAATTCACCACAGACATATCCGCCCATCAGACTCAATATGCCGCCACCCAGCGGCCATTGCTTCCGGCGCTCTCTTTGCGCTCGGGGATCACAGCAATGCCGGCAGGTATCCACGAACAGGATGTTTGCAGGCTGCTCACGCAGGCAGAAGGATCAGACTCTACTTTCCGGGTCAGCGCTTTAAGAGAATCACGGCCGCCCGCAACCAGAATCGCCGCGTCATGGTCACCATGGTTGCCCCATGCAAGGTGAAGGATACGGACGAACCGGCCATCCTGCGCCGAACGGAACAAGGGAGCAACGGAGTGGGGGCGGGACATCTTTTCCCCGGCCATATTGATCTCCGCTGAGCGAAAAGCAACTCGCACGCCGCCGCTCCTGCGGGCCTTCACGGAATAGAGCGAGACTTCATAGCCGATGAAATCTTTCCCCGTCTTCAAGTCTATTGTGGCCGTGCCCGGTGCCCGGGCTGAAAGTTGACGGCGATCCCCGTTCTCCGTGGTTCCGTTCAAAGGCCCGGCCTTGACAAGATGACCGCCCGATTTTAGAACTGGAGTCACAACCCGCACGCGCCAACCCGCACGCAGGTCAACCCAATACCAGGAGTGCGCCGGAGCGGATTCTGTTGATGGAAGGGGTCTGTGAGCGGCACAGGCAACCGCCAGGATAGCCGTCGCCGCGATGATAGGAAAACGGTCGCCACCAAACCCCATTGGCTGCCTCACCGTGCGTGACTCTTAGATTTTCCCGCCGTCGCCGTTTCAGGAATTGCCGGTTATTCCCCGCCCTCGTAGAAGTAACCCCTGCGAGTGCGGATTTCCAATTTCATGCCCGGCCTCCTGACTTTAACTTCCAGACGGTGGAAACCGATTTGCGAAAGGTCGTCCGGAACGTAGGCCAGCAGGTACTGGCTATGGATATCCGTGGCAATGTGGCTGAGATTGGCCTGAAGGGCTTTTGCAGACCACTGGGAATAAAAAATGCCGCCAGTATATCTCGCATATGACTCGGCGTCGTTCGAAAGCACTTTTGACTCAGCACCTCGGATCGCAGGACGAATCGCGCCAGTCACAGGGACAGTCACGCCGAACGTCGCCATCGAAGAACTGGGAGTGTTGGGGGTACCCGGGTGTGCCGGCATGGTGACGTTGGCATTCTCCGGCGTCGTCGGCAAGTTCATAGGTTGCTTATCGGTCTTCAAATAGGCCTTGGTCAGGCTGAGCGCCAGAGCGTATATTTCAACCTCTGCGTTTGTGGCTCGCCGGATGATTTCATTTTTCGTTGTCTCGCTGCCGGAATCATAACCCGTGGTAAAAGCTACGATCACACGTCTTTCAGTCTTCGGCCGGTGCTGAAGAAGGTTGATAGCCTGCATCAGTGCATCATTCATTCTGGCCTTGTTGCCACTCGGAAGAATGCGGCGAAGCGTCGAGTCCAGTGTCGACCCGGAGTTCGAAAACCCTTGAGCAACCTGCACATTTGACCCGAATGTGATGACCGCAGCTTCACCCTTGGGCCCCAACATCAACTGCGAAAAAATCGGCGCCAGTTGCTTGATCTCACCGAGCAGTGGCGTTACAGAGCGGCTGTTCTGTACCAGGATAACGGCCGAGATCTTGTGTGACTCGCGGTCAAAATTGGCAATCTTCTGGGGCCTGCCGTTGTCAAGAATCTCGAAATCTTTTTGCGTGAGATCGTAGACAAATTGGCCTGTCTCTTTGTCAATCACACTAACCGGAGCCGTCACCAGGTTGGATTCAATTCGAATCTGGGGGACTGCCGGTATTTCATCAGTCTTGGGGGTGTCATGCTGCCCCGCCGTTGATGTCCTTCCGGGGGCCGCAGAAGAGGCTCCGCCCTGCGCCAAGGCAGGCCCGGCGCTCACAAAGCAGACAGCGCATGCAATGGCAACGCGCAACCACACGATGCCAGGACAATTTCTTGTTTTGCGCATTCGGCTCCTTTTCCTTACTGATTATGATGTACCCGGCTACAGGGAGGTTATCCTTTATCTTCTTCCATGCTCATCCCGCGCGGAAGAAAATTCAAGAGAAAGTCGTTGCCGCAAAGCCTCATACAGAACAATCCCCGTCGCTACGGAAACATTCAACGATTCCACCTGCCCACGCAGCGGAATCGCGGCAAGCTGGTCACACGCTTCACGGACCAGCCGGTGCAGGCCGTGGCCCTCGCCACCCATCACCAGAGCACAGGGCAACTTGTAATCCAGGTCGAGGTATGACTTTTCGGCTCGCGCCTCCAGACCGTAGATCCACAACCCCTGTTCTTTCAATTCTACAAGCGTCCGGACAAGATTTTTCACCCGGGCAATCCGCGCATGTTCCAGAGCGCCTGCTGCAGTTCGTGCCACTGCGGGCGAAAGGCCGGCCGCGCGCCGCTCGGCAATTACCACGCCGTTGGCTCCAGCGCCAACAGATGTTCGCACAATTGCACCCAGGTTGGCCGGGTCCTCCACACCGTCAAGGACCAGTAGCAGAGCGGGGCTCTGGCACCCGACCACAGTGCTCAAGTCCTCATAGGTCCTGGAAGAACAGACCGCGACAACATCCTGGTGATGCACCGTTTGCGCCATCCGCTCAAGGGCCTGCCGCGGCGCAAAGCGCACCGGAATGCCGCGCGCCCGGCTCTCGTTCAGGACCTCCTGCAGGCGGTTGCCGCTGGCGCCCTCGCGCACCAGAACGTGATCAATGGGCCGAAACCCAATGGCTTCCTTTACGGCGTTGATGCCATAAAGCACGTCTGTGGAGTGTGACTCTCGCTGTTTAGTCATGGGTCGATATCTAAAATCCGAAGCACAGCGCGGAGAGGAATCCCGCCTCCCCGGTCGCGGAAAACTCATCCGCAAAAGAACAGGTGGGCGGTATTAGAGAACTCGCGCATCCGCTCAGCAACACTCTTGACCGGCGGCTTCAACTTCAGTGCGGCGCCCTTCTCAAAAATCGGGACCAGCTTTTCCAGTTCCGGCCCCGACTCGGCCCCGGTCAAAGCCACGCGCACAGGATGGAACAATTCCTTCCCCTTCTTGCCGGTTTCCTTCTGAACCTCCTTGAGGATTTCACGAAACCGCGGGTAGGTTATTTGCCGCTCCTCAAGAATTCCGGAAACCACACGCTTCAGGAGTTCGCGCGTTGCCGCATTGTCTGCAGACTCGATTGTACCCATCGACTCCGCAGCTTTCCGGACATCATACTCAAAAATGAGCCGGACCGCGTCAGGAAGCTGGCTGAGATAATCAATCTTGTTGATCACTGCATCCAACACGAGTTCAAGCCATTCAGCTACCGGCAGCACCACAGGCTCCGAAATCAGCCCGGCATGAGCTAGGAAGGGGACTGCCGCTTCCACAAGCTCTGGCATTGGCAGTTGCTTTAAATAATGGCGATTCAGCCAGTTCAGTTTTTCCTGATCAAACACGGCCGCGCTCTTGATGATGTGATCCAGTGAAAACTGCTGAACAAGTTCCTCCGTGTCCAGAATCTCGGTCTTCCCGTCCGCTGGCGACCACCCCAGTAACGTCAGATAATTGCGCAGGGCCTCGGGAAGTATCCCCATCGCACGGAAACTTTCGAGAGATGTCGCGCCGTGGCGCTTGGACAGCCGGGCACGGTCGCCGCCCAGTATCGTCGAGAGATGGGCGAACTGTGGCGGTTGCCACCCAAAGGCCTTATACAGCGCAAGCTGTCGAGGGGTATTGGAAATGTGATCGTCACCCCTGATCACGTGCGTAATGTTCATCAAATGATCGTCCACGACGACGGCAAAGTTGTAAGCTGGGACGCCGCCCGAGCGCACAAGGATGGGATCGCCGATCACGTCGCTTGAAAAACTCGTCTCGCCGTGAACAAGGTCATTCCAGGCCAGGTTCCAGTCCATAATCTTCAGACGGATTGCAGCAGGCTCGCCGGCGGCTACTCTGCGCTCCGCATCTTCCTTCGGAATCTGCCGGCACCGGCCAGAGTACTGCGGCTGGCGTCCCGCTTTCAAAGCTTCCTGGCGCTCTTCCTCCAGTTGTTCGGCCGAACAGAAACAGTAGTACGCATGCCCTCGCTCAATAAGCTCGAGCGAACGCTGCCTGTAAAGCGCTTGCCTTTCGGATTGGCGATAAGGGCCGAGCGGGCCTCCGAAATCAGGGCCTTCATCCCAGTCCAGACCGAACCATTTCAGGTCCTCCAGCAACTGCGTCTCAAATCGTTTCTCAGACCGCTCGACGTCGGTGTCTTCAATGCGGAGTACAAATGTCCCCTTGTGATGGCGGGCAAAAAGCCAGTTAAACAATGCCGTCCGGGCGTTGCCGACATGGACATACCCGGTTGGGCTAGGAGCAAATCGAACTCGAATATTTTCCATTTTCATTTGAATGACGCCTTCCTTCGAAAACTAACACACGGCCCCGCACCTGTACAGTCTGCAGGTCCGGGTGAAATAAATTCAACAAAGCTGGCCAGAGGCCGATATCAGTCTTTGGGCAGGGGTCGTCAGGCTTTTATTACTCTCTGCCAAACATTGATCAGACAGTACGGATTGACAGGTTAGACTATTTGGATCATTGTAAAGGTGTTCTAACTATTCGTGCGATGGGAGGGGACCAAACGTGCGAGAGAAGAACATTGGCTTTACCTTTAAACAGGTAAGCAATTGTCTTCCACTTTGTGCGACCCTTTTGACGGAATCGTCAGAGGAGAAAATCCGGCATCCTGTAATTATTCTGGGACTTACCGAAACGAGCGGGAAATTCAGCTCAACAAAGAAAGTGGTTCCGGGCGAAGCGGTAGGAATTATCCTGCATCCAGACCTGCGGTATGCGATTCGCGGCCGTGTGACCTGGACGCGCCAGATGCAGGATGATACTAACGTCAGCTTCGGGGTCAGTTTTGAGGACGAGATCCCGGGATCTTTGTGGGAAGTTCTGGGACAGACGGTAGCAGCGTAAGGCTGTTATAAGCAACCATTCTCTACAGCGCATGCTGTTAAACAGCGCGGGGACGCAACAGGAACCGTGCCTGTCAACAGATAGGCGTCGAAGCGCCCCTGCCCCGGCGAATTTATGGGGCCGGCCGCATCCTTTGGCATTCACAACTGGAATCGAGTTCCCTTCTTTCATGGCTTGATCTTCTGTTGCAACTCCGGTAGCCAGGCCGAAAGGTGATTAAGGCTGGGGTTGTGGGTGCGGTCTACTTCAAGCGGGGTAACGGATACCTCGTGGGCAAAGATAGCCGCGTAATCCGAATCCGGCTCGACGACGCGATGCGGCAGCGTCTCATCCAGCCAGTAGTATGACTTTCCTCGGGGGTCCTTTTTTTCGCACACCAGGTTCTGTGAAATTTTCTGGCTCTGGCGCGTCAGGCGTACGCCTCGGATCTCGTGTTTGGGAACATTAACGTTCAAAGCGATGCCAGGCGGAAGCCCTTCACGCAGGACCCTGGCGGCTACTTCATACGCCACTTTGCCGGCCGCGCTGAAGTCCTGAGGGTCACGGCCAACAAGCGAAATTGCAAACGACGGAACGCCATGAAGCGCCGCCTCTTGCGCTGCCGCCACCGTCCCGGAATAAGTCAGGTTCTCTCCTAGGTTGCCGCCCGGGTTGATGCCGGAGACAACCAGGTGTGGTTTTTCCGGCAGCAACTGATAAAGAGCAAGAATCACGGTGTCGGCCGGGGTTCCCCCCACCGCAAAATGCCGGTCATCAATGGTTTTAACGCGCAGTGGCTGGTGCAGCGTAAGGGCATGGCTGGAACCGCTTCGCTCTGCGTCGGGTGCGACAACTGTCACATCGCCAAGCGTGCGCAGGGCGCTTTCGAGCGCTTTGAGTCCGGGGGCGCCAATGCCATCATCATTCGTTAGAAGAATTCTCTTTTTTCCCATGGGTTGTTTGGAGAAGCATGCCTGAGGGAATTTCAACCAGCTCACGGCCCGTGCTTCGCTTCCAGCCTTAAGAAGTCTAGCATGATTTTCCTGACTGACGCTCCACTCGGTATCCTCTTTATCCCCTGCGGAAGCATCTAATTGTCTAGAGGGAAAAGTACGATGGCACAGATAGAGGAAAATCTAAGAAGGAGGTAACAAGTGATGAAAAAATTCGTATTGCTGCTGATCCTTCCCGTCGCTCTGTTGCTGGGAGTACAAACGGCAACCGCGCAACAAAAATCAACCTCGGCTGCAGAAGCCAACTGGAACCATTTCAGGCCGGAAACTCTGAGTGGGATTATCTCGATGGTTGAACCCGGCACAAAGACAGTGTTTGTAACCGGTTCCGACGAGGTTTCCTACAAATTCCTCGCAACCAAGAGAACGAAGATTGAAATTGGCGGAACAGCCTCGTCGTTCGACGAATTGGCCAGCCAGACTCAGAAGCAGGTGACCATTACTTTTGTCGCCCGTCCAAACGGGAACTTTGCCCAGAACATCAGTATCGGCGGCTGAAGGAGCAAAGCGCGTTTGCGAGGCGAGTTTTGCTGCAAGAACCCGTGTATAAGATAGAGTTCTGCGGAGCATAAAGCGGATATATTGCTGTCTTCAAAGGGGACGGGGGGCGTCCGGCCGTTCCGGCTCATACATGACTTTATTGCTGCCACGCGCTCCCAATCCCATTTGCAACGGCACCTGCTTCGGATCAACGCGCCAATGCCAGCCTACCTTGCCCCAATTACCTGGAAGCTTTCGGGCTAAGATCTTCAGGGTGGAAACTCTCCCTTAATCCCAATATAATTTTGCACATGACACATGATTCGAACGCACCCAACAACGACAACCGATTCCTTCTCACCGGAGCCAAAGGATTCATCGGCTCATGGGTTGTCAGGAAACTTATTGAGCAGGGAAACGCTCCCTGGATTTATGATCTCGACGCCAAAGCTCATCGTTTGCAGCAGCTTTTGACCGGGGAGCAGATTGAGCAAATCCATTTTGTCCAAGGGGACATTACTGACTTTGACGCGCTGGATCGCGCCGTTGCAGAAAACGGAATCACTCACCTGATCCATTTGGCTGCGCTCCAGGTTCCGGCCTGCGCCGCCAACACGCGGTTGGGAGCACAAGTGAACGTGCTGGGGACGGTGAATGCCTTCGAGGTAGTGCGCAAGCGACGGGACCAGATCAAACGCATTGTCTATGCAAGTTCGATCGCGGTGTTCGGACCGGAAGAGTTCTACGGGCCGGGCCAAGTGCAGGAAGGCGCCCCCCTGCAACCCAACACGCATTACGGAGTTTTCAAACAGGCAAATGAAGGCAGCGCCCGCATTTATTACCTGAGTAATGGCATTTCCAGCGTTGGCCTGAGGCCAGGCACCGTTTACGGCGTGGGCCGCGATCAGGGAATCACCTCAGGACCCACCAAGGCCATCAAGGCCATCATCGTGGGACGGCCCTACACCATCCGCTTCACCGGCGGGTTTGACATGCAATACGCCAAAGACACAGCGGAAATCTTTCTGCGATGTGCGGAAGTCCCCATCGAGGGCGCAAGAACCTATACTCTGCGAGGGGCGGTAATCCAGATGGACCAGTTTCTTGCCACTCTGAGCCGTCTGCTGCCTGAATCTGCAAAGCTGATCCGCGCCGAAGGGAAGCCCATTCCGATTGCCTACAACTTTGACGACAGCGCCCTGCACCGCGATTTTGGCGACATCCCACGCACGCCTCTTGAAGAAGGCATCCGCGAAACTGCTGAAATCTTTAAACGGCTCCACCGTGAAGGAACCATCGATATCAGTGATCTGGGAGTTTGAGGGGGAAGGATGAAGGCAGCCGTCCTGCAGGATGTCGAAAAGCTAGTTGTGCGGCAGGGCCCCGATCCGTCGCCAGCGCCGGGCGAGGTCATAATCCGCATAAAAGCGGTGGGGCTTTGCGGAACAGACCTTCACATCTATCGGGGTCACGGAAATTACAACCTTGATGCGCAGGGGCGGCACATTCCGCTCACAGAGCAACCCCAGATCCTCGGGCACGAATTCAGCGGCGAAGTCGTTGAGGTTGGGAAAGAGGTTACGGACCTGAAAGCGGGCGACAAGGTCCTCTGCGACCAGGGCGTGAACTGCGTTAGTGTTGGCCGCCAACCCCTGTGCCCTTACTGCGCCACTGGAGATTCGCATCAGTGTGAATTCTACGGCGAGCACGGAATCACGGGCCTGCAGGGAGCGTTTGCCGAGTACATTGCCATGCCGGCGCCGAATTGCCTGGTTTTGCCATCCGACATGCCCATGGAGCTGGCGGCGCTGGTTGAACCAGTGGGATGCGTCCTGCATGCCAACCAGCAGGCGGCAAAGGCCTGCGCGCGCTATACGCTGGACGGTGATGAACGCATTCAGAACGTCCTGATTTGCGGGGCCGGGCCCGCAGGTATTTACTTCCTCCAATACCTGCGGAATGTCCTGCACTTTGAGGGCCTGATCATGGTCAGCGACATCCGCGAGATCAATCTCGATCTTGCGCGTAAATTCGGCGGCACGGCCATCAACGTCGCCCGGCAGGACTTGCGCGAAGCTGTTCAGGAATTGACCCACGGCGAGAAAATCCACTACCTGATTGAGGCTTGCGGAAATTCGGTTATCTTCGAGCAGATGCCAAGCCTGATCCGGAAGCAGGCCACTGTTCTGCTTTACGGACACGGCCACCAGGGGCGTGACATCAGCCTGCTGGGAAACATTCTGTTTCTGGAGCCGGAGCTGGTTGCGGCGGTTGGCGCCTCGGGAGGTTTCGATCCCGACGGCCGACCTACAACCTACCGGCGGGCGCGTGAACTGGTGAACTCGGGCACAATCCAGGTTTTGCCGCTCGTGACCCACCGCTATCAGGCACTCGAAGAAGTCCCCGGCGCCTTTGAGCAGGATTTCATGCGAAACGATTACATCAAGGGTATTCTCACCGTCTATTGACCGGGAACCCCCTCCGCTTGCGGCGTTGGGAGTTTACTCCGGCACTGGAGCTTCTTCCGGGAGCAATCCTTTAGCCCGTAGTTCGGCCCAGAATTCACCCGGAATGGGATGGCTGATCAGGCGGAAGTTCTCTTCCAGTTCAGCGACCGAGCGCGCTCCGGGAACCACTGACGCCACGGCCGGGTGCGCCAGCGGGAACTGCAAGGCGGCCGCCTTCATGGGCACCTGAAAACGATCGCAAATCTCCTCGACTTCCCTCACCCTTTCGAGAATTTCAGGCGGGGCGTCCGCGTAGTTGAATTTTGCGCCTGGCTTTGCGCCCGTAGCCAGGATTCCGCTGTTGTAGGGCCCGCCGATAATAATGCTGATCTTCTTCTCGACGCACAGGGGCAGCAGTTCATTCAGTCCCGTGTGATCGATCAGGGTGTAACGACCGGCCAACAGGAAGCAATCGAAGTTGCCCTCGCGCGCAAAGCGGGCGGGCATTTCGGCCTGGTTCATACCGGCTCCAACCGCTGCAATGCGCCCTTCTCTGCGAAGCTGATCGAGCGCTGGATAGGCTCCCTTGATCGCCTGCACGTAATGGTTATCAGGATCATGGATGTGCAGGATGTCGATCCGGTCAACCTGCAGACGCTTCAGGCTCTCATTGAACGAGCGCATCACGCCGTCGTAACTGAAATCAAACACCGGCCTGAAAGGAGCTGGGTTATCAAACTCGTCCTTCTCCAGAGTCCCAGGCGCAACCGGCTCAAGCACCCGGCCGACTTTGGTGGCCAGCACCCGCGAGTCTGA
This sequence comes from Acidobacteriota bacterium, assembly GCA_021787735.1. GTDB lineage: Bacteria > Acidobacteriota > Terriglobia > UBA7540 > UBA7540 > SCRD01. Next base: position 28,018 of record JAJYLL010000030.1, on the reverse strand, counting down.
GGGAATTCCAGCAAGTCCCTGGCCCATCCACTTTTCGCTCTTGCCATGCCCGTATAAAGGCGCCGTGTCAAAAAAGTTGATGCCCAGTTCGAGCGCGCGGTGGATTGTGGCAACAGCGACCTCGCCCTGAACATCCTCAAACAGTCCGCCGAGCGGCGCCCCGCCCAGCCCAAGGCGCGTTACTTGCAGAGATGTCTTTCCGATTTGAACTTTTTTCAAAGGGTCCATAAAGTTCTCCCAGTGGCGATATTCATAAAGGCAACGATTGACTCTGGATTCAGCAGAACGCGCAAGTCTGGCAATCTAACATGCAGGCAACCGTGGGAGCAAGCTTTGCTTCAGATGGCTTTGCTCGAGATGCGCCCACAAAATCTGCACCCCGAACCCTGCGTGTCTGGTAACTGGAGCCGTACAATAATAACGCATCTTTGTGAAGCAACCATGGTGTATAATTCTGTATATGGAGAGCATCCTCATCTTTATCATTTTCATGGTCATTTGGTTTCTGATCCTGCCCAGAATCCCCGGCGTCTCCGGCCTCACTTGATCGACGCGGCCGCCGGTCCGGTCGGACCGGGATGACAATCCCAAAGACAAAAACTGCAGGTGAAAGTTCCCTATGCCAATCTTCGAATACACTTGCCAGAAATGCAAGAAGACGTTTGAGAAACTGGTCCTGAGCAAGAACCAGCCTGCCCCAGTTTGTCCCAACTGCGGCTCCAAGAAGACCGAGCAGCAGTTCTCCACGTTTGCAACTTCCGGGCCGTCCGCCGGCACAGGCGGCGGAGCGTGCGCTCCATCGGGCGGCGGTTGACGCCTCTGACAGAGAGCGGTCCGCTCTTTATTCTTCGATCGAAAGATTGTTTGACACACTCAGGCCGAAGTGTGTGCTTTTCGGAGCGGTGTTATTGCTTCCGGAACAACACTGCCAGGCGTGACGTAGTATCCCGCTGGGAACTAGAATGAGGACGAGTATTTCAGCCAGGCGTCCTTCAGGTCCCGGCCACGGAAGGCCCAGGTTCGCTCATCAATCTGCTCGAGCCCTTCGCGGGCAGGGTAGTATTGCACTCCGCGAGTTGTGAACTGGATCCTCGCTTCCACACGGCCCTCGATACGGTAGATGGGAATTTCGCCCAGGCGCTCCATGGCGCGCCGCGCCTTCTCGCGGATCAATGCCGCAGCCGCCGGATGAGGCAGCATAAAACCTGCTGTGCGGCTGGCTCCCGACTTGACCGCAGCGCATTCGGCCTGCGGCACCAGAGCGTGCAATTCCTCGCAAGCGGCGGCGTCGCCGGAAAGCATAATGGTGGGGACACCAAACGTTCCCGCCAGCATTGCGCACACCCCGATTTCTCCCACCGGTTTATTGTTGGTCCACATATTTCGACGCCAAGAGAGCTGAAAGAGTGGTTCAGGATTCCATTCATCGCCCCGGCCATCGCGTGTTGGCCGATAAAAACCATTGCTGCGTAGGAAGGGTCCAGTTCCAGCGTAGGCGCAACTGGATCCCCGGTCAACAAGAGCGCCTTGGGGTTAATGTCGAGAGCGGAAAGCGACCGGCCGCTATCGTTCCCGTCCCACACCACCACGCCCGTCGCGCCATCTTCCAGCAATCCGTCAACGGCAGCGTTGATCTCGCCGGTAAGAAACTTATGCGCCTCCTGGAACCTCGGGCCGTCCGGGGGTTCACACTGAAGTTCTGTACTGAAAACTCCCGATACTCCTTCCATGTCCGTAATCATAAAGACCTTTTCAGCTTTCCACTTTTTGGGGTGGCTGGGTTAAGCACAGCCAGTAAGGAGTCTGCCTGCGCTTGCGACATGCGAATGCCCTCCTTTCGAGAGTCCTTGCCCTTTGACGCCCGTTGGGCAACCGGAAATCCGGCACCCTGCCCCAGGAGCCAGCGTGGTAGTGCGGCATAAAGTGTGTAAATAAGGAAGGCAGGGAGGGCGGCTGAGGACTCCTGAGAGGAAGCCCTTTTTTCTGCACTCCTCTGCGCGAGTAAATTTGAGGCACCTATCGCCACAAATCGTTTTGGCGGGTTTCTTCGTAAGAAGTGATATTATCCTGCCGTTAAAAAGAGGTGAAGCCCCAAAGGAGAAATACAACCATGGACTTCAAAGGAAAAGTTGCGGTCGTTACGGGCGGCGGTTCGGGAATCGGAAAAGCCTGCGCACAGGAATTTATCGAAAAGGACGCAGTGGTGGCGGTGGTGGACCGCGACGCCAAGACAGGCAAGGAAACAGCGGCCGGATTGAAGAGCAAAGGCGGCAAGGCGGAGTTCTTCCAGGTGGACGTCTCTTCCGCCTCCGAGGTTGAGAAGTTGATTCCGGAGATTGTCTCCGCATTCGGCGGCATCGATATTCTGGTGAACAACGCGGGCATCCAGCGCTACGGCACGGTCACCACCATTTCAGAAGAGGAATGGGACGAAGTGCTGAGCATCAATCTGAAGGGCGCCTTCCTCATGTCAAAATACACCATCCCGCAAATGATCGAACGCGGCGGTGGTTCCATTGTCATCACGGGGTCGGTGCAGTCGGTGGCAGCGCAGCGCAATTCAGTGCACTACGTGGTCAGCAAACATGGGCTGCTGGGACTCACGCGATGTCTCGCACTTGATTACGGAGGGCAGAACATCCGCGCCAACTGTGTCCTGCCGGGCGCCATCGACACGCCCATGCTGCGATGGGCTGCTAACCTGGACAGCCATCCCGAAAAGGTTCTGGGAGCCTGCGACAGCCTCCACATAAGAGGGAAGATGGGGCAACCGGAAGAAGTGGCGCACGTCATCGTCTTTCTGGCCAGCGACCAGGCTTCGTTCATGACGGGATCTGCCGTAATGGTGGAAGGCGGCCTGCTGGTTCCCGTCGGTGGAATGGCGTTTCAGCAATCGGGAACGGGATCAACCAAAGCATGAATGTTCGCCGATTTTCAGTGGGCACTGGGCGCATTGAAAATTGGAAATCGCGGGAGGGGTTGATGAGATCGAAGCGGTTTCATTACTTTCAGGCAGTGCTGCTGGTCGCCTTTACTCTGGTAACAGTTGGCATGGACGGCAGGCATGCGCGGGCAGCCACACACGAGGCCATGTGGCAACCGGTGTGGAAGATCGGGACATTCGACCAGTCGTCGGCGGAGTTCCAGGGCGGCCCGGCCACTGCTCCCGTCGAGCCCTATATTGTTGGGAAAAGCACGCCGGGAAGGAATTGGTTCGCATTCCAGCCCGGCTCCGGCAATGGCCAATTCGGCCACAAGCCTCATCCCGTCAGCATCGATTTCAATCTTGCTGAAAAGCCCCACGGCGTTTACCAGATGAAAATTGCGCTGCTGGTGGAGCACCCGCGAGTTTCCGCCCTTGACGTCACCATCAATGGACACACCGGCCGCTTCTATCAGCACCCGAAGCTGAACTACAACATGGGCGATGTAAGCGGAGCATTCTTCCCCGAATACTCCGCCGACACAATCAGGTTTGAATTCCCTGCCCGCTTTCTCATGCAGGAGACCAATAGGATCGTACTCACGGCGATTGATGAACCAACAGCCGGTGACGAACCCACCGTGGGCGGAACGCCGGCTGGCGATTCCGGCGTTGTGTACGATGCGCTCGAATTGAACCATGACCCTGCAGGCCGTTTCGATGCCCGGCAAGTTTCCGCATCCATCGTTCCCACCATCTTCTACCAAAATCAAAACGGGCAAATGAGGGAGATAGTGAATGTTTACGTCCGTTACAACGAGCAGCCCCGTAACGGGAGCGTTGAACTTGAAATCGGCGGAAAGACTTACAGGCAAACTCTGCCCACGGATCGCGTGTTCGGCGAACAGAAAGCCCAGTTTGCCGTCGGGCAGTTTGACAAAGGAGCCAGGGGCAAGGTAACCGTCGCCAGCAACGGGTACCGGCGAAGCTTCCTGCAGGAGCTGACGCCCGGAAAGAAATGGACCTTTTTCGTGGTTCCCAATGAGCACCTGGACTTGGGCTATACCGACTACCAGGCAAAAGTGGCGGAGGTCCATGCACGCGTGCTCGACGAGGCGATGGACTTGATCAGGAAGCACCCCGACTTTCGCTATAGTGTGGACGGCTACTGGGAAATCGAGCAGTTTCTGGATGGGCGTACGCCGGCGGAAAAAGAAAAACTGGAAAGGATGATCGCGGACAGGAAGATCTTTATCCCGGCACAATATGCAAGCCTGTTGACGGGCTTCCCAACCGCCGAAACGCTGATCCGTTCCTTATACCCCAGCTACCAGTTCAGCCGCGAGCACCGCACGCCCTTCGACTACGCTTCCATCACCGACGTGCCGTCCTACACATGGTCTTACGCTTCCATTCTTGCGGCGGCAGGCTTGAAATACTTTATTGCAGCCAGTGACAACTACCGGGGCCCCATTCTCGTGCTTGGACGTCTGAACGAAAACACCCCGTTCTGGTGGCAGGGGCCTGACGGATCAAAAATCCTGATGTGGTATTCGCGGCACTATCACCAGATGCTGACGCTTTTCGGCATGCCGCCGCAGGTTGCGGCCGGGCACGACTCGCTGCCGATATTTCTCCAAATGTATGAACACCCCGGCTACAAATCGGACGCGGTTCTGCTCTATGGCACCCAGCCGGAAAATCAGGACCTCTTCCCTCAGCAGGCAACGCTCGTGGGCGAGTGGAACAAGATCTACGCATATCCGAAGCTTGAATACTCAGGGTTCGAAAAGGCCATGGCTTACATCACCAACCAATTTGGAAGCGACATTCCAACAATCAGCGGTGACGGAGGACCTTACTGGGAAGACGGAATTGCTTCCGACGCTTATTACGCAGCTATCGAGAGGGAAAATGAGAGCCGTGCACTTTCAGCGGAAAAGTTTTCTACCATCAGTTCCCTTGTGAATCCACGGGTTGCTCCCGACCACCTCAAGCTGCACCGGATGTGGCGAAACATGGTGCTGATGGATGAGCATACCTGGACATCATACGAAAGTATCTCAAACCCTCACAGCGAAGAATCCGTCGAGCAGCTCAAGGTAAAGGATTCTCGCGCCACCCGAGCGCAGTCACTAGTGGACAATATCCTGCGTCGAAGCATGGGATCGATTGCAGATTCGATTTCGGCACCGCAAGGAACAGTGATTGTGTTCAACCCACTCAACTGGCAACGCAGTGCGCTGGTGAAATTTGATCTACCCAATGGCCGGGAGCTTATGGATAAGACCACAAACCAGCCTGTTCCCGTCGAAGTACTTTCAACCGGCAAGGATTACCATCGTGTTCGATTCATGGCGGCGGATGTCCCTGCACTGGGTTACAAGGCCTACACGTTGAAAGAAACCAGGTCGAAGCTGCCCAAGCCACAACCAATAACGGCAACAACACTTGAAAGTCCTTACTACAAGGTGGTGCTTGATCCTCAAACGGGGGCCGTCCGCAGCATCTTCGACAAGCAGTTGAACAAAGAACTGGTCAACACCTCCAGCCCCTACCGGTTTGATCAATACATTTATGTTACCGGGGCCGACAAGCTACCAAACCGCCTGGTGCAATATCGAACTGTTTCGCCGCTTCCCGACTTGACGCCGCACCTGGCAACGGGGGGGCAGCTTGTGTCGGTTTTCAAAACTCCGTTTGGGACGGAAGCCCGCATGGTGAGCTCAGCCACCAACACTCCGCGCATTGAGACCACGATCCTGCTCTTCAACAACCAGAAGAAGATCGAGTTCATCAACCGCGTCCAGAAGAAAGAAGTGCTCACCAAGGAAGGAGTCTATTTCGCATTCCCGTTCGCCATGGCGGACCCAGAATTCCATTACGAAATCCAGAATGGCGACGTTAATCCTGCAAAGGACATGCTCCCGGGTGCAGGGCTGGAGTGGTTTTCGGTGCAACACTGGGTGTCGGCTGAACAGGGCGGCATCGCTGCTTCGGTCCTTCCCCTCGATGCATCATTGGTCACGCTGGGCGACATCGTCCGCGGCACCTGGCCGACAAAATTCGGCAAGCGCAAAGGGACTATCTTCTCCTACGCAATGAACAACTACTGGGACACGAATTACCGCGGAGGCCAGGGTGGAGATTTCACCTTCCGCTACGTCATCACCAGCAGCGCGGCAACTGAACCCGTCGCATTGAGCCGTCTCGGCTGGGAAGAAATGACTCCGCTGGAAATAGACGAAATTGTTTCGCAGGACAAGGCGATCAACACGCCCGAACCGTTAAACGGATGGGAGAGCAGCCTGGTCACGGTCAACAACCCCAATGTTCTGCTTGATACGTGGAAAGACGCAGAGGATGGCAATGGCACGATCATGCGGTTTTTGAATCTGACCAGCCAGAAGGGCGAAGTGAAAGTTTCGACGCCGCTGATAAACGTCAAATCGGCCTGGTTATGCAACGCCATGGAGGCCAACCAGCAGCAAATCCCGGAGGCCGGGGCGCACGACGGATTCACATTCAGCATCCAGCCCCATCAGATTGTCACCGTGCGGATCGTAGGCAGTCCCACAGCAGCGCCGCCGGCGTTGTGAGTGGGATTATAAAAACTCATGAAATCTGCATAACTCCTTGCCATTTTGATGTGAGTTAGCAGCGGCAGAAAATGCATAAGAGCGTGCGATGGCTACAGCGAGGGAAAGTTCATCGATTGATGATCACTCAGCCCGCTGGTATACTGCTGCCTGGATAGTACAATTCCATATATGTTGTAATCGAGCAGAAAGAAAGATGCCGCTCACATTCTTTAGAACACTCGTATAAGACAACAAGGCCACTGCAGGTATTTGCCTGCGTTCACGGAGCAATCAGCCCGTGTCCGGGCCGCATCACCAACTTCCAAAAAGGTAAGCGTCGTCGATGCCGAAAGACTCCCAATCGCCTGACTCCGACTCTCCTGAAAAAATCGGCAAGCCAACCAACAACCATGCCATTCGGCGGAACGGACCCAGCGCAGAGGAGCTAGCCGAACTCGAACGCCTGTTGAGTTTGTGTGAAGTGCAATCCGTGCGGTCCGGAGCCCCCTACCCGCTGGGCGCGACCATCAGGGGAAACGGCGTAAATTTTGCCATCTTCAGCCGTCACGCAACCGGCGTGCGGCTGGATCTCTTCGATCACCTTTCAGACGCTATGCCGGCGCGGACCATTCTCCTGAATCCAATTCGTAATAAGACCGGCGATGTATGGCATGTGTGGCTGGAAGGGATTCGCCCCGGCCAGTTCTACAGCTATCGTTTTGCGGGACCCTATGCGCCAGACGAAGGCCATCGTTTCAATCCGGACAAGCTTGTGGTTGACCCCTGCGCCACAGCCATTGCGCCTGTGCCCGGCCGCAGTTACCGCAAGGCGCTGGGCTACGACCCGGAGTCTACGCTGCGCGACCTTTCATACTCCACTGCGGACAATGCCGCCACGGCGCCCAAATCTGTGGTGACCCATCCCGACTTCAACTGGCAGGATGACCAGCCATTGCGCCTGCCTTGGGAATCAACAGTCATCTACGAACTCCACGTGCGAGGTTATACGTTCCATCCCAGCGCGGGCGTCGCGTTCCCGGGAACATACCGTGGCCTGACCGAGAAGATCCCGTATTTGAAAGAGCTTGGTGTGACCGCGGTGGAACTGATGCCCGTGCAGGAATTCAATGAATTCCACATGCCGCGAGTTAACCCTCACACAGGCTGCCACCTGAGAAATTTCTGGGGGTACGATCCGGTGAATTTTTTTGCCCCCAAAGCCTCTTACGCCAGCGTCCGTGCGGAAGGCGCGCAGGTCCTTGAATTCAAGGAAATGGTCCGGGCCTTCCATCGGGCGGGTCTTGAGATCATCATGGATGTGGTCTTCAACCACACGGTTGAAGGCAATGAGATGGGGCCGACGGTTTGTTTCCGAGGGATCGACAACGCCATCTACTACTGGCTGGCTGAGAACAAGCGATACTATCGTGATTTCTCCGGCACGGGGCAGACGCTGAACGCCACGCACCCGGTCGTCAGGGACCTGATTCTTGACGCGCTGCGCTATTGGGTGATCGAGATGCACGTGGACGGATTTCGTTTCGACCTTGCGTCAGTGCTGGGGCGAGACAGGAACGGCAACGTCCTGTCGGACGCTCCCCTTCTGGAGCGGATTGCAGAGGACCCCATCCTTCGCGACGCCAAGCTGATCGCGGAGGCCTGGGATGCCGCGGGAGCCTACCAGGTGGGCGGTTTTTCCTTTCGTCGCTGGGCAGAGTGGAACGGGCGTTACCGCGACGACATCCGAAAATTCTGGCGGGGCGACGAGGGCATGTCGCCCTACTTCGCCAGCCGCATTAGTGGGAGCCACGACATCTACCACGGTTCGGGCAAGGGGCCGGAGTGCAGCATCAACTTCGTCACCTGCCATGACGGCCTCACGATGAATGACCTGGTCAGCTACTCGCAAAAACATAACGACGAAAACGGAGAGGGAAATCGCGATGGGACCGACGCCAACTACAGCAACAATTACGGCGTCGAGGGCTCAACCGAAGACCCGGCAGTCGACGCCGTGCGACGCCGGCAGATCAAGAATATGCTGCTGACGCTTGCCATCTCCCGCGGCGTGCCGATGATTCTTGCGGGGGACGAATTCCGGCGCACCCAACGGGGAAACAATAACGCCTACTGCCAGGACAATGAGATCACTTGGGTTGATTGGTCATTGTTTCAACGGAACCGCGACATTTTTCAATTTGCACGCGGGGCATTGGCGCTGCGGCGGGCGCACCCGGTCCTGCGTCGCGAAGCCTATTATTCCCCGGAAGAGTTGAATTGGTTTGACCCCAAGGGAAAGGGGCCGGATTGGTTTGACGCGCGCCAGAAATCAGTGGCCTGCCTGGTTCGCGCGAAGGAGGGTCCCGACCTTTACCTCATGTTCAACGCCGACAGTAATGGAGTCCGTTTCGTCCTGCCAATCCCACGATCCGGACACTGGCGACTTGCCACCGACACCACTCGTCCAACGCCTTCCAACTTCTATACACCCGGAGCCGAAATGCCTCTCAGGAATCCGTCAAGCTATCTTGTCGCGGCCAACTCTTCGGTGGTCCTGGTGTCAGGCTGACTCAACAGACTTCAAGTTCCAGATTTCACGGGCGTAATTCGCGACAACCCAGTCACTGGAAAACTTTCCGACCCTCGCCACATTCAGGATCGACATGGTTGTCCAGCGGTCCCCGTCACAGTATGCGGCGCTTGCCTTTTCCTGCGCCTCCAGGTATGAGGGCAGATCTGCGAGATGGAAGTAGTCATCATTCTCATTGAGAAGGTCACCGAGTATCCAGGTAAACAGCCCCGGCTCCTTCTCGCAGAAACGCCCGGTCTTGAAGGTGTCGGCAATTCGCTTGATACGCGGATTGCGCTCATAACACTCACGCGGCTTATACGTATGCCGCAGCCGCATGTCCTGCAATTCCGGAGCTGTATGGCCAAAAATAAAGATATTCTCCTCCCCCACTTCCTCAAGGATTTCGATATTGGCCCCGTCCAGCGTACCGATGGTAATGGCGCCATTAAGCGTCATCTTCATGTTGCTGGTCCCGGACGCTTCCATACCTGCCGTTGAGATTTGCTCGCCGAGGTCCACTGCGGGGAATATCCGCTCCGCCAGTGAGACGCGGTAGTCCGGCAGGAAGGCCACCTTAATCCAGTCGCGGGCTTTCGGGTCATTATTGATGACCCGTCCCACGTTGTGGATCAGTTTGATAATCTGCTTGGCTTTCCAATATCCCGGCGCGGCCTTGCCGGCAAAGATGTGCGCTCTTGGAACTGCAGGCTGGCGACCGTCTTCGATGAGTGAGAGATATTCGTCAACGATGTGAAGGACGTTCAGCAACTGGCGTTTGTACTCGTGAATACGTTTGACCTGGACATCGAACAGCAACGTGGGGTCTAACTTGACTCGCACCGTGTCATAAATGATCCGCGCCAGTTCCTCTTTGTTGGCGGTCTTTGCCTTCCGGAACGCGTCCCTGAACTGCGGGTCGGAGACACATCCCTCCAGCTTCCGCAACTGGTGAAGGTCCGTGATCCACCCGTTGCCGATCGCTTCCGATACCAGCCCGGCCAGATGCGGATTGGCTTTCAGCAGCCAGCGCCGAGGCGTTATGCCATTGGTCTTGTTGTTAAACCTCTCCGGCCACAGCTTGTAGAAATCCGGCGCGAGTGACGTCTTGACCAGTCCCGTATGAATTTCAGAAACTCCGTTAACCGAATGGGAGCCGACGATCGCCAGGTTGGTCATCAGAACGTGTTGCGGCTTGGATTCCTCGATAAGAGAAATCCGTTTCAATAGCCCAGGGTCGCCAGGTAATGCGATGGAGACACGCTCCAGGAAGCGACCGTTGATCTCATAGATAATCTGCAGATGCCGCGGAATAACATAGTGGAGTAGTGGCACCGGCCATTTTTCCAGGGCTTCGGGCACCAGGGTATGGTTCGTAAATCCGAAGGTCGCCTGCGTAATCCTCCAGGCCTCCGCCCAGGCAAGCTCCTTCTCATCCACCAGAATCCGCATCAACTCGGCGACCGCCAGGGCGGGATGAGTATCGTTCAGTTGGATCGCAACCTTGTCCGGGAATTCGCTGAAATTATCGTGGTGGCGTTCGAACCTGCGGACGGTGTCCCGCACGGCGCAGGCCGCCAGGAAATACTCCTGAACAAGTCTTAACTCCCGGCCGCCAATCACTGCGTCGGAAGGATAAAGCACCTTGGAAATTGTCTCAGACGCGATCTTTTGCTCTACCGCTTTGAAATAATCGCCGTCGTTAAAAATCCGCATGTCAAAATCCAGCGACGAACGCGCCGAAAAGAGGCGGAGGGAATTGACCGTCCGGCCGCCGTAGCCCGAGACCAGAACGTCATAGGGGACCCCGATCAGAACTTTCCACCCCATCCACATGGGATTATAGCCGCCGTCACGATCAAGGGCATGCTCGATATTTCCGTAGACAGGCACAAGACAGGCCTCTTCAGGCCGCCAGATTTCCCATGGGCTATTCTGGGCAGGCCAGTTTTCCGGTTTCTCCTGCTGATATCCGCCATCGATTTCCTGTTTGAAAAGGCCGTATTCGTAATTGATCCCGTAGCCATAGGCCGGCATACCCAGCGTGGCAAGTGAATCCAGGAAACATGCCGCCAGGCGGCCGAGTCCTCCGTTTCCAAGAGCTGCATCGCCTTCGGCCCGTTCCAGGTCCTCCAGGCTGGCGCCAAGGTTCCGGAGCGCTTGCCGGTATTGATCAAATACCCGTAGGTTGTGAAGGTGGTTGGTGAGCGATTGCCCGATGAGAAATTCGATGGAGATGTAGCTGAGAGTCTTCAGGTCCCCGGCGCGATATCTCTCTTCGGTTTCCAGCATCCGCTCCGCCAGCAGGTCACGGACGGAAAAGGCGACGGCGGATAGCAGATCATTCGTTGAAAGGTCACTCCACGGCTTGGCCAGCGAATACTTCACGTGGCGCCGGATGGATTCCTCAATGACAGAAATGGAAAGTGCTTCAGCCTGGTTCTCGAATTCGGGCAAGACCTGATTCCTCTCTTTCATCCTACCTTAACGGAAGAAAGACAGCTTGACTAGCATTAGATTGGCGATACGCGTGTCATCAAGAGGATTTGAGGGTCCCTTCTCCAACCGGAAGAGTATACAGGTCCTGCCGGGAGCCATCGTCCCGGAAAAGGAATGGACATCTTTGCGGTCCTTCGTCGAACAAGCACAACGTCAGGACTCAAAGGCGCGAACGGCTTCATCCCTGGTGGCATAAATATCAAAAATCCGGTGCATGCGGACAAGTTCAAAGGCCGCCCGTACCTGCTTTGACATGCAACACAGCTTCAGGTCCCCGCCTTTCGCGCTCAGTTGCCGCAGGCAGGAGAGAATCGCGCCCAGGCCGGAACTGTCCACAAAGTGCAACCGGCTCATGTCGAGGACAAGTTTGGTGTTGTTCTCCACCACAGGCGCGATGTCACGTTTGAACTCCGGCGCATTGCTGGCGTCCAATTCATCTACTGGAACTTCCGCAACGCCCACTTCACCAATCAAATCAACAGCGACTTCCATTGGATCGAATCTCCCTCCCTGCTATAAGTTACGCCTTTTGACCAAACTAATGCAATTCATTCCACGCTCGTCGCGATAGTATCTCACGTCATCGGTGCTCTTGGAAATAATGTAGGTGCCAAAGCCGGACTCCCGCGACCCATCCATCACCGGAGGTGCCAGTAACGAAGGATCAAACGGATCTCCCAAATGATACAATCGGATCACCACGTGGCTCCCAAATGCTTCACCTTCCATGTAAATCCACCGGTCCCTCCGGCCATGGTACGCGTGTTTCATTATGTTACAGGCGGCCTCATTTACCGCCAACTCAAGCTCGCTGATACTTTCAGCGCGGAGGGCCGGCCCGGGCAGGCTGCGACAGAACTCCCTGACAAAATCCCGGGACACGCAAAGATACTTGAGATCGCTTAAGATTTCAACTTCGGACCGCGCAACCGGCGTTTCGAGGCTCTCGACTTTAACCACCACGCTGGTCAAATCATCCGTCAGGCGTTCAGAACCGGAAAACTCAAAAACCGTGCTTCGAATGGCCTCGATAAAGGCGTTTGGGTCAAGTTGGCTGTTCGCCCGGATCTGCTCCATCAGACGTTCGGTGCCAAAAAGTTCTCCTGCTGCATTCCGCGCTTCTGTAATCCCATCAGAATAAAAGAAAAAGAGGTCTCCCGGTCGGAAGGGCACGGAGATCTGCTCGTAAATTTCACCCTCGCGCACCCCCAAAGGGAGATTGTCTCCATGCAATACATCGCAAGCGCCAGTGCTGCCATGGACATGCACAATGCCGGTGTGCCCGCAATCGACCAGGTCAAGCAGCCGGTTGTGTACGTCCAGGCGCGCATAACTCAACGTAACAAAACTCTCCAGGTCAATGAGTTGCCGGACCACTTCGGCGTGGGACAGCATCACGATCTCTTTAGGTTCAGGAAGCTTGCCGTTCCTGGAGAAAGCATTCAGGTGGCTGAGTGCTTTAAGGAAATAGCTTTTTGTGGCTGCTCCCACCAATGCAGCGGGGATTCCCTTGCCCATTACGTCACCTACGATAACGTCCAGGCACTGATCCCGATGTCTGAAAAAGATGTAGAAATCGCCGTCGATCCGTTGCGAAGGTATTGTCAGTGCAGCCACACGCAAACCGGGCACATCAACCGGTGGCTGGTCCAGCAACAGAGTTCTCTGTATTTTGTATCCGAGGTCAGCTTCCCTCTCGTGAGCACGCTCAAGTTCTGCCGTCACCTCGCGTTCCCGCGCAAGGTGCTCATCCTTAAGAAGATTTGCCGCCTGTAGCTCAGCGGTCCGTTCAATGACGCGCTGCTCAAGTTCTGCGTTCAACTTGCGGATTCCCTCCTCTGCTCTTTCGCGCTCCGCACGGGTCCGTAGCGTTGTGATGCCGAACGCAAGATCGTTGGCAAGTTCAGACAAGAGATTTACTTCCTCTGCGCCAAAGGCATCCGGCTCCGGAGCATAAATATTGATGGCCCCAAAAACATCCGAGTCCACCAGCAACGGAATCGAGATGCATGAGTTGTACCCGCGTTTCAGGGCCTCCTCGCGCCAAGGAGCCATGATCGGGTCAGATGCAATGTTCCTTACGCAGACGGTCTGGCAGGCACGAATGCTCGTGCCGGTGGGCCCCCGGCCCCGCTCGGTGTCCCGCCAGGTGATGGACAGTTTATCCATGTACCCTTCTTCAAAACCTGCCTGTGCCAACGGCAAAACAGACTTTGCTTCGTCGTTTTCAGCGCGCCCTACCCAGCAGAGCCGATACCCCCCTTCTTCGACGATCAGGTCGCAAATCTGCTGGAGGAACTTCAACTCATCCGTGGCCCGCACCATGGCCTCGTTGCAGCGGCTCAGGGCACGATTGGCCCGGTTGATTCTCAGCAACCGCGCTTCCGCCCGGTGGCGTTCGATGGCAGAACCCAGAACATTCGATACCGCCTGCAAAAAACTTACTTCGTCCCTGGTGAATGTCCGCCGGGTGGAAGTGTGTGCTCCGAGCACACCGTAGGGTCCCTCCTTTGTGGGAATCACCACGCTAACTCCGCTCACCACACCGTGTTCCAACATCATCTGAGCCGCAGTGAAGCGTTTCTCCGTCACCAGGTCTTCAACAACGACAGGTTCGCTCGAAAGCAGCGTATAGCCGGCCTGCGATTTCTTACCACCTCCCAGAATCGCTTTGCCCACATATCCGGGCTTCCAACCGAAGCCGGATACCAACAGGCTGGTCTCCTGATTCAGCATCAGTTCCAGCACCTGGCAATACTCAGTGTTTAGTGCCCGCGCAACCTGAGTTCCAACCTCTTCCATCACCTTATCCAACGCGGTTCCCCTCAGGGCATAGGCCCCGAGCCCTGCAACGACGGTCTGGAGTTGGGCAAGCCGTCGCACCTGGTCTTCCGCCTTCCGCCGGGCTGTGATGTCATAAGCCGTGCTGCGGCTCATCACGAAATTTCCGGCATCGTCCCGGACCGTAGTGGCGTTGAGAAGCACAGGAAAGACCGTGCCGTCCTTCCGCACCATTTCAATCTCAAGGTTCTGCATGACCCCTTCAGCCTTGAGCTTTGCAAATATTTCCTTAAGTTTTCTATCACCTTCCGGTGTGAGGAGGTCTGAAAGCTTTTTTCGTCCAATAACCTCCGTACTCGAATAGCCGAGCCAGGCAAGCTCGGTGTAATTCATCCGGACAATGGTTCCATCCTGATCGATGGAGTGATATCCGCAAGGAGCGTTGTTATACAGGTCGTGGATTTCGTCCGCTGATTTCCTCAGGCGGTCTTCCGCCAGCCGGCGTTCCGTCACCTCCTGGACCGTCCCGATTCCCCGGGCTGCCCGATTCTTGTCGTCAAACTCTACTGTCGCCCTTTCCCGTACCCACTTCATCCGGTCCCCTACCACAATGCGGTGCTCAACGTTGTACGGAACGCCTTTGAGCGCAGCGTTCCAGGCGTTCTTCACCATATCTCTGTCTTCGGGATGAATGATGCCCAGGAAATCTGCGTAGGTGGGAGAAGCACCTTTGCGAAGGCCAAAGATACGGTAGACCTCTTCTGAGCAGGTAAACTGGTTGGTGGAAATATCCAGGCGCCAGCTTCCAACGTGGGCAATACCCTGCGCCTTTCGCAAATCGGCTTCGCTTTCGCGCAAAGCCGCTTCCGCTTTCTTCCTTTCCGCGATGTCTCGGGCCGCCGCAAATACGCCCACCACCTCACCAGCCTCGTCACGAAAAACCGATGCGTTATACAGTACCGGCGTCACGTGGCCTTCCCGGTCGCGAATTTCAAGCGCCAGGTCACGGACACGTCCTTCATTGAACGCCTTTTGAAACCCGGCCCGTGCCGCAGCTTGATCAGTGCAATACTCAGAAAAATCCGTGCCGATAAGCTCCGGCCTGGAGAGGCCGGTGATCTGCTCAGTGGCAGGGTTGACGTCCGTGATCTTTCCGTCTCGTCCGATCATCACCAGCGGATCGATAGAAGCCTCCACCAGGCTTCGGTTGTAGGCATTCGCACGCCGCGCTTCTTTCCTCTCAGCCTCCGCCTCGGCTGCACGCTGCTTTGACCTTGCGGAAAGCTGCCCCACACTCACCGCCGTTACCAGAAACGTCGTGAGCGCAATGACGTGTTCAGCATCTTCAATTGACGAAAAGCCTATAGGAGCCAGGAAAAAGTAATGAAGGGAAAACAAGCCGGCCACCGAGGCCACAAGCGCTGGTTTGCTGCCCCAGAAAATCGCTATAAAAAGAATTGCCAGCAGCAGCGCCATAGACACGGTGGCGTCATTGACGTCCTGACGGAACACCACGCAGAGAACCGTGACTCCCGCGATGCCTACCAGGGCAAGGAGATAGCCGGCAGATTTGCTTTCCGTAACGCGCCTAGTCATATCTTCCCGGAAATTCAGACCGAATACGGAACCGCTTGGCTGGATAATGACGCGGCACTGCACTCGCTTGTGGGCGGGCGAAATCTTTCAGTCGCGCGGTCACGTACCCTATACCTTCATTTTCCGGTCTAAGTCACTCCCGCACCATTCCACCGGGCTCCTGAGGCCGACCGAGAGGAACCCCAAGAATAGTCTAGCCTTATAAGGGACCCACCAGCAAGGCGTCACACCGAGGATTTGGCATCAGTGTCGCGTCATCTGTGAGCGATTGGCCCGCCTGATGGCAGCCGGCTCCGGTTCCGCGTCCAGGGACGAAACGTTGGCGGTGCTTTCCGCTGCACGTGAAAGTAAATTACGGCGCGGATCGCTGGCACGGGAAGCACGGTGCCGAGAAATTGCGCCTTGACCCATCGCAACTCCTGAGTAGCCTCTTCAAGCGTGGACTCGATCGAGCTTTTCGAGCCGAAATTGCAACGTTTGCCATGAACGCCACGACCGGAAGACATATACTATGAGTTCCGACTTTGGCAGCGAACTTCTCTAGAGGAGACACCGAACTGTGTCACGTATCCGTCATCTGCTTTCAGGCTCTCTTATCCTGTTCGCCTGGCTTCTTGGCGCCGGGTGGTTCCAACCCGTGCCTCTGACCGCACAGCAATATGCCCCCACCCTTTACTCAGGCATGCGCTGGAGGTTGATAGGCCCCTTCCGTGGAGGCAGGGCGCTGACGGCATGCGGAGTGCCAGGGAATCCCAACGTCTTCTATTTCGGCGCCGTGGACGGCGGGGTCTGGAAAACCGATGACGCAGGTCTGACATGGACCCCCATCTTTGATCACGAACCCATCGCTTCCATCGGAGCCATCGCAGTTGCTCCCTCGAACCCCCAGATCATTTACGTCGGCTCGGGCGAGGCAGATATGCGGTCCGACATCTCATACGGAAACGGTGTCTACAAATCCACGGATGGAGGACGGACCTGGCAGCACATCGGCCTCGACGACACCCAGCAGATCGGGCGTGTGCTTGTCGATCCCCACAACCCGAATGTTGTTTTTGTGGCAGCACTCGGCCACGCCTATGGCCCTAACACCGAGCGCGGAGTCTTTCGTTCTATCGACGGAGGCAAGACCTGGAAGAAAGTGTTGTACAAGAACGCCGATACAGGCGCCATCGACCTTGCTTTCAATCCCCGGAACCCAAGCGTTCTTTACGCGGCTCTCTGGCAAACACGGCGGCCACCATGGAACGTCTATCCTCCTTCAAACGGACCGGGCAGTGGGCTTTACAAATCGACTGATGGTGGAAATACCTGGAAACACCTCTCGGGCAATGGATTGCCGTCGAAAGGTCTGGGCCGCATAGGGATCGCAGTTGCTGAGAGTAATCCGAATCGCATTTATCTGCTTGCAGATGCAGAAAAAGGCGGGCTTTACCGCTCTGACGACGCCGGCCGGACATGGAAGCTCATCAACGGCCAACACCGCCTCTGGGGCCGCGGCTGGTATTTTGGCGGCGTAACGGTGGGCCCGCGTGACGATGACACCGTATACATCTCCAACACTGGACTTTACCGGTCACGCGACGGCGGCAGGACTTTTGCTGTTCTTAAGTCTGCCCCCGGCGGGGATGACTATCACAGCCTTTGGATCGACCCGAGGGACTCAAACCGCATGATCACCGCAAGCGATCAGGGCGTTGTCATCACCGTCAATGGTGGTCAAACCTGGTCATCGTGGTATAACCAACCCACCGCGCAACTCTATCACATTATTACAGATAACCGCTTTCCCTACTGGATTTATGGCTCTCAACAGGATTCCGGTTCCTTAGCGATTCTCAGCCGCAGCCCGTATCGAGGGATCAACATGTTTTCCTGGCGGCCCATCGAAGCAGGCGGTGAAAGCGAATACATCGCACCTGATCCACTCCATCCCAACATCGTCTTTGGGGGTTCGTTCGGTACCGGTGTTACGAAATATAACTTGGTCACCCATCAAAACCAGGATGTGACCCCAACCTTGGCCCATCCGGGGGTGTATCGCTCAACGTGGACTCTGCCACTGGTCTTTTCGCCAAGCGATCCAAAACTGCTCTATTTTGGTACACAGTACCTCTTTGAAACTCATGATGGCGGCCAGACCTGGCAGATCGTCAGTCCTGACCTTACGAGGAAGAACCCCGGCGTCCCGCCAAACCTTGACCCCATCACGGCAAACGACTTTACGGGCAATGGGCGCCGCGGAGTCATCTACACCATTGCGCCTTCAGCGGTACAAAAGGGCGAGGTATGGATCGGAACGGATGACGGCCAGATTCAAGTTACCCATAACGTCGGCAGTACCTGGCAAAACGTCACGCCTCCGGCCCTTACACCGTGGAGCAAAGTCAGCATGCTGGAGGCCTCGCATTTTGACCCCAATACCGCGTACGCCGCTGTTGACCGCCACCGCCTCGATGACTTCAGGCCCTACATCTACCGAACCCAAGATGGCGGCAAGACCTGGCAAGATATCAGTCAGGGCATTCCACCTGGCAGCTTTGTCCGAGTTGTTCGGGAAGATCCCGCGCGCAACGGTTTGCTCTATGCGGGGACTGAAACCGGAGTATTCGTGTCCTTCGACGACGGGACTCATTGGCAGTCCTTGCAACTGAACCTGCCAACCGCTTCAGTGCGCGACCTGATCGTCCACGGAGACGACCTCATCGCCGGCACGCACGGCCGTTCAATCTGGATCCTGGATGATCTGACGCCACTTCGCCAGATGGACTCCAAAGTTGCTGCCTCCGACGCGTGGCTGTTCCAGCCCGCCACTGCATACCGCGCGCGCTTTGGTTCAACCGACGAAGGAACACCTCTTCCTCCCGAAGAACCCGCGGGCCAGAATCCGCCCGACGGCTCCATCCTCGATTACTACTTGAAGACAAAACCGGAGCAACCCGTCATCCTTGAGATTCTCGAAAGCGCCGGCAAGGTGGTGACTCGCTTCTCGAGCGCCGAGAAACCGCCAAAACTAAACCCTGCGAAGCTGACGGTCGCAGAACGATGGGTAAAAGTCCGGCGGCCGCTCTCGGATGAGCCCGGCATGCACCGCTTTGTCTGGGACCTGCTTTATCCGTCGCCCAAGTCGCCCTCTGGTTTTGACACTTGGACAAAATCCGGGGCGTGGGCTCTGCCGGGAACATACACAGTGAAACTCATCGTAAACGGCAGGACGTATACACAACCTCTAGCCGTCAAGATGGACCCGAACGTCAAGGTGTCGCAAGCTGATCTGGAACTCCAATTCGAAACAGACCAGAAGATCGTAGCCGCGCGGCAGGAAGTCTCAGGGGCGCTCGCAGAAGCAACCCATCTCCAGAAACAATTGCAATTGCTTCTGCCCAAGACCAAGGGTCAGCATGAGCTCGGCGCCAGAATTGAAGCCCTTCAGCGCAAGCTGATTCGCGTGCTTGGCGCGGGGCATTCATCCTCGCCTGACTTTTCCGGCGAGTTCGGTCCGTCCAATGACTTCACCAGCCTTCGTTATCTCGATAGTTCGCTGGGCCAACTCGAATATGTTGTGGAAAGCGCCGACGCTGCTCCAACACCCGATGCGATGAAGGCATTCCACCAGAAGCAGCAGGTCACACAATCAACTCTGGGTGTATGGCGTGAAATCAAAACGAGGGATCTGCCTAAATTGAATTCGCTCTTGCGGCAGGCAAAGGTGCCCGCAGTCACGATCGGTTACGCGCCCAAAGAAACGCTCTAGCCCCATCATGCGCCCCGCGGGAAACCCGCGAGCAACTGACTGAGATGTTCGCGCAAACCGGTGTCGATGCGCGCCTCAACACTGTCGGGGACGTACTCATCCTCTGGGGGCACGCCTACGTCAATCCGCAACCCGGGTTCTCTTTTGCCTAGGATGGCAAGCCGGCGCCACGCGAAATCCTGCGGGCGGCACCTTTTGGCAGAATAGCCTTCGCCAATACGGACCTCTCGGGAACGCCGGACCACAAGACCGATGTTCTCGATGCCCACCGTGCGGTTGGCCAGCCTTTGGACCTTGTAATCACCTGACCAGTGCGTGAGACTTGGGCTCTTTCCCACCGCTGGTTTGCTCCTGTCAGACGACGGCCGCCAGCCACCTGCCCCGCTGCGGCCGCGCAAAGACTTTGTGATAGACTTTGAAGGTTGTGCGTAAGGCGGGCACGAAGCCCCGAGGCCCAAAACCATGCGTTTGCATGGTTCCCTCTGTTTTGACGAGTCCGTGGGTCGAAGAAGTCAAATAACTCTCGGATTTCACCGTGCGGGGGTGGCGGAATTGGTAGACGCAAGGGACTTAAAATCCCTTTTCCCTTCCGGGAAGTGAGGGTTCGATTCCCTCCCTCCGCACCACGTGTTTGGCTTTAGGATCGACGGGTTGGCAGGATATTTTTTCGAGTGCACATCCTAACCCTGCATAGCTGGAACCAAACAGGTTGAAGGATTGCAGGGAAGCGGTGCATTCTCCAGGGTGGCTTTCTGCCAGGTTGAAGTATTTGGCACAAGCTATGAAATGAAAGACAGTCTGACCCCTGTCCCTGTGACCGTCACCTTTGTCAAATTTTTCATGCCGCCGGCAGAGGTGACCCAGCGCGATTTCAAAGAGGTCATGGGTTACAACCCGTCGTTTCACAAGGGCTCCGATCTGCCCGTCGAAACGGTGGACCGACGGCAAGCCCTCGAATATCGACTACTGCAATCACCACACGGGGCACAGGCCAACCCCAAAGGCAGACTGGCTGTCAATCGAATGGCTAACGGACTTCCTGGCGTCGTATAAGTGAAGAACTGTGCCCGAGGCTGCCGGTCGAGAACCTCATCGCCAATCCCAGCGAGGGACAGCACTTTGCGGTCCTGGAAGTGGAAGTCCGCCCCCATGGCCATCTACAGTGTTACAAATCGCTGGCTGAATAAGCGCTGCAGAAGAACCTGACCCATCTGAACTTTGCGGAAAAACTCCAGGAGTCCGAGAGCAAGCGCAAGTATGAGCGTCATGTGAAACTGAAAACGTAATGGGATCTCTTCCCTTGTAGCAAGCGGCTTGAAAATTGGAACATCGCTCGAGTGAACCCAATCTCGTGCTGGCACCGTCGGCTTTTGCTATGATTTTTCTGGTTCGCGCTCTGCCTTTACCAGCAGCTTTCCGAAATTCTGTCCGGTGAACAGCCGCTTAAAGGCCGCCACCGCGTTTTCAAGGCCCTCCACGATGTCCTCTTTGTATTTGACCCTGCCATTGTGAACCCACTGGCCCATGTCTTTCTTGAACTCAGGCTGCTGTTCGAAAAAATCGGGCACAATGAAACCTCGAAATGTAAGACGCTTAAGTAGAATCGACCCCATCACCAGAGGTATCTTATCCGGCCCGCGCGGCAACCGGGTCGCATTGTATTGCGAGATGAGCCCGCATACCGGGATGCGCCCAAAAGGATTCATCAGCGGCAGGACTGCATCGAAAACCTTCCCACCGACATTTTCAAAGTCAACGTCGATTCCATTCGGACAGGCCGCTTCCAACTCTTCCGTAAATCCAGCGTTTTGATGGTCTACGCACGCGTCAAAGCCCAGTTCGTTGACAACAAAATCGCATTTCGCCTGACCGCCTGCAATCCCTACAGCGCGGCAACCCATGATCTTCGCAATCTGCCCCACCGCAGAGCCGACCGCTCCAGCCGCAGATGACACTACGACCGTCTCCCCCTGCTTTGGCCGTCCGATATTCAGCAGACCCGTATAGGCTGTCATGCCGGGCATCCCCAGCACGCCCAAGGCCGTCGATATAGGCGCAAGGGTCGGGTCGATTTTCTGCAAATCCTTCCCGCTCGCAACGGCATACTCCTGCCAGCCGGTACGACCAAGCACAATGTCTCCAGGGCGCAGATCATCAACCTTTGATACTGACACTTTACTGACAGTGCCGCCTTCCATTACCTCGCCGACCTCGACCGGCTTTGCGTACGAAGGCCCCGCATTCATCCGACCCCGCTGATAAGGATCGAGGGAGAGGTAAATCGTACGCAGAAGCACCTGGCCATCCGTGGGGGCTGGAATATCCGTTTCTTCAAGCCGGAAATCTTCATCCTTCGGTTCACCCATGGGCCGTGCTGCAAGAACAATTCGCCGATTTTTTGCGGCTGGCATTAGTGCCTCCCTCCTTGCTTTGGCATCCTGCCCGCAGTTCGGGCAGTTGTCTGTGTTTTAAGTTCAATTGTGCGCCAGCGGTCCCATTCCCACAAAAGCATGGACTTTCTGCACCCTCAATATCATTGTGAAATATCCCTTTGGCAGATGCCCTTCACCAGTAGTTCTCATGCCCCCGCCGGTGTTGTATACTGTGGGCCACAAAGCTTCGCTGATCTGCCAAGTTGGGACAAGACCGAGAGGCTTGTCCCTGCATAATGTGTGCCGATTCTTAGGTATCTCCGAAGGTTCCGCACACAAATAAGGCCATGGCCAAGAAAACTCCTGATCACGATGCGCCCTATCACCTTGAGGAGGAGCAGGCGAGATATTTTACCGCTCGTCAGGCGGCCAGAGCAGGCTTTTCCGCAGAACGCGCTAGCGCGGAAGTCTGTCTTCTATTCGGATTCAAAGAGTGAAAATCTGGTTCTGGGAGGTTCAGAAATCATGACAAGACGCGACAAGGATTCGCAAGGGCCGGTAAGCCGGCGCGATTTTCTGGCATTGGCTACCGGTGGCGCCGCGCTGGTGGCGACCGGTTGGACGGGAAGGGCGGGCATGGGCATACCCGGCCAGGAAATGCAGGCCGGCGAGGCAGCGTCGCTCGACACCGGTGGCATTGCTATGGAACATTTTGAAGCCGCGCGCAAACGGGCTGCCGATATTGTGGCCAAAATGACGCTGGCCGAAAAGATTTCCCAATTCGGGGCATCCTGTCCGGCAATTCCCCGGCTCAATATTAGAGCCTTCAATTATTACGCCAGCGAGGCTTTGCATGGTCTCATTCACGAAGGGCCCATTACATCTTTCCCTTTGCCGTTGGCTATGGGCTGTTCGTGGAACCGTGCTCTGATTCAACGCGTCTTCACGGCTGTATCAGATGAAATCTGGGCGTGGCACAAGAAGAACGGCCAGGGTCTGGCGATGTTTTCGCCCCCGACGGTCAACATGGGGACGCGCGACCCACGCTGGGGACGTATTGGGGAGAATTACAGCGAAGATCCTTATCTGGTAGGGCAGATGGCGATATACACCATCCGCGGCATGCAGGGTGACAATCCCCAATATCTCAAGACCATCGCCTGCGCCAAGCACTTCATTGCCAATGACACCGAGGACGACCGCGAGGAGATGTCCGCCACGGTTGACCCGCGCAACTTCTGGGAATATTACTCGCGGGGATTTCATGCCTGCGTGAAAGACGGGCATGTGTTCACCGTAATGAGTTCTTATAACGCTATGAATGGTATTCCTACCACGGCTAATCCCTTTCTGCTAACTGAGCTGCTTCGTGATCGTTGGGGCTTTCGCGGTTACGTGGTGTCTGACTGCGATGCGGTGGGCGATATCTGCCGGACTCATAAGTTTGTGCCCACGTATGCCGAAGCAGCGGCGCTGGCGGTGAATGCAGGTTGCGACATCAACTGCGGCCGCACTCTGCCGCAATATCTCGGCCAGGCCGTGGCTGACATGCTCATCAGTGAAGCAACGCTGGACCACTCGTTGGTCCGTTCTTTCACCGGCCGTGTCCTGCTGGGCGAGTTTGATCCTCCGGAGCAGATTCCTTACGACAATATTCCGGTTTCCTGCCTGGAAAGTCCGGCCCATCAGGCTCTAGCGCGCGAAATCGCTCGGGAATCGATTGTGCTCTTTAAAAACGAAAATAACGCGCTGCCGCTCGACAAGAGCAAGCTGAAGAAGATAGCAGTGATCGGTCCGATGGCCGACGTTTGCCACCTGGGAAATTACAGCGGAACGCCCTGGGTTCGCGTCTCGCCGCTCGAAGGCATCAAGGCTGCGCTGGGCATTCCCGCCGGTCCTTCCTATCAGAAACGAGCTGCCGATTTCTCAAGTGTCGGGTCCGCGTCCGTCAAGGGACTTTTCGGTTTTGACCGTGGTCCGCAGTTGGAATCACTGAAGGAGGGCGCCCAGGCGCTGGGATCCATGGTTAACGGCTCATGGGCTGAATATCACGACGTGCTCTTCACTGGCGCCAACGAATTCCGTGCCCGCGTGTCCAGCGGCGGATTCAGCTATTTTGGCCGCCCGCCCCGTCCCGGGGCCGGAGGAACCTTGGATGTCCACCTCGACAGCCTGACCGGTCCGGTGGTCGCCACGGTTCACGTGCCGGATACGGAAGGGGGCGAGAACTGGCTCAATGTCGGCGCTCCGGTCAAGTCCACCAGAGGCGCGCATACGGTCTATTTGCGCTTTACCAGCCAGCCCGGAACGTTCCTCAGCCTTGAGGCGTTCCGGCTTACACCGCAAAGCGCAGCGCCGGGCGGGGCTCAGGGAACCACACAGGTGACCTATGCAATGGGTTGCAGCGTCGTGGGCGAAAAGGATGAAGCCCGGTTTACAGAGGCTGTCAACGCCGCCAGGGAAGCTGATGTCGCCCTGGTGTTTGTCGGAGCCGACCAGCAGGTGGACCGCGAAGGTCACGACCGCGACTACATTCACCTCCCTGGCGCCCAACACGATCTGGTGCAGGCGGTGCACGCCGCCAATCCCAAGACTATCCTGGTGATTTCATCCAATTGTCCGGTGGCTGTGAACTGGGAGCAGGAACATCTGCCGGCGATTGTGGGCGGAATGTTCCTGGGTGAGCAGCAAGGTCACGCGCTGGCCGACGTGCTGTTCGGCGACTACAATCCGGGCGGGAAGCTGAGCACCACCTGGTACCGGCGCGTCAACGATCTGCCCAACTTCCACGACTTCAACGTCCGCAATGGCCGTACTTATATGTATTTCCAGGGCAACCCGCTCTATCCGTTCGGCCACGGCCTCAGCTACACGACGTTCAGCTACAAGAACCTCCAGCTTAGCAGCCAGACGCTTGGGCCCGGCGGCAAAATCACGATTTCGGTTGACGTGTTAAATTCCGGAAGCCGCGAGGGTGACGAAGTCGTCCAGGCCTATGTCCGCGTCAACGCCGGTACGGTAATTCGCCCGATCAAGCAGCTTGTGAGCTTTGACCGCACCCACCTCAATGCCGGAGAAATGCGAACCGTGAATTTTGAGCTGGCCCACGACGAACTGGCGTTGCGCTACTGGGATGAAGACAAGTACGAATTTGTGGTAGCGCCCGGCACAGTGGACGTGATGATCGGTGCTTCGTCTGCGGACATCATGGTCAAGGGAAAGTTTCAGCTAAGCGCCTGATCGGCCCAATGCGCCTGCGAACGCGATTGTGCATGAAGTGAGACGTTGGTCTTACCAAGTGTCAGCTCACGTTTGCGTCGTCGTAGCCCGCCACGAGTTGTGCGTGGGCAGAAGCAAAGCCATATTAGAGGAACGGCGCCTTGGGGAACTTCATTGCCGCACGCAGCAGCGGGTTTGTGCGTTAAAGCAAGGGCAATCCTGCGGGCTGGGCGGCAACAGCAGATCTTACTCGGGTTGGTACGGCTTGTACGTCTTCGACATGCTTGCTCTGGTGCCACATCCTAGCCTGTGAATAGAAGAGAAACCCGTAATTCTCGGACACGCTGCAAGGCTGACTTTACGTAGAGGATGTGGGTGGACATCAGGGTCCACCGCTGAATGACACGGACATACAGATGTATAAGGAGATCCGTTTCGCGAAGTCACAACAGTTCGAACTTCAATCGGAGATGTATAACGCATTCAGCCACAGTCGTTGAAGCCCTCCCACTGTAAGCATGATGTCGTCTTCTATATCTGGTGTACCCAGTCTTACTCGACCGCCTCGCATCATGCAATTTGCAGCCAAGTATTCGTTTGGGATTGAGGCCGCGAAGGAGAGTATCATGGCCTTCGGAGGAGCCATAACTTCAAACTTTATGCCTTCTTCGTTATTTCTTACGAAGTTCGAGATGAGGAGGATCTCTCTGAATCGCTGGCTGTGAAGCCATCATGCGCAAAAGTTAGAGAGGGTGACATGAAACGAATTCCACACATTGTTGTTTTAATGACAGCCATTTTAGCTTTAAGTGCATCAGCTCAGAAAACATCCTTTTACCAGACAGACCTGTTTTGGCGTGGACTGCACGGCGTCAATACTTATCGGATTCCAGCATTGCTGCAAACTCAGCAAGGCACTCTTATCGCCGTTGTAGATGCCCGTGAAAATAGCCCGCACGATCTTCCCGCTCGCATTTCATTAGTAATGCGGAGGAGTTTTGATGAAGGTTCTCACTGGGGACCGATAACAACCATTGTCTCCGTTCCATCGGGAGGTGTCGGTGATGCGTCACTCCTTCTGGACCGCACAAATGGAAGGATCTGGTGCTTTTTCAACTATGGACCGCCGGGGATCGGATTTCTCACCGCCAAGCCGGGAGCAAAGACGGGGCCAACTACCCTGCAGGTACACACCATGTACAGTGACGATCAGGGAACCACATGGTCACGCCCGGTCGATATTACACCAGAAATTAAGAAGCCGTGCTGGCAGGCTCTGTTTGCAACCTCGGGAACAGATATTCAGCTAAAGAGTGGACGCTTTCTTATGCCTCTTGTGGTGCGCGATGCCAAAGGGATTATCCATTCGGTGAACGCGTACAGTGATGATCACGGTAAAACCTGGAAGGTAGGAGAATTCATCGGCTCGGGAACCGACGAGAGCCACCCGGTTGAACTGAATGACGGAATCGTCATGCAGAATATGCGGGATGGGGACACTCGCGCAATCGCAGAATCAGCCAATGGAGGAATATCTTTTGGCCCTGTTTATCACGACGCCACTCTTATAGATCCGGGCTGCAATGCAGGGATCACGAGTTTTCCGTCAGGCAGGCAGAATTTACTGATCTTCACTAATGCCGCGAATAGTAGAAGCCGAAAAAATCTGACAGTCAAAGTGAGCTACGATCAAGGTCGAACCTGGTCTCTTGCGCTGGTTATTAATCCAGGCCCATCTGGATATTCGACGGTCATTCCGCTGAATAACGACGATATTGGAGTGCTCTATGAAAGAGGAGGCCCGCTTGCGGTTGGACGGATTACATTTGCGCGGTTCAACTTGAGGTGGATAAAGCAGAGGGCACCTCATTAATCAGCGCGCCCTCGCTCAGTACCGGGGCCGCAGTTCGCAACGTTCTCCCGAATCATTGTTGCTGAATTGAGGTGGTCTTTGATTCCCTTGGATATCAGCTTGGCATCACGCGAAAGAAACGCATCGAGCAGTATTTCGTGCGGTACGATGGCGTGCCCTTCGCCTCGCGCACGGCGTTAGAGTGCAATGAATGCATAGGCTGAAACGCAGAGCCGGTCAAGCATTTTCCAAAACAGCCCGCAGAAACCGGTAAACAGGCATCGAACACCATCCCAAAGAGGCCAAAACAATGGACGGGCGCCGGCAAGCACCGTGCGTATGGTGGAATGGGTCCGGAGCGTTTCTAAGCCCGGATGACCAGCGACCTCACACCGCTATTGATGGGCAAACCATGGGATGATCTCTGATCCGACAATCGGTAAGGGGGGCTGTCCGGATAGGGGACGTTGAAGCATACTCTGAGGTTGTCCCCTGGGCTGAGACAAACAGTTAAGAAACAGCTTGCCGTTCGCTGGAATTCGATTGTACTGCGAACGGATTTCCCTGCAAGATGGCCCCCGGCTGGTAAAGCGGAGGCGGGCTCTGCTGGAGAGCAACCCGCCAAGGGATAGCCAGCCGGAAACTCATCGAAATGATAGATTTCCCCATGCCTCAGAAAACTCATGGAGCAAGATGCCGCGCAGCGGCCTGCTTTTTGGTTTGGGCCAGCAGGCCGCGCTCGAATTCGGCGAGCGCCCAGCCGATCACCCGCCGGGAAAAGGCGTCCAGGATCACCGCCAGATAAACGAACTCCAGCTCCCGGCGGATGTAAGTGAGGTCGGCCACCCAGAGCTGGTCCAGGCCCCTCAGCG
>JAJYLL010000146.1 GCA_021787735.1 Acidobacteriota bacterium | reverse complement strand
TTCCACCTTCGCCGATTGTAAACGATGTGATTTACAATGATCCAAATCGATTTCGAACTTTCTTCTGCTAAACTTCGCCCAAAACTGGAGCGGCTGTTTGAATTGTCGGCCGCAAAGATTCGCGCCATTGAGAAATCGTGGGACCCGGCCACCGGACCGCCCGTCGTAACCGTCAACGGCCGCTACCAGCCTCGCGACTGGACTGACTGGACGCGAGGGTTCCAGTACGGATCGGCGTTGCTGCAGTTTGACGCCACAGGCGAGACGTGGTTCCTCGAATGCGGGCGCGAAGGGACCCGGAAGTGGATGGAAAGCTACACCACTCATACTGGCGTACACGATCATGGATTCAACGTGGTCAGCACTTTCGGCAACCTGGCGCGGCTGGCCTGCGAGGGCAAAATCCTCGCAACTCAGCCGGAGCGCGACTACTACAAGCTGGCGCTGAAAGCCAGCGGGGCGGTGCAGGCGGCCCGCTGGTCGCGCACCTCGGACGGCGGCGGGTACATTTATTCGTTCAACGGCGCGCACTCCCTGTTTGTGGATACGATTCGCTCGCTGCGTTCGCTGGCCGTTGCCCACCAACTTGGCTTTGCATTGCATGAGGAATCCGACCGCAAAGTCTCTTTGCTTGAACGCCTGGTCCAGCACGCCGACGCCACCGCCCGGTATGCGGTCTACTACGGCGAAGGCCGCGACCTCTACGACGTGCGCGGGCGTGTGGCCCATGAGTCGTTGTTCAATGCAAAAGACGGCCGCTATCGCTGCCCCAACGTTCAGCAGGGCTATTCGCCGTTCACCACCTGGACGCGCGGCCTGTCGTGGGCCATTCTGGGCTTTGCGGAGCAACTGGAATTCATCCGCACTCTTCCCGCGGAAGAATTTAAAGGCCTCGGCGGGCTCGAAAAGATTGAGGCCATGATGCTCCGAGCCGCTGAGGCGACGGCGGACTTTTATCTTGAGCAGACGCCGACTGACGGCGTTCCCTACTGGGACACGGGCGCGCCGGGACTTGTGAAACTCGGCGATTATCTTTCGCGGCCGAGCGATCCCTTCAACGATTTCGAACCGGTGGACAGTTCCGCGGCATCCATCGCTGCGCAGGGATTGTGGCGGCTGGGCCATTACCTCGAGCGTGTGCGGCAGCGCGCGGAGCAGGGCAAGCGCTACAGGCAGGCGGCCTTGACCGTAGCTCAGACGCTGCTGGCTGAACCCTATTTGTCGGCCGATCTGGCGCATGAGGGACTGATTCTCCATTCCATCTACCACCGGCCCCGGGGATGGGACCACATTCCGGAAGGGCGCAAAGTGCCGTGCGGGGAATCCTGCATGTGGGGCGATTATCACGCGCGCGAACTTGCGCTGGTGCTTCTGCGCGACGCCCGGCAGGAACCGGAACTTTATTTCTTCAACGTCTAGACGACAGTGCGATTGGAACTGCTTGCCGCGGCCGTCTCATCATCCAAACCTCATTTCTGCCGTGTAATCGGTTCGTACATTTCGGGGCGCCGGTCGGCTATCCGGTCGTATTCCCACTCGCCGGCGATCCGCACCACGCGGTTCTTGTCGGCGAGCGCGGGTTCCACGTCGGCGTAGAGGATGGTCTCTTCGGTGTCGCCGGCTTCCACCAGCACGGCGCCGGTGACGTCAATGATCTGCGAGTGGCCGGCAAACCGGAAGCCGCGCTCTTCACCCACGCGGTCGGCGGCAATCACATACATGTGGTTTTCAATGGCGCGCACTTTGGGAATGTGCGCCCAGGTGTCGGAACCCACGGGCCAGTTGGTTGGAATAGCCAGAATCTGCGCGCCCTTCAGTTTAGGTACACGGCCGGATTCAGGAAAACTGCAGTCGTAACAGATGTTGACGCCAATCTTTGCCTGCCCGGCCTGGAACACGGGGAATGGGATGTCGCCCAGCCCGTCGAAACGGTCAATGCCCAGATACGGCAGATGGATTTTGCGATACGTTCCCTGAATGCCATCAGGAGTGATTACCGCCGCGACGTTAAAAAGATGCTCGCCGGTGCGCTCCATCATGCCGACCACGATTGAGACGCCCAGGCGTTTGGTGGCAGCGGCAAGCTTTTCCGTGGAAGGACCGGGAATGGGCTCGGCGGCGGGCAGAGCCTCTTCGCGGCTGGTGAAGCAGTAGCCGGAAAGGGCGCACTCCGGGAAGACCACCAGCTTTGCGCATTCCCGCGCCGCGCGCTCCAAGTGATCGAGGATTTTTGCAAGGTTGCGCTCGTTTTCAAAGATCTTCACATCCATTTGGACTGCGGCGACTTTCATGTTCTCTCCCGGGGCAAGTTGGATTTTGGCCTGCTCATTGTAACAAGGTTTCGAGCGGTGGGGTTTGTTTATGAAATTGGCATGACAAAAAACACCGGATTTGGGGTATGCGCAGTGGCCAGAACATTTGCCGGGCGCTTTTGGGCATTTCTTTGTTATCAACAACATAGCCGGGTTCGTTTTTGGGTTCGGTTCGGGTTCGCTTTTTCCACAGGTACGTATTTTCAACAACTTCCCGGCTTCGCTTTTGGGTTCGCTCGGGTTCGCTTTTAGTGGCCGATGCTTTATTATCAATAACTTCTCGGGTTCGTTTTTCAAAAAACGTGTTTTTTTGTCCCACGCACGTTATTTTCCATTCTCTGGGTAGCCAGTTCATTGGGTTGATGGCTGACCTGGATCTCCAACAGGAGCTTGAGCTTGCGGTCCATAAGGCGCTCGAGTCAGTGCTCCTGCCGGAATCTGCCTGCTGCGGGCCCAGAATCCAGAGGGCCGGAGGATTGCCCCTGCGTTTCAGAGTTCCTCCAGACGCACTTCTGGAAGACTAGCATGCTAGCGTACAAATGTCAAGCTTTATCTGCCGCGGGTTCTGTTTTCAGGCTTCGAAAAAACGCCGAATGCGGGGCCAGTATTCCTGGACGGTTCTGCTGGTGCTCAGGTGGCCGCCACGCGCAAGCAGGACCAATCTGATCCCCGCGCGCCGTGCAAAATCGTCAACCTGCTTCCAGGGGATGTAGGGATCGTCTTTGGCGTGGAACATCATGATCTTTGAACCGGTCAGTTCCGCGACGTGATGAGCGGGATTATAAAAGTTGCCGCGCCGCAGCTTGTTCCAGTTTTTGTCCGTGAGCCGGTAGCCATTGCCGAACGCTTCGCGGATGTAGGCGGGATAGCTTTTGTTGGAGGTTTCCTTTTGCTGCTCTTCATCCAGAACGCTCCAGTCAACAACCGGGCAATTGGCGACCGCCTTTTTCACTCGTCGGTCAAGTAAGGAAAGGATGGCTGCTGCGCCGCCAAAGCTTCCGCCGATCACGAAAATCTCGTCCGGCTTCACGCGGAATTCCTGCCCGAAGGCGCTTTCCCGGATGCATCCCTTCTCGATTCCGGTGATGACATCGGCAATGTCTTCCGCCGGGGATTTTTCCAAAAACTTCCCGCCGCTTTCCCACGCTCCGCGCCAGCGCGGATAGAACACCCAGTAGCCCTTGCGCGCAAGGAATTCAGCAAGCGGCTGTTTGGTGGGAACCGACGGCATGCCGTCGCAAAGAATTATGACCCTGTGCTTTTTGCCCTGCCGAACCGGCGGCAAAAATTCGGCAACGATTTCTTTGTTGAACCTTGTGCGAAACATGCGTCCAGTTTAGCAAGCCCGAAGCTGTTTCCCAAACGGGCATGTCGGGGGGAACGGGGTGGCCTGAGAGAAACCGTAGTGTATAATAAGCGTTGCTGCAGAGGCTGCAGCGGGGGCGGCGGCTCACCTCAATCTATGGCGCCTGAAATCAAGCGGAGTGGTATTCTCCGCATTTTCCTCTACCTTTTCATTACGGTTTTCGCACTGATTCTGCTGACGCTGGTGCGTCCGCACACGGATGATGGCTTCATTCACCAGCTTGGCAAAAACTGCGCTCTGGTGGCGTTCATCGTCATCGCTCTGCAGGTAGTTCTGGGAGCGCGCGTCAAGTGGATTGAGCGGCCTATCGGGCTGGACATGATTTTCCGGTTCCACAAGGCGTCGGGAGTAATTGCGCTATGCCTCATCTTCCTGCACGTCACGCTGATTTCGTGGGGTACCGGGCATTGGTATCTGCTGGACTCGCTCCACGTCAAATGGCCGATATGGCTGGGGCGATTGGCCCTGCTGGCGCTGCTGGCGACTGTGGTTACGAGCCTCTTGCGGCGTAAACTGAACATCGAGTTTGAATCCTGGCGTAAGCTGCACAACGTTCTTTTCATCACCATAATCACACTCGGGTTTGTGCACAGCTTTAAGATTGGCGGCGACCTGACGGCTCCGGCCCTGCGCGTTTACTGGGTGCTGGCGCTGGCCGCGGCCGCAACGGTCTATCTGTTCCACAGGCTCATGCGACCCGCGCGGCTGAAACACAATGCCTATACTGTGACCGCGGTGCAGCAGGATGCCCCCATGGTGTGGACCATCCATCTTGCGCCGCCGGAAGGGCAGAGCGTGTATCCTTACGCGCCCGGGCAGTTCCAGTACATCACTCTCCGGCGGGGCCGGGGGCTCCCAGTAGAAGAACACCACTGGACCATTTCCTGGACGCCCACACGACCGGGGATCGCTTCCACAATCAAGGAAGTGGGCGATTTCACCTCCACCATCGGCCAGACGCGGGTGGGCGACAAGGCGGACGTGGACGGTCCCTACGGGCGCTTCTCATACGTGTTCTATCCCGAGGAAAACGGCCTGGTTTTTATCTGCGGCGGCATCGGCATCACGCCCTTCCTGGCCATGCTTCGCCACATGCATGACACCGGGGCGTGCAAGAAAGTCCTTCTGCTGTGGAGTAACCGGACCGAGGAGGAATTCGTGGCGCGCGAGGAATTGGAGCAGATTGCCCGATCCGGCAAGCCAGAGCTGACGATCGTGCCTTTCCTGACAAAGGCCGGTGAGAATTGGAGAGGCGAGCGGGGACGCATTAACAAAGACGCTATTGCGAGATACCTGCCGCCGGTGAACGGTGCGACAAGAGGAGCCTACGTTTGCTGCCCGCCGCCAATGACGAGGATCGTCATCCCGGCGCTCGGTGAACTTGGAATCCCGGCTGAGCGCATCCATCACGAAATGTTCTCGCTTTGAGGAGGAGTTTTGGAGCGCGGACGATCGGGACATCTGGTTCGAACCATCATCCTGCTGGCGGTCGTCGTGGCGGCTTTCATCGTCGTAAGTGCGGCGATCCGCTACAACCGCAAATCGGGGCTGTTTGACTCCCACAAGCACAGACCCGCGAAAGCAGGACAACCTCTGGGGGTGAAAATGGAAAAGCCAGCAGAGTAGCTCGGCTGACCACAATCAAACTAGGATCACCAGGCAAAGCCGCCGGTAAGGACACCGCTGCTACATAAAGCCGCGTCACGCCCACGAAGGACTTTCACCAAAGGCTCAAGAGCAAGAATGCGCGTGTGATTTTCACTTGATAATGGCCTTGACTTTCAGTTTTGACGTCCTATCTTGTTATTCAGTGCGCAACCTGCGACTATAGTCATAGCTTGAGGCTGCAGCATCCGTTAGCTTAAATTTTCCCGTTTTCCCCGGTCAACTTCAAAATCCAGTGCCAGGAGACAGGAGATGGAAACCGATTCCAAACGCAGCCTGATCGTTTCCAGCAGGTGGGGTCAAGCTATCGTAGTCGTCTTCCTATTTGGGTTCTTTGTGATGGGGCTTCTGGCTTACCGCACGTATACCAGCGAGCCGCCGATTCCGGCCAAGGTGGTTGATGCGTCCGGCCAGGTCCTGTTTACCCGGGGGGACATCACCCGCGGCCAGGAGACTTTTCTCCGCAACGGCCTGATGGAGTACGGATCGATCTTTGGGCACGGGGCTTATCTTGGGCCTGACTTCACGGCGGATTATCTGCATCGAGCCGCACTGATCGTGCGCCAGCAGTACGGGGGCGCAGCCTCAGATCGCGCGCAAGGCGAGACCGTGCAGGACTTTAAAACCAACCGTTACGACCCCGCGACCGGCACGCTGACGTACACAGTAGCGCAAGCTGCCGCCTTCAAGGAATTGGTTACTCATTACCAGGACTTTTTCTCCCAACCCACCACCAAGTTCGGATTGCGGCCCAAGGCTATTACTGATCCTCAGCAGATTCGCGATCTGACTGCCTTCTTCAGTTGGTCGGCGTGGGCATCGGCGGCCCAAAGGCCGGGACTCCAATACTCTTACACGAACAACTGGCCACCTGAAATGCTGGTGAACAACCACCTTACGGCCGACGCAATTGTCTGGAGCGTGCTTTCGTTGATCGCCTTGCTGGGGGGCATTGGGCTTCTGCTGGCAGCCTTTGGCCGGTGGAACTTCCTAGGTTGGCATGGGCGGGAAAGGACCACGGTTTCCTTCCGTCCGCCGGACTCAGTAATGCTGACGCCCGCGCAACGGGCCACGGCGTACTTCTTCCTGGTGATGGCCGTGCTCTTTCTGCTGCAGACACTGCTTGGGGGCGCGTCGCAGCATTACCGTGCAGACCTTTCCAACGTCTTCGGCATCGACCTTGCGCAGTTGCTGCCTTTCAACGTGGCCCGCACGTGGCATGTCCAGCTTGCCATTTTCTGGGTGGCCACGTCCTATCTGGCCGCCGGTATTTTTCTGGTTCCCATGATTACGCGGCGCGAGCCCAAAGGGCAAAGCCTGTTGGCTTACGGCCTGCTGGGTGTGCTGGCCGTGGTGGTGTTCGGAAGCCTGATCGGCGAATACGCCGGGATTGAAGGTTGGATCACCCACCTCTGGAGCTGGTTTGGCGATCAAGGTTTTGAATACCTCGATCTGGGACGCTTCTGGCAGATCCTGCTGATTATCGGGCTTTCTTTCTGGGTGATCGTTCTCTTCCGGGGCCTGCGCGGCCGCCTGAGCTCAGAGCACATCGGCAACCTGCCCTGGCTGTTTTTCTTCTCGGCTCTCTCGATTCCGGCTTTCTATGCGGTTGGCCTGCTGGCGCGGCCCAATGAGGCTTTTACCACAACGGACTTCTGGCGTTTCTGGGTAGTGCACCTTTGGGTGGAAGATTTCCTGGAGCTGTTCACCACCATCCTCGTGGCCTACATCTTTGTGCTGTTGGGAGTGGTGCATGAGCGCGTGGCGCTGACGATGGTTTATCTCGATATCCTGCTCTATTCCGCTGGCGGCGTGATCGGAACCATGCACCATCTCTACTTTTCCGGCGAGCCGGCCGTCCACATGGCGCTGGGAGCCTTCTTTTCGGCAGCCGAGGTTATTCCGCTCACTTTTCTGACGCTGGAGGCGTGGAGCTTCCTGCAACTGGGCGCCGAGCAAAGTGCCAGATCAAAATCGCTCTTCCCGCACTTCTGGGCCGTCATGTTTCTGGCTGCGGTTGGCTTCTGGAACTTTCTAGGCGCCGGCATCTTCGGCTTCCTGATCAATCTGCCCGTTGTGTCCTACTTTGAAATCGGTACGGCCCTGACCGCCAACCACGCGCACGCGGCGATGATGGGCGTTTATGGAATGCTGGCCGTGGGATTGGCGATATTCTGCCTGCGTTATATGGTTCCGCAGGACCGCTGGTCCGACCGCGCGGCAAAAATCAGCTTCTGGTCGCTAAACATTGGCCTGGCGTGGATGGTGTTTGCCTCGCTGTTTCCCTTGGGAATCATTCAGTTGTACCACTCCGTGCGTTACGGCTACTACGATGCGCGAAGTCTGCACTACCTGACGGGACATCTGAACGCAATAATCGAGTGGATGCGGTTGCCGGGCGACGTTCTGTTTATTGTCGGGGGCGTGCTGCCGGTGGTTTACCTGGCCTGGTTGGGGGTCCGCCATGTGGCGCCCAAGATGGCGATCGAACAGCCCCAAGGAAGTCTATTTACCGAGATCGTGGAGTCCTCCGGGGTGAAATGATGATCGAAGGGTTCCATGCTGAAGTGCTGATGGCCGCCGGGTACGCGCTGTTTCTGGTGCTGGTTGCCTTGATGCTGGAATGGCTGGCGAAGCATTCCCACCAACGGTCCGAGCAGATGCGCGTGACCGGCTTCCAATTTCAGAAGGAATTGGACCACTGGGAATGTCCCACGGGGAAACTGCTTCACCGCCATTCTGTTGATCACATCAACAACGTTGTACGCTACAAAGCTCCGGCGCACGTCTGCAACTGTTGCCACAAGAAGCCCGATTGCACCGATTCTGACGAAGGCCGTGAAATTGAACACCGTGTCGATGCCTGGGTACAGTCGGAGATCCGCCGGTACCATCGTGGCTTTTCACTGGCCTTGCTGGTGCTGGCCGCATTGATCCTTCTGATGCAGTTGTTATGGTACAAGCAGCCTCGGGAACTGATGCTGATAGGGGGATTGCTGCTTGCTGTCAGCGCACTCGGGGTCCGATTGCTGGCAGGATTCCAGACCGACCGCGTGGATATGCGGAACATCAATGATCAACGGTCTCCGATCTAATCACGGCCATCCGGCATTCGTCACTTCCGGGAGTTCTCCGCAGCAGAATTACAACCCAATGCGTACGGCACGGCTTGAAACCTATTGCCCGCCCGCCGAACGGCCAATGCAAGACACAAGACTTTACAACCACCACAAATGACATCACGGGGCAAGAGGGTGGCCGTCCCCAAACCTTCGAACGGGATAATGCAGTTTCAC
Organism: Acidobacteriota bacterium; assembly: GCA_021787735.1. Taxonomy (GTDB): domain Bacteria; phylum Acidobacteriota; class Terriglobia; order UBA7540; family UBA7540; genus SCRD01. The sequence continues at coordinate 1,171 of JAJYLL010000146.1, read as the reverse complement.
TGCAACGTCGGTCATGCGATTGCCATAGGAAGTGCGGAGCGACTGGTCCCGCCGAGCTACAACTGAAGCCAGAAAATGGGTCGTCAGAGGGCGTGATTCTTTGATAATATAGAGAGTTTTCGCGACATCCATAAGGTGACTGACAATATGGCTAACAATCCTTTTAATTCCCGTGCGGCGCTGGAAACAGCAAGTGGGCGCGCCACTATTTTCCGCCTTGAAGCTCTTGAGAAGGCCGGGCCGGGCAGTGTTTCCAGACTTCCCTTTTCGATCAAAGTTTTGCTGGAAGCCGTTCTGCGCAACTGCGACGGTAAGCTGATCAAGGAAAGCGACGTTGCGGCGCTGGCCGCCTGGAACGCCAAGTCGCCGGCGCGGCAGGAGGTTCCATTCAAGCCGGCGCGGGTGATCCTTCAGGATTTTACAGGGGTTCCGGCGGTTGTTGACCTGGCGGCGCTGCGCTCGGCCATGCAGCGGCTGGGTGGCGACCCGTCAAAGATCAACCCGCTGGTTCCCGTTGACCTGGTGATTGACCACTCGGTGCAGGTGGACGTGTTTGGCACTCCCACGGCGATCCTGCGCAACGCCGAGATCGAATTCCAGCGCAACCGCGAGCGATATGAGTTTCTGCGGTGGGGCCAGCAGGCCTTTGCGAATTTCCGCGTAGTCCCTCCGGCCACGGGCATTGTGCACCAGGTGAACCTGGAGTTTCTGGCCAAGGTGGTCCAGGCGGGACAACAGGACGGCGAAACGATTCTTTACCCCGACACCCTGGTTGGAACAGATTCACACACCACCATGATCAACGGCCTGGGAGTTCTAGGCTGGGGCGTGGGCGGTATTGAGGCCGAAGCGGCCATGCTGGGCCAGCCTTATTACTTCCTGACGCCGCAGGTGATCGGCTTCAAGCTGAAAGGCCGGTTGAAAGAAGGCGTGACAGCCACCGACCTGGTGCTGACCGTGACCCAGATGCTGCGCGCCAAGGGCGTGGTGGACAAGTTTGTCGAGTTCTTTGGCGATGGCCTTGCGCAAATGGCGCTGCCCGATCGCGCGACGATCAGCAACATGGCGCCCGAATACGGGGCAACGATGGGCTTCTTCCCCGTGGATGCCGAGACTTTGCGCTTCCTGCGCCAGACCGGACGCACAGACGAGGAAGTGGATCGCGTGGAGC
>JAJYLL010000145.1 GCA_021787735.1 Acidobacteriota bacterium | reverse complement strand
AACGGCCACGGTGCGCCCTAGTGGTGCTGCCGTGGCGCCACATTGATATTGTTTTCCCGCCCTGCCGGTGGTATATGTGGCTAGATATCATGAGCTTGGTCCAGAGGGATCAAATCTCACATGTCACAGCAGTTTTGCGGGCACGACGATTCTCTCCTGCTTCCACTAAGGCAGCCGTATCATCGAGAATCCCTGCCGCTCTGTGCCCGCACCGGCCGAACTTCATAATTACTTCTGCTGAGCTGATTCGGCTCCGCCGTTTCAACAGCGAGCAAAGCTGAGCCTGTCCCCGGCAGGAAAAGGAGAAGGAGATGTACAGGAAAATCGCCCTGGCAGGGGCTCTTGTCGTGGTGTGCGTACTAACTCTGGCAGCCGCAAACTCAAAGGCAGCGTCGGCCCAAAGGACGCTCAAAGTAAAACTGAATTACACCGGAACGGAAAAGGTGGACCTGCAACACAAGATTTATGTCCTCGTGTTCGACGCCAATCCCTTCACCTCGAAAAGTCTGATTGACGTCACCGGGAGCGCCGCGCCGCCTGCGGCTGAGGCAGGCGTTTGCCACATTTTGCGGCGGGAGACGGCGTCAGGCAAAAATCAAACCCTCACCTTTAAGGACCTTGCCGGCCCATCCGTCTATGCAATGGCTTTTCTGGACAAGACTGGCGCGTATGACCCGCATGAGGATCCGCCTTCCGGCTCGCCGATGGGCATGTACGGAAAAGCCGCAGGCAACGCTGACCCCGTAGTTCTCGAGGAAGGAAAGACGGTGGGGATTACGCTTACTTTTGACGACTCGCACAAGACCCCATAACCACGCGAGCGCGCAGCTACTCAGGGGTTTGGAAGAATATTACCGGGTTCGGGGACTGTCCGACCGCGAAAGGCGAGCCCGGGATGGGCGTGAGTACTCCTGTCGCGGTATCGGCGGTGAACACTGACATGCTTGCCGATCCGGTGTTGGCCACGTAAACGAGCTCGTCGCTGAACGCAACCGCAATTGAAGATGGGCCCTGGCCTGCGGGAAACGGCGAACCGACTAGAGGGGTCAATACGCCGGTGGCATCATCAATGCTATAGCCTGAGACGTTATTTGACCCTGAGTTGGCCACATAAACGTGCCGCATGGGAAGATAGTCTCCCAGGTTAACCGAAGACGGCGTGGTGCCGGCCGGAAAGGGCGAGCCTGGGACGGGCGTAAGGCTCCCATCGCTTGCCACTGAGTACATGGACACGTTGTCTGAGCCCGCGTTGGTCACTATGACAACGGTCGCGCCGCCTGTCGGGCTCGGAACCTGCGGCGGCCAGACCTTGATTGAGCTTGGGGAAGTGCCTGCGGGAAATGGGGAACCGGGCAGGGGGGTTAACGCGCCGGTGGCGGGGTCCACGGAGTAGCCTGAGATGTCATTGGATCGGGAATTGGCAACGTATACGAACGGTGGCCCAGAAGTGGCTGCGATGGCCGCTGGTCCGGCGCCGGCCGGGAACGGTGAGCCGGGTATCTCCGTGACAGTGGGCGACGCCGTTTGCCCGGAGATCTCGTAGGCCGAAACGCTTCCCTCGGCGTTTGCGACATAGAAAGGCTGAAAAGCACCGCCTAAGGTAGCCGCAGCCACGGGTGTATAGGGCGTAGTCACCGTTGCCACAGGCCCGGTGAGGATGCTCGTGAGAGGGTCAACCCTAAACAGCAAGATCGTTTTCTGCGGCGCGCTCAAGACGATCAGGTACGTCTGTTCGCCCGCCGGCTCACCGCCTGCAAGTGCGGTCGGAGGCGCGGTGACACCAAAAGGCGACCCGCACACCAGGCCAACCCCCGCCGCGCTGTTCGGAGCAACCAACTGAAACGCTGAAACACTGCTGGAGCCGGCGTTCCCAACGAAGACGGCGGGACGGTTGGTGTAGGCACAGTTCGGCTGGGGGGTGAAGCAGCCTGGGGGCTCGCAGGGGTTCGGCTTGCTGGTTTGAGCGCCTCCACAGCCAAGTGCTGTTGCAGCGGCAAGGATCAAGAGCGCAAGTCGTGCGTTCACCGGTCACCTCCGCAGGGGCTGCAAAAGGGCGCCAACTGGTTAGTAATTTTACACTTGACAACAAAAGAAAATAAAGTTTTATGCTTTAGTCATATTTAACTCAGCGTAAACGCTTCTTTACTTGTGAAGGAAAGGAGGCCCCACCATGGAGCTGAGCCAACCCATCTTATCTCGCACCTTTTCACTTCTGCTTCTCACTGCTGTCTCAACCGTGCCATCGCTTTGTCAGACAGTCAGACAGACTTATCAAGGACATGAGGCCGTAGCAAACGAAGTGCTTATCAAGTTCGAGCAGCCGGCGCCAAACGATCAGGAGGCGCAGGCCAACGTTAGTGCAGATATCACCCAAGCCGAAGTCACGGCCGACGTTGACGGAGTGCAGACGGTCGGTAGCGCAGGCTGGATGCTTTTCCATTCACCCACGAACGACGTAACGACACTGATGGGGCTGCTCACCGGCGCCGCCGGTGTCGCCCGCGTCGAACCGAACTGGATTTACAGCACGACGAACACCCCGAACGATCCGGGTTTCTCCCTCGAGTGGGGAATGCAGAACACCGGGCAGACAATTGGAGGTGAGGCAGGCACGCCAGGCGCCGACATCAGGGCCTACGGGGCATGGGACATCTCGACTGGTTCGTCACGCATCGCCATCGGCGTTCTGGATACCGGGATTGACTACAACCACCCCGACCTGGCAGCCAACGTCTGGTCCGCACTTTACCAGTTCGCATTCCTCCAGGGCTCGACCCAGCGTACCTGTGGCGCTGGCACACACGGCTGGAACACCTTTGCTCAAATCTGCGACCCCATGGACGACACCGTCGAGAGCCACGGCACCCACGTTTCCGGGATAATAGGGGCCGTCGGCAACGATGGTATTGGCGTCGCAGGAGTGAACTGGACTACCGAAATCATAGCCGCCAAGGTCTGCGATGCGAGCGGCAGTTGCCCCACCAGCAACATCATCGACGGAATCCAGTTCATGGAGGGGGCGAAATTTTCTTTCGACGGGAACGGCGCTACAGAGGCTAATATCCGCGTCCTCAATAACAGTTACGGGTGCGGTGGATGCTTTTCGCAGGCTCTTGAGGACGAAATCAGCAATGCGTACACAACCGACATGCTCTTCGTGGCGGCGGCAGGCAATAGCGGAAGCAACAATGACACCACACCGTTTTACCCGGCAAGCTACAGCGTAGCGAACATCATTTCCGTGGCGGCAACTGACAATCGTGACAATTTAGCGAGCACGGCCTACAACGACGGTACCAACTCCAATTACGGCGCGAACAGTGTGCATCTGGGCGCGCCAGGCGTGTTCGTCTACTCCACCGCAATTAATGACAACTACGAATACCTCTCAGGGACCTCAATGGCGTCACCTCACGTAGCCGGCGTGGCGGAACTGTCCAGTGGCGTGTGCGCGGGCGACACCGAGTGGCTCAAGCAGGACATTCTTAATGACGTCAGGCCGGTTCCGTCGCTCTCAGGTGAGACGGTAACCGGCGGCGTCCTCGAGGCATACGCTTCTGTTCGGTCCGGGTCAACCGCGTGTCCCGGTACCGGCTACGCCGATGTGAGTGGATACGAGCAGTCGCGGACGGTGAGAATTAACGGGCAGTATGTCACCGTGTACGATTCGGGATCCGTCAGCCTGACGGTGAATGGGGCGACTAAGTCGGTCGGCTACGGCCAAGGCAGCACTGCGGAGGGCATAGCTTGGTCACTCTGGAACCAGATCTACAACGACAACACATATCCGGTGCGAGTCCACGCTCTGCTTTCACCTTCACTTAACTCCGCCTTCGGGCACGAAAGCTTCAGCGCGAAAACCACTGGCTCCGGTACGTGCTATTCTATGAGCGCGTCCTACACATACAATCACACATACTTCTATCAGCCTTCGTTCCAGATCCACCCTTCGGGTTCAGCACTCGTTGGGTGCAAATGAACAACGTTCGGAGGCTGCCAAGGCCCGCGGGGCGGCCCCCGAGCCCCTCCGTGGCGGGCCGGGGTCTTGGCTTGTACGCGGGGGAAGCCGTAGTGGCGGAAGTCGCGGAACCGCGGGCGGCGCATCAGACATCGCCGTGCTTGCGAAGTGTCCGTGAACCCGCGGCCGTTCGGGGGACCGGGCAGAGGCTTCAGAACCTATAGCCCAATAAGCGCACACCTTACATTATGCGAATTCCAGGGGAGCAAGCTTCACGGGACGCCTGAGCAGTCTGTTCGTGTCCGTGCGGTACCCCGCTGCCAATTTGGTGTTGTTTTCCTGCGGCGTCAGTGGTATACAAGCGGGGAATCATTAGGTAGGTTCGGGCAGGGTAACACGCATTCAGCACCGAGTTGTTGGCAAGCCCGCCGGTTGTCGCGTTTTGTTCAGAGGGGACAACTGGTTCGTCAGCCTTCCCGTTTTGGGCTGCACAACACGGGCCGTATAACCAGTCTGGATCAGAGTTGACAAACACGACAGGAGGAGCAGAAATGTCTCAAGAATCGCAACAGCCGGACGTCAGCCGGCGGGAATTTCTTAAAACCGGCGCCAAAGCCGGCGCCGCCGGGCTTACTGCCTTCAGCGGGATCACCTTCATCACCAATCCCGAACGCGTGTTCGGCGCCAATGACCGCGTTAATGTGGCGGTGTGCGGCCTGAGAGGGCGGGGATGGGACCACATCCGCTCCTTTGCGCGGCTCTCGAATGCCAATGTCGCGGCCCTTTGCGACGTGGACGAGAATGTGCTCGACCGCCGGCTGGCCGATACCGAGAAGCTGGGGCATCCGCGCCCCAAGCGTATTATCGATTCCCGCAAGGTGATGGAAGACAAATCCATTGACGCCGTCTCCGTTGCAACGCCCGATCATTGGCATTCATTGATTGGCATCTACGCCTGCCAGGCGGGAAAAGATGCTTATGTGGAAAAGCCCGTTTCGCACGCCTGGTTTGATGGTCATCAACTTGTGAAGGCCGCCGAGAAATACAACCGCGTCGTACAGATGGGGGCGCAGAGCCGTTCCAACGCGGCCATCCAGGAAGCCATCAAGCACATGCGCGACGGCCTGATCGGCGACGTTTATCTCGCTCGCGGCCTGTGCTACAAGTGGCGCGACACAATTGGCCAGACCCCGGTTTCGCCCGTGCCGGCCGGCGTCCACTACGATCTTTGGCTGGGCCCGGCGCCCGAGCATGCTTTCACGAAGAACCGCTTTCATTACAACTGGCACTGGTTCTGGGATTACGGAAGTGGCGATCTTGGCAACCAGGGTATCCATGAAGTGGACATTTGCCGCTGGGGCCTGGGCCTCGACTACCCGACCAAGATCTCTGCGATCGGCGGCAAGTTCATGTTCAAGGATGACCAGCAGACGCCCAACGTCCTGAACTGCGCTTACGAATTCAAGGCGCCTGACGGCTCAACCAAAATGATGGAGTTTGAAGTTCGCGGTTGGGAGACTAACCACGAGGCCGGCATCGGCGCGGGCGGCTTCAAGAGCGGCGGTGTGCCCGCGGCCGGTCTTGGTGGTGGACACCAAAGGAAGCGCGCTCCAGACACCATTGGAAACATTTTCTACGGTTCCAAGGGTTATCTGGCCATCCAAGGCTACGATTCGTATAAGACGTGGCTGGGTCCGGACCAGGAACCAGGACCTCAGGCAAATGGCCATGGGGACCACTTCGCAAACTTCATTGACGCGGTGATTGCGCACAAAAAGCAGGACCTGAATGCTCCGGTTGAGGAAGGCCACAAGTCCACGCTGCTGGTGAACCTGGCGAACGTTTCCTATCGGTTGGGCCGCACCATCAACTTCGACGGCGCGACGGAAAGCATTATCGGCGACGAGGAAGCCAGCAAGATGCTTCATGGAGCCTTCCGGGCCCCTTTCACTGTGCCGGAAAACGTGTAAGACGAGCATTGCCGCCCTGGGTGGCGCAGAGCGCGATTGGTCACAGTTTGTCGGGGAAAAACGAACTGGCTTAAGCTGGTGAGAGCTTTCAACGTTCTCTGTGTTCTCTGTGGGGTGAAAAAATTGACACAGAGCGCACAGAGGCTCTCCGCGCACTCTGCGATGATGCTTTTAGCCCACTGAGAACGCGGAGATGGTCCCACGGAGCCCAACCGGCAGGAGGTCACATCATGTCCAACCGTGTCAACCGAAGAGACTTTCTCAGGAATTCGGCCGCGGGGGCATCGGCACTTGCGGCCGGACTGGGTGGTTCAACGGGATTGGCCGCCGGCGCACAGCAGGCCGAAAACGGGAAGAAGGAAACTCCATCCAATCAGATCGGGCGGCCGGTGCGAGTGGTGAGTGTTGGTTTCCACGCCGGTCGGCCGCTGAACGAAATTGTTGAACTTGTGGATGAGCAGGGAGAGCAAGGGGCCGACATCATTGCCATCCCTGAAACCTGCCGCGGCCTGAACAAAACCACGCGTGAGCCGCTCGACGGCCCTACGGTCACGGCCATGTCGCGGTTGGCGCGCAGGCACCGCACCTACATTGTGTGCCCCATTGACCGCCAGTACGGCAATCAGCATTCAAACTCCGCAGTCCTTCTCGACCGCTCCGGGAAAGTGGTCTGCATTTACGACAAGATTTTTCCTGTATGGCAGCAGGAGTGCGTTCCGCTCGACGTGGTGCCCGGCAAGGAGGTCAAGGTTTACGACGCGGATTTCGGCCGCATCGGCTTCGCCATCTGTTTTGACGTGAACTGGGCGCCCATCTGGAAGCGCCTGTCGGACCACAGCGCCGAACTGGTGATCTGGCCCAGTGCCTACTCGGCCGGTCGCTCGCTGCAGGCGCAGGCGATTGCCTACAACTACTACGTTGTGAGCGCCACATGGGTCCCCGACTGCCACGTGTTTGACATTGACGGTGAGCAAATGATCTACGACGCGCACAATCGCGACGCCAAAACCAACATCACGCGGGTGACGCTTGATCTCGACCGCTGTGTCTTCCACCAGGACCTCAACCTGCCCGATAAGCTCAAGAGGCTGCTTGCAGAACGCGGCGAGGATGTTGAGCAGGACAAGTGGTTGCCGCTCGAAGGCTGGTTTGTGCTCAAAGCCAAACGGCCGGGAGTGAGCGCGCGCAAACTGGCCCATGAGTACGGACTGGAAGGGCTGCGCCACTACATCAATCGCAGCCAGTGCGAGATTGACAAATGCCGCGGATGGGAATTTGCCTGAGGGGCCTGCGCCAGCCCCAGGCAGAAAGGTGACGAGAGGGTATGTGTGACATTTGCAAATCAATGCTGGCAGCCGAGCATACGGAGCAGCCTGGGGCAGAGCTTTGCCTGGTGTGCCGCCGGTTCCCGCTGGATGCGGATGCGCCTCTGGATCTGAGCCAGTGGGATTATGTTGATCCGGATTTCAAGGATGGGGTCGAATCTGAGACGCTGCCACCGCCTGAATTTGAGAATTCGATGTCCGAGCAGGCGCTGGAGGGTCCCGAAGATCCGATTCCCGAAGATGTCTATGACGAAGAAGAGGAACAGGTGAGGATCTGCTATCACTGCTATCAGGCTGAATCGGAACAGGCCGAGCTTTGCCCGGTGTGCGGCGATACCTACCTGCCGCCGCAACTGCGCCAGCCGCACAGGGCCTGATTCAGACGGGTAGGTAGATCAGGTGTTCACAAGCGGTTCCACCGCCCAGTGCTTCAGGTTTGCTCGGTTCGTTGCATGAACGTGGCGTCTTCTACGTCTTGTTCAGGACGAGTTCGTGCACCTCGCCGTAGCCGTTATACCTCAGCCGGTACTTGTAACTTCCTGAAGCGTATTTCGCGGTGTTCCATGCTGCCATGTGGTATCCGGGCGCACAGACGGCGTTGAAGATCACTTCCAGGTTGTTTCCGCTCTGATCGAGAATCTCTACAAGCGCCCAACCCTTTTGCGGAACACTGAATTCGATGGCCAGCCGCGGATTCACGGCATTGGGGTAGTGCTGGTTCAGCACGCGCGTGGTTGGTTTGGCGGGGATGTTCAATTTCTTCTCGGTGACGTTGCTGTAATCGAACGGCTCGTCGACCAGGTGCCACAGGGGCTCTTTTCCGGCTTGTTGCAGGTAGAACGTCCTCAAGGGCGTGCGCGTGAAGCCATCCAGCGGCCGGCGCACGGCGACGCCATCCACCCACTCGTAAATCGGAATATTTCTCGGATTGAGCATGTCCAGCTTGCCGCGTTCCATCGCAATGTGAAAAAGGCCGAAATTCCCCGGTTCGTGCCCGGCCAGCCAATGCCCAACAATGTCGACCAGGTAGGGGTTTTTGCCGAAGATGACGACGTTCGTCATATAGTCCCAAGCTCTCCCATCAAAGTTATTCTCATTGCCATAGGGATTCGGACCCCAGTTGAAGTCGCCGTCGCGGCCGTAGATTCCTTCGACGATGTGGATTCCGATGGGTGACGCGGCATGATTGTCGATGGTGCGATGCGCCCACAATTCCATGCACAGGGCGGTGTAGTAATACTGCTCATTATCTCCCGCCTGGCGTGTGAAATCCGGCGTGTTCCATCGCGGGATTGTAAGCTGGTGCCGCTCGAAATTTGCTTTGATGACTTCATTGACTCGCGGCTCGATACATTCCTTATCAATTGCCTTCTCAAGGTTCTGGATTTTTTGAATGGCAGGCCAACTGCCGCAGTATTGCTGAAAGGGCGAAGCATGGCTACCCTGCCAGTTCTTGGCGGCGAGGGTCATGCCCATTTCGTGGGCCTTGAGTTTGGCTATATTGAGGTTCCACGATTTCCGCGCGTTAATGGGCCACAGGTAGGGAAGTTGGGTGTGCACCACGCCACTCGGGACCTCTTTCCACACAATCTGCTCCTGATTTCTTGCGTCGTCGGGGGTCTTGATCGCGGCCGACACGGGGCTGATCGTTGCACCCAGCCGTTCCGCCATGGCCGTGTATCCGCGGGGTCCGATGACGCTGGCGCCGTTCGTATCGCGCATGTGGATCCGGCTGCCCGCAACACCCAGGTCCTTCAGGGAGTCCAGCAGGCCCTCAACGAAATTTGGATCGGTGGCAATGCCCATTGTGTCTTCAAGCGTAAAGCCTCTCTTTGGGTCCACAGCCCTATGCGCGGTCAGGTTTGGCTTGGTTGCGATGTAGTGGGTTACCGGAACGCCCGTGTTGTCCATGGGAACAAATAGCGTGCGGCCCAGTTCGAGTCCGGCCCGCTTGCACGCCGTGGAATTCGTCTTGTAGTCCACATGGGTCCGCAGGATGAAAACTGCTTCCGGATGAAGTTCCACAAACGGATGCACGCCGAAATATCGGGACGGCTCCGACTCAGCGGTATAAACAGGAGCCTGCCGTCCGATCAAGCCCAGGCTGCCGGTGAGAACTGCCGAAGACTTGAGAAAATCCCTTCGAGTGACCATTGGAACCTCCTTGCCCAGCGAGGCTTTAACCTGGAGTGTGCCGCATCAGGCAGCTGCTTCATCAAGAAATCCGCCAGCCCCGGATGTGCGGGAGCCGGGACCCGTTTCGGGCTGGTGTCTATCCTTATGGCCCAGCCAGCAACCGCACGCAGTGATCTGGGTCACTACACCGTTGGTGCAGGCATGGATACGGTGGAGGTCGGGATTCCCCTTAGCCGAGTCTGGCAGAGTTATTGCGCATCCGGATGGTCGACGGAGAGTATGCCCATCACATATTCCTGACGGGCCGCCCGCTGCCCAGCAAGGGATCGGCCGGACCTCGCTGCCATTTTGTCCGCACGCGTTTATATCCGGCATCAGCGTCTCGTACGATTTTTGTTGACCGCGGAAAGTCACAGGTGCATATTTCTCGCAGGGGGATAGGCCAACACCGG
>JAJYLL010000144.1 GCA_021787735.1 Acidobacteriota bacterium | reverse complement strand
AATCCAGCACAAATTGAATATCGCAAACGCACAATTCCCCGTGCAGCAACAGGTTCAGGATCCTCAGCCGGGTGGCATCGGCCAGCCCCTTAAACACCTGTTCCATTTCTTTCATTGGCTAACTCCCATTCGTGATAAACCATGTTTCACATATACACATACATGTATATGCCCATGTCACAGGGGGCGCTGTGACGGGCATCACCGAGAGAGGTGATGGAATCAACATCTCGTCCTGAGCCGGGGGAAGAGAGTGGCTATAAGCAAAACCGATGTAGGCATCAACACTCGGCGGATTCTTTGCTGTGACGGCCGGGGATTCGAGTCTGCGGGGAAGCTGGTTCGAGTGTTTTTCTTGCATAGTTTTATATTTCCAATATAATCGAAGTATGAGAGCCGTCAAGACCACCGAACAGGTTACATGCTACGCCGATATGTTTGCTGCCATGGGCGCCGAGCCTCGACTGCGCATCGTGCACCTTCTTCTCACCGCCCATCCTCAGGGACTCGTAGCAGGCGACATCCAAGAGGAGCTTGAGATCCCTGCATCGACTTTGTCCCATCATCTTGACAAGCTCAAGAACGTGGGACTGGTCAACGTGCGCCGAGAGGGCACATACCTCTGGTATACGGCCAACACAGAGGCGCTTCAGGAAATCATTAACTTCCTGTACGCGGAGTGTTGCACCCGTACCAAGGCCATCAAACCGGCCGAAGTCGTGGGAATTGAGCAGGCATCACTACATGGTCGGGAAAGGAAGAGCAAATGAGCACCCAGGATATCAAGGAAGTTGTTAAAAACAAGTATGGGCAGGCCGCATTGCGTGTCATCAAGGGGAGAATCTCCTGCTGTGGGACGACACCCTTAGAAGAAGGGTGTCTTGATCCTATCACTTCAAACCTCTACGACAGTAGCGAGGCAAATCAAGTCCCCGAAGAGGCGCTGTTGGCATCTCTGGGTTGTGGTAACCCGACTGCGCTGGCCGAGTTGAAACCAGGCGAAACGGTCATGGATTTGGGCTCAGGTGGAGGCATTGATGTCCTGCTCTCGGCCAAACGCGTGGGTCCCACAGGCAAGGCGTACGGCCTGGACATGACGGATGAGATGCTTGCCCTGGCGCGGGAGAACCAGCGTATAGCCGGTGTCAAGAATGCGGAATTTCTGCGGGGTGAAATTGAAAAGATCCCGCTGCCTGACAAATCCGTTGACGTTGTCATTTCCAACTGCGTCATCAATCTATCGGCGGATAAAGATCGCGTGCTGCGCGAAGCGTTCCGCGTGCTGAAGCCCGGTGGGCGCTTTGCGGTCTCCGACGTCGTGGTTCGAGGCGATGTTCCGGCGGAGATTCGGGAAAATGTGGAGCTTTGGATCGGATGCTTGGCGGGAGCGCTCGAGGAGAAAGAATACCTCGCGAAGCTCGCTCGGGCTGGCTTCGAGACCGTCAGCATTGAGGTGACGCGGGTTTACCGCGCGGCGGATGCGCGCGAAATACTGGCGAGCAAGGGAATCGATGTCGATGCGATTGCCCCCTTGGTGGATGGAAAGTTTGTAAGCGCCTTCGTGCGAGCAACGAAACCGCGCGGTTAGAGGGCTGGGCACCACCGGAAGCCACGCGAGCGCAACCTTTATGGGCTTGAACAGGTCGCTGGTGGAAGCTCCGCCGCAGACTGGGCGCTTGGCATTCTCGCCTGTGTGCAGTCGGTCTTCTTATTACCCCGGAATTTGCTAGGAAGGTACGATTGCTACGCACACACCGGTGAGTAGTCTTCTCAATAGGAGATGAGGAATGCGAGTTTTGATTCTCTGTACGGGAAACTCTGCCCGCAGCCAGATGGCAGAAGGGCTCCTCCGGCACCATGGCGGATCGAATTTTGAAGTCTTCAGTGCAGGGACCCTGCCGAGCCGAGTGCGGCCAGAAGCCATTCAGGTAATGCAGGAGATCGGGGTTGATATCTCGGGCCACTGGTCGAAGTCTGTCGACGAATTCACAGGCCAGCATTTCGATTACGTAATTACCGTGTGTGACAACGCTAAAGAAAGCTGCCCTCTTTTTCCTACTACCACGAAGCACATTCATTGGAGCCTTCGGGATCCCGCCAATGCTGTCGGTTCGCAAGACCAACGAGTGGCCGAATTCCGCCGCGTCCGTGACGAGCTCGAAATGTATCTTCGCAGGTTCGTTCTGGAAAGGCAGTAACGACCGAGGTCCCAGGGTTGGTCCAGCAGTTCAGCCTACCTCCGGTTGGTGAACCGGATCTCCCTGAACGTCAGACGTAATTATTAACACGCAACTCATTCCCCTTTGATTGGTCTCCACTGCGCCTGCTCAGGGGTCTTACCCTTCCATCGGGCCGCTAGGGGCCCGCGGCTCATTTCGTTTTAAGAAGAACGAGAGCACAAACAGGACCGTTGCGGCAACAAAAAAGACGTGATAGGCGTCAATATAGGCCAGAGAGACTGACTGCACAATCAAGGCATGATAGATGCGACCGTAAGCTTGATGGAGCGCATCGGAGGCGCTTAGCCCGGCATGAAAGAGCGCCTGGGTCAGACGCTCCAGAGCGGCTGAGGAAAACACGTTGCCCGGAGTGAGATGCAAGACGAGGACCTGCTGGTGGAACTGGGCTCGGCGCGCAAGGATCGTGGTGACGATCGAGGTGCCAAAGCTCATGCCAATGTTGCGCATGAAATTGATAAGCGCGGAAATCGCATTATTCTTTTCTGCCGGGAGACCAACATAAACCACTGTCGTCAGCGGAACGAAGAGAAGCGGCAGACCAATGACCTGCAGCACGCGGACCCAGGAAGCGACATGGAAGCTGATCAGCGTATCCATCATTCGAGTTGAATACCACATGCCCAAGGCCATTAACGCCCAGCCAACATGTACAAGCCGCCGCGCCTGAACTTTTGCGAGTAGCCAGCCGACCATCGGCAATTCCAGGAGCAAGAACAGGCCGCCAAAGGAGAGAACCAGGCCGGCGGTTTCAGCGGTGTAACCCATCAGGGTTTGCAAGTAAAGTGGCATCATGACCAGAGTGCCAAACATCATCACGCCAAAGCCGAACATCATCAGGTTGGTGGTCAGGAAATTGAAGTGCTTGAAGAGGCGAACGTCAATGACCGGGTGATCGTGGAACCACTCCCAGATGAACAGCGCGACGAGAGTGACTGCGGCAATGATGGCCAGGGCAAGAATGAAATGGGAGCCGAACCAGTCGTCTTCCTGGCCCTTATCGAGCACGACTTGCAGCGCGGCGATGCCCACGGCCAGCAAACCAATCCCGATATAGTCAATCTTCACCAATTTTTGCGCCATGCGACGGAGATAGGACGGATCTTCAACCAGGTGGTGGACCAGCATCAACGCCACAAGGCCGACCGGAATGTTGATGAAGAAAATCCAGCGCCAGGAATAGTTGTCAGTGATCCAGCCGCCCAGTGTTGGCCCGATGATCGGGGCAAGCACGGTGGTGATGCCGTAAAGCGCAAAGGCCTGGCCACGCTTGCTTTCAGGGAAAGTGTCGGCGAGGATGGCCTGCGCCACCGGCTGCAACCCGCCGCCACCCGCGCCCTGCATCACCCGGAAGATGATGATCGCCGAAAGGCTGGGAGCAATGCCGCATAGGACGGAGCTGACCGTGAAGAGAAGGAGCGAGAGCATGAAATATTTCTTGCGGCCGATGGTGTTCGAGATCCAGCCACTGAGGGGCAGGATGATGGCGTTTGCAACCAGATAGGACGTGAGGATCCAGGTAGCTTCGTCGGTGCTTGATGAGAGGCTGCCGGCCATGTGCGGCAGGGCCACGTTGGCGATGCTGGCGTCGAGCATCTCCATAAAAGCCGACATAGCGACGACCGAAGCGATCAGCCAAGGGTTGTGCGCGGGTGACCAGGGTAGAGCTAAAGCGGCAGCACCGCCTTGCGGAGGACCGGTCAGTATGTTATCAGTGGAATCAGCCAAGGTGTTCTCCTTCTCCGCCTCTCCGCTCAGTGAATCTGGATGCGCGGCTCGACTGAAAGCCCGACCTGCAGAAGGTGGCCCGGGTCCTGGCCAGGATCAATGGCGATTCGCACGGGCACACGCTGCACCACCTTGACATAATTGCCCGTGGCGTTTTCCGGCGGCAGCAGGCTGAATTGGACGCCGGTGGCTCCGGCGATCCCCAGCACCTTGCCTCGAAAATCATGGTCATAAGCGTCTACGTGGATTTTCACCGGCTGGCCGACCCGCATATCTTTCAGTTCGGTCTCCTTGAAATTGGCGGTCACCCAGATGTCCCGCGTGGGAACGATCACGAGCAGGGTCTGGCCGGGCGATACGTTCTGGCCTGCCACGGCGGTGCGCTTGCCCACAATCCCATCAGCCGGAGCAACAATAGTGGTGTATTCAAGATTCAGTTCGGCACGATGCAGCTCTGCTTCGGCTTCCTCGACGACGGCGGCTGCGGCTTCGGCTTTCGCGCGGGTTACATGCAACTGCTCCGGGCGGGTGTGGGCACTACGGAGTTCTGCTTCAGCTTGTTGCATGCGGCTGCGTTCTTGGGTAACCTGCTGCTCGGCTGCGGCGACACCGGCCTGGGCTTCGGTGACCGCCGCCGAGCTGACCTTCGAGGAGGCTACGGCCTGGTCATACTTTTGCCGGGAGATTTCTCTCTTGCCGATCAGCTGGCCGTAGCGTCTGAGGTCGTCCTGCACCTTGACATTATTGGCTTCGACCTGGGCCAGGCGTGCTTCGGTTTGCTGAAAGTTTTTCTCCGAAGCCAGGACTCCTGCTTGCGAGCCCTGGACGTCGGCTTCGGCTGAATGGACTTGGCTCAGAGTGCTGACTGAGGTGATCGGTACACCGCCGAGGGCCGCGGTTGCCTCCGCCTGGGCCTTCGCGAGCTGCGCCTTGGCGAGTTCCACTGCAACTTGGTAGTCGGTGGGATCCATTTGCACCAGCACAGTCCCCTTGCGCACATACTGAGTGTCGTCAACGGTGACTCGCGTGACGTAGCCGGGAATGCGGGCGCTTATTGGATGGAGATGGCCTTCGATCTGGGCATCATCGGTCGTTACAGATCTGGCATAGTGACGCCAAGCCAGGAATGCCCCGACCGCCAGCACGCCGAGTGCGGCAAAGACGATCAGTCGCTTCCTTTTGCCGCGCCTTTCCCTGTGCGGGCTGCGTTTTTCAGCATCGAAGCCTTTGTTTACAGGCGAGTCCACCCGCTGTTCCTCCAACTGGAGCGCGTCTTTTGAGATCGTTTCTTCCTTCATGGTTGTCTTCCTCCCAGGTAGCGAAGTACAGACTGCTCCGCAATGCCGACTGCACGTGCCAGAGCCACTTTCGCCAGGTTGTATTGATAGAGACTGGTAATATAGGCCTCGTCGGCGCTGGCCACGGCCTCTTGTGCCTGAATCACTTCAATGTTGTCCGTCACGCCGGATTTGAACCGGTCTCTTGCCTGCGTAAGAGTTTGGCCGGCCAGCCCCACGTTGCTGCGTGTGGCAGCAACCTGTTGGGCCGCGGTTTCGAGGTTCAGCAGCGAAGTACGAACGTCGTAGCTGATCTGACCTTTTAGGTTATCCATTTGTTCCTGTTTTTGCTTCAGCTGGGCGTCTGCCTGGATCAGTTCCCCATGAACACGGCGGCCTTGGAAGACCGGGATATTGAGGGATACTTGAGCCAGGAAAGTGCCGTGCGAATCGGAAGGCGCGAGACCGATGTCCCCATAGTTGCCGTCAAAAGAAAGTGAGGGCCACCGCTCCGCCTCGATGGCACGCCGTCGTTCCTCGGCTGCATGGACCGCTGCCATGGCTGCCTTAAAGTCGGGTCGGTTCGCGAGGGCGTCTGCCAGAGCATCCTCGAGAGTAATCCCCCGGAGCAGTTCAAAAGGCATTTGGGTGCTGAGAGCGAATTCCTGGCCGTCTGGCAGACCGATGACGCGAGTCAGATTAAGCCTGGCCGTCGAGTCCTCGTTCTTCGCGGCGATCAACTGTTCCTTCCGGAAAGTTAGTTCCACTTGAGCCCGCAGCATGTCAATCTCTGGACTCAGGCCCGCGTTAAGGCGGTCGACAGCCAATTGACAGAGAGCCTGCGCTGTATTAACCTGTGCCTCAGCCTCGTGGACGCGTGAGGCGGCCGCGATAGACTGCAAATAGGCGTTGCCTACTACCAGCACCACCAGATTGCGGGCATCCTGATAGGTGTACTGTGCGGCTCGGACCTGTTCTGACGCAGCCCGTTCGTTGCGCAGCGCATGAAAATCCAGAATGGCTGAACTCAGGTAGGCCCTGGTGTCAAAAACGTTGAACGGTCCGCTGATAGGATTCACGTTGTGAATGGTGGATGGGAAGCCGATCGCCTTGAGATTGACCATTCCCTTCGCTTCCCTTGTCTCCGTCGTCACATGAGGCAGCAAATGGCTTAGAGCTTCCCATCGCTGCCCCCTGGATTCCACCGTGGACTGCTCATTCAGGAGGAGAGCCAGGTTATACCGCAGGCCGCGCTCGATGGCTTGGCGTAGTGACAAAGAGAGGATCTGTGGAGTCGCCTTGCCGGAAGGCACGCTGCCCAGAAAGGGATTCTGTTGCGAATTCAAACTTGAAATCGCAGAAGAGCTCTGCGGCGTAGCACCTGCTGACGTCATCGATGTGAAAGCCACTCCCGAGTACTGGGCGTGCGCAACCCTGGCAATGCTCAAGGTCAGAAGGGGCAATAAGATACCGGTCAGTGTTACAAGGCCGTTCCATATAGGTGTTTTCAATAGATTTCGTGAGTCTCTACGCATTATTCCCTCCAGCCGAGAACACGGAAACAAAGGATTCTGGCGGTTGTCCCCGTAGCGGACTTATGCCGGCTGTCTTTCGCAAAAATGTTCTCAACATCGTCAACCAACCTTGAACGAGGTTTGCATCAAAGTATGTGCTTTCGGTCACATTAACTGTGTCGCTCCAGCGTCCTTTTTGGGTCCGCTTGATCTCGAAGGGTTGCTCCTCGCGTTACACGGACTCCAATACATTGAAAAGCGGCTCGGCGTCACCTATGACTCGTGTCGCCAGAGCAAATCGCACGATGTGGAGGGTTTCCAGAAGTTTTTCCGCTGGAATTCCCTGGACCTTTGCTTTGTTCGCCATTGCTTCAACGCAGGAATGGCTCGATCCTGCCAAGGCGGCTGCCAGGTAAATAAGCGTTCGCGTTTCTTCATCGAGCGCCGGCTTCTCCGGAGGCATGGCGTAAGATCGGGATCGCAGGTGTTCGTAAAGCAAGCTCTCATCAACCTTTGCCACTTTCTGAATCGCCTCAGGTATCGTGCCCATAGTCTTTTGCATTATTCCGAAGATTTCGTCCACAGTTGGTTTTCGGTCATTGGTCATTACTGTTCTCCTTGATTCATCAGACATAAGTTCACATCCAGATTTCGTCTCTTATCGGCCGCCTTAACTGGCGCAACGTGGTCGGTCCGGCGAGTTTCCACGGCCCGCTCATTTCAATTTCCCTTTCTGTCCCGCAATGCACGTCCAGTAATCTATGAAAGCTGCGTTCAGCACAGTTGACAGTCGCGCCTGTGGGCGAATCCCCCAAAGCACAATGGCGCCAAACAGGGCTTGTTGAAAGGCAAGGCTCATGGCACGAATGCTTCGGTCGCTTCTGACCTGCCCCCTCACCTGGCCCAGATCAAGGATTTTCTCGATCAGTCGGCGGCCCTCGGCCATACCCGTTCCAACCGTCTCACAGGCCGCGTCATTGCCAAGAACCGAGGCAACAAGTGCGCGTGCGAGGTTTGAACTGCTGCCTACCTCCCCTCCAAGGCGTTCAAACGCCTTGCGTAACACGTCTCGGATGCTGCGTTTGCCTTTCTGAGCCTCGTCCACTGCTTCGGTCACCTTGCTCAGCTGAATTTCAATAAAAAAGGCAAAGATCTCCTCTTTGCTACGGAAGTAGTTAAAGAAGGTCCCCTTTGCAACGTCCGCGACCGCTACAATCTCGTCCACGGTGGTCGTTGCAAGGCCCCGCTCGGAAAAGAGCTTCAGCGCAGCACGATAGATCCTTTCGCGGGTCTGGACTTTCTTGCGCTCGTAGCGCGGCAACTTGCTGATATCTGACGCTGTCGGTAGAGACGTCGCGCCGATATCATGACTATAAGCCATTTTTGACTGACTATCAGTCATAATTGGCACCTCAGTTGTATTTGATACACCAGATCAGAAAAGGTTGCAATCACTTTTACAGTTGTTTGCGCGGAAACGGCAAATTGTTTCGTGCCGGCAAGAATTTAGCACTTCAGACTCGATAAGGCGCAACTAAGAAACGACCGAGTTCCCCAGTAGTCCGCCGACTGGTCAAAGGGACGCCCGCGAACATCAAGAAATCGGGTTTCTGCGGCTCGCATTTTCTATAAGAAGAAATCCTCTCTGTATGGCGACAATGCAAGAACTTGCATCTGAAGACTTGAGCGCTTCTTCCTGCTGATTCCGACAGTGTATCCCCAGCTTAGTGATCCTGCAGCCCCCCATTGGAAGCCTTATAGGCTGGTTTTCGAGGGCCGTACAGCCCCCTTGCAAGTTCGTGCAGCCCCCAGTGTGGACCCGTGCATTCCCCTTTGTTTGAAAAGGCGGCCGGGCAAATGAATTCGTTCTTCTCTTACTGATCTTCATTCCTTATTAACGAGAGGCTCTTCCCATATGGTTGCCGGAAACGAATCACAGCATCCCCCCTTGTCCCTGGCCCGGCCGGAGAAGCCGGCCCCGGGGAAAGACCGGGTCTGTCTCCCCTCATCAACTCCCAGAGCTTCATCACTTGGGAAACATTCCATTTCGAGTGGCCTGTTTCTCCGCCCGGTCAAAAGCCGGCCCCCGACTAAAAGCCTTCATCTTCCCATCACTAAAAAGAAAGACCAATCTCTCTCTGTATATATATATCCTCAAGCCCATTCCTGTTTTCCTCCTTCACGACCCTCTTCCGCCCCCTTAGAGAGCCCCGCTCTTTCTGTCTGACACCCAAGTCCGGTGCTATCCGGCCCCAGAGCATGCTTCATTGCCCTTCTATGCGGACAGCCCCCAGAGGGACCTTCATGCCGCTGTGAGGATCCCTGAGAGGAGATCATCCCCGGCTGTTATCTCCTGTGGGGGGCTGCACGGCTTTCTGCCTCTCTTGGCCTGTGCCCGGCTTGCGCCTGGATCATCTTCTGCCACGAACATGGGTCCGGCCACATCCCCGGACTCGTCATAGCCGCTTCGGGTACGGGCCGGGGCCGTGTGCACTATTTCCGGGCGGCAGCGGAACGGCAGGGTGACCAAGAGGGCGCGTGTGGACGGCGGGACCATGTTCTGAAGCGCTCAGGGAACCGACAATCGGACAGCCCCCTGGTAATCCCCGGATCAAAGATCACCCCATGGTTCACCGGCAGCAGGGGTGTAAAGTCACTGGCCATGGTGCTGATGGTCTGCTCACTGAGCAGGTCCTGGATGGAATAAACCGTGCCGTCGGTGACGAACTCGAGCCCCAGCAGGCGCCGGTAGCTGGCATTGCCGTATTCATCCGCGAAGAGGATGGTGGCGTTGAAGGGTGGCAGTTGATCGACTTTGACGTAGGTCGAGTCGCTCGAGAAATCCTGGGGCAGGACGGCCTGCAGGAAGCGGAAGAGGACATCCACACTGAACTGGGTGAGGATCAGGGTGCCGGCAATGGTTCTGCGGCCGCGGGCAAAACCCTTGGGGTTGATGTAACCACAGGCCCGGACGGGGGCCTTTTCCCGGTGGATGGAGACGGTCAGGGTGGAGGCTTCCACCAGAACTTTGGACATCCGGATCTGGGAATTCAAAGGCAGATCGACCGTCACCATGTCCAGAAGCACCTTCATGTCCGAGCCGGTAA